>JBFLYO010000001.1:0-200433 GCA_040756745.1 Bacteroidota bacterium
GTTCGCCGCTACCCTCCTGATCTATCTCCTGACACTCGCGCCGACGGTTGTTTTCTGGGACGTGGGTGAGTTCATCGCTGCTGCAAAAATGATGCAGGTGCCCCACCCGCCGGGATCGCCGCTCTTTCTCCTCGGCGCGCGCATAGCAATGATGATCCCGTTTGCCGCTGACCAGGCGGTCCGGGCGCATGCACTGTCGGCGTTCCTGAGCGCGATGGGGATCATGTTCCTCTACCTGGTGATCGTCCGGCTGATTACCAACTTCCGCGGCATTCCCGCGACCACCCTTGACCGCATCACCGTGTACGGATCGGCCATTGTCGGTGCGCTCTCGCTGGCCGTCAGCACCACCTACTGGGACAACGCGATCGAAGCCGAAGTGTACGGCGCGAGCATGTTCTTCCTCTCCTCCGTAATCTGGCTTGCACTTCGGTGGCTTGATCGCTCGGAAGAAGAGGGAAACGAAAAGTACCTTCTGCTGATCGCCTATCTCATCGGCCTGTCGCTTGGCGTCCACCTGCTGGCGCTGCTTGCGATTTTCCCCGTGTTGATGATCATCTACTTCAAAAAGTATGAAGTGACCTTCAACAGCTTTGCGATCTTTTCCGTCATCGCATTTGGCGTCTTTGCGGTCGTGTATCCGGGCATCGTCAAGTACGTGCCGGGCATGATGGACGGCGAATGGGGCGGGAAGAAGAGCGAGGTGATTGCCTACATCCCCTGGATTGTGATCGCCCTCGTCTGTTACGGCGTCTATAGTTCGTACAAGAAGCGGCGGAAGATGCTCCATCTTGCCCTGTCGTCCATTCTGCTGATCTTCCTCGGGTACACGACGTATACCTCCGTGATCATCCGTTCGAACGCCAACCCTCCGATGAACGAGAATGATCCGAGCAATCTGGCCCGCCTGACCTCATACCTGGGACGGGAGCAATACGGCACCGCGCCCCTCTTCATGCCCAGGCGCTACAGCCAGGAGCCGCACCAGCAGGAGCAATACACGAAGTACTCCAGCGACATGGACTTCCTGCTTCGCTACCAGCTCAATCACATGTTCTTCCGCTATCTCTTCTGGAACTACATCGGCGCTGCGGGTGACGCGCAAGACAGCACCTGGTCGGCGCGACAGACATGGGCCGTTCCGTTCCTCATCGGTCTCCTCGGCCTGTATTATCAGTTCAAGAAAGACTGGAAGATGGGGCTGGTTTTTCTGACCGCGTTCATCATCCTCGGACCCATGCTCGCGCTGTATCAGAACCAGCAGGAGCCGCAACCGCGCGAGCGTGACTACTTCTATGTCGGTGCGTTCTTTGTCTTCTCGGCCTGGATCGCCATGGGGGTGGCTGCGCTCATCGAATACGCCCGCAGGGGAGTCGCGCAGGCGAACCTCCACACGGCGCTGGCAGGTGGAGTAGCCGGACTCTGTGTCCTTGCCGTGCCGGCGAATCTCGTGCGTGTGAATTACCACGATCATGACCGGTCGGGCAACTACGTGGCCTGGGACTACTCCTACAACATGCTCCAGACATGCGAGAAAGACGCAATCCTTTTTACCAACGGGGATAACGACACATTCCCCCTCTGGTATCTGCAGGACGTCGAAGGTGTGCGGCGCGACGTGCGGATCGTGAACCTGAGTCTGGTGAACACGCCGTGGTACATCCAGCAGATGAAGAACAACCCGTACTACGAGGAGGCGCAGGCCGTTCCCATCTCGTTTTCCGATTCGCGCATCGCCAACATTCAGCCCCAGATCTGGGAACCGCGGATGGTTGAGATCCCCGTGCCTCCCGACGTCTATGCCCGGTACGGGATCACCGACACCTCAATCACGAACGGGAGGAAACTGCAGTGGACGATGCGCAACACTCTGCAGTTCGGGCAGACGCGCGCCATCCGCGTGCAGGACATCATGGTGCTCGACATTATCCGGACGAACCAGTGGCGGCGCCCCATCTTTTTTGCCGTCACCTGTTCGCCCGACAGCAAGATCGGGCTGGACGACTACCTCTGGTTCCAGGGGCTTGCGCAGCGACTTGAACCGCGGAGGGTGTCGCGCGAAGATATGGGGATCGACCCCGGCGTGGTGGAGCAGAATCTCTTCCATGAGCCGGAGGGCTTTTCCAAAACCCCCCAGTACGGCTACAAGTTCCGACGGGTGAACGACCCGAAAGTGTATTTCGACGAGAACATCACACGCCTGATGCTCAACCTCCGCTCCGGCTTCATACGGCTCGCGATGTACTACGCAAACGTCGACTCCAACATGGACAAGGCGGCGCAGGCCCTGGACCGGATGGAATATCTCATACCGCGCAGCAAGGTTCCCATGGGGTGGGAGCTCGAATCCGACCTTGCGAATTTCTATCACCGGATCGGCCGGATCGACAAGTTCAACGAGCTGGCATCGAGCGTGGAGACCGAGGCCCGCAGGCTGCTTGAGACAGGCCAGTTCTCCCTGAACACCATGTACAACCCCTACAGGGCCCTGATCGACATTTATGAGCTCCGGAAGGATTACGACAAGGAACTCGAGATTCTGAAGGACCTCCAGTCGCGTTACTACCCCAACGATCCCGGGCTGAAACAGCGGATCGCGGTCGTTGAGGAGCAGGCACGCAGGGCCGGCCCGCCTCCCAGTCCCCCTGCGCAGTAAGGTCACGCATGCGTGTACTCGTCACCGGGATTGACGGGTTCGTGGGAAGTCATGCAGCGGAGTTCTTGCTTGCGGCCGGCAACATTGAGGTGCACGGGACCGTGCTCGATCCGGGGGCGGGCAGGAACCTCGCGCATCTTCGGGACAGGGTTCATCTGCATCAGGCGGACGTGGTGGATCAGGCGCGAATCGCGATGCTCTTTGCGGCGATCCGTCCCGACCGCGTTATCCACCTCGCCGGCCAGGCCTACGTTCCCACATCGCGGAAAGATCCCGCCGGCACGGTTCGCGTGAATGTCATGGGGGGCGTTGCCATCCTTGAGGCGGCGCGCCTCTTTCAGGAGCAAACAGGGACGGACATCCGGATCCTCCTGGTCAGCTCCGGCGAAACCTACGGTGCAAACCCACCTCCCCCGGTGACCGAAGACCATCCCCTCCGTCCCCTCAATCCATACGCGGCGAGCAAGGCCTGCCTCGACCTCATCGGTCGCGAATATCGCCGCTCGTTCGGGATGCGCGTGACGGTCGCACGTCCGTTCAACCATGCCGGGCCGAGGCAAAGCCCGATCTTCGTCGCCTCCGATTTTGGCCGCCAGTTTGCGAGCATCGCAGAGGGGATTGCCGAACCGACCATCCGAGCCGGTAACCTGGAGGCGCGGCGCGATTTCACCGATGTCCGTGACGTGGTGCGCGCGTACTGGGTCATCCTCGGCGACACGTCGGATCACGATGTGTTCAATGTCTGCTCGGGGCAGGTGTTCGCCGTCGGCGAGGTGATCAGGATGTATGAAGACGTCACAGGCATCCGCGTGAAGGTGAGGTCGGAACCGGTGCGCGCGCGGCCGCACGACATTCCCTACCTTGCAGGCGATTTCTCTCGACTCCGGGAAGCCACGGGATGGTCTCCGACCATCCCGCTGCAACAGACGCTGGCTGACGTTTTCGCGTACTGGCGTGCGGAGATCGCCGCCCCCCGATGAACATTCTGGTCGTCAATTGGCAGGACAGGACGCATCCGGATGCCGGCGGGGCAGAAGTCCATTTCCAGGAGATCTTTGCCCGCATCGCGAATCGGGGCCATCAGGTCACCCTCTGTTGTTGTGCGTATCCTGGTGCCCGGAAGCGCGAGACGATCCAGGGCATCGAGGTGATCCGCCGCGGTTCGCGGGCGCTGTTCAATTTTCGTTTCCCTGTCGTGTATCTCACTCAGCTGCGCGATAGGAAGTTCGATGTCGTGGTCGAGGACCTGAACAAGGTCCCCTTTTTCACTCCCCTCTTTGTCCGCCGGCCTCTCGCAGGAATCGCCCATCATCTGTTTGGCCGGAGCATTTTCCGAGAAACCCGATCACCCGCCGCGGCGTATGTGTACTGGATGGAGCGGGCAGCGACGGCGTTCTACCGCCGCCGGATTCCCTTTATGGTCGTCTCGCCGAGCACGCGCGATGAATTCATCTCCCGCGGCTTCAGGCCCGACCGCCTGGCCGTTGTCCATAACTGCGTCGACCACGCGAGGTACGTTCCCGGACCGGAGAAGAGCGCCACGCCGCTCGTCGGATATTTCGGCCGTCTGAAGCGGTACAAAAGCGTGGATACCCTCCTTCATGCGCTCCCCGCCGTGTTGACACGCGTCCCGGACCTCAAGATCGTGATAGCGGGGGAGGGTGATGACCGTCCCAGGCTGGAGTCAATGGCGCAGGCCCGGGGGATCGCGTCCGCCATCCAGTTCACCGGCTATCTCTCCGAAAAAGCAAAGGTGAACCTCCTCCAACGGATGTGGTTCAAGGTGGCGACGTCTTCGAAGGAAGGGTGGGGATTGACGATCATCGAGGCAAATGCCTGTGGGACGCCGGCGATTGCCAGCGACGTGCCCGGTCTCCGCGATGCGGTGAAGGACAACGAGACGGGTCTTCTCTATCCGTACGGCGATGCGGATGCGCTGACTGCCCGGATGCTGTTGCTGCTCCAGGACGGGGAACTCCGCGATCGGCTCTCGGCGAACGCGATGAGGTGGGCGAAGGAATTCGACTGGGAGAACGCGGCCGGGAAAACCCTGGACTTCCTCACCCGTGTTGCCGCAGGGGAATTCCACTCTCCCCGCCACTGACCAGCAGGTCAACCGCGCATCAACCGCTTCAGGAGCTGGATCTGACCTGCGTGGTAGAGGTCGTGTGAAGCGATGCCCCTGATGAGGTATTCGTGCGTGGTGCCGCCGCTGCGGATCCTCCGGGGGAGCATCCCCGCTCGAAGCCCGCTGATGGCTTCCCGCATCGCGTGGTGCTCCCTTCCGAGCAGGGCGACATCCTCTTCCCATGCGTCGTCCGGCAGCGCCCCGATCCGAGGGAACCAGTTACTCCCTTTCAGCGCAAATGACCCGCGCTTCTCCCCGAGGATGCGCCGCCGTGCGGCGTATTTCCAGTAGGCCACGTGGACCACGATTTCCCAGATGTTGTGGCGACCGCGTCCGGGGCGCCACGCGGCCTCCCGCGCTGTCAGCCCCCGTATGCTTCCACGGAAGTTTGTTCCGTGCCACGCCTTCTTGTCGTAGGCTTCATCGACCAGGTCCAGGAGCAACCGCACTTCAGCGTCCATGGGGACTCCCAAGATGTTGTGTCAGGATTGTGATGCACGATTCGACATCTGGAGCGATGCGTACATACCGGGTACAGTGTTCCTTCCCCTCCCAGGCCAGCTCATCGCGCAGGGTGGCGATTACTCCGTTCCAGAAGTCCCCCAGAGCAATCGCGGGCCGTTCGGGCATGAGCCCTTTGTTCATCATCTCCCAGACGGCGGCGAGCTCAAGCAGAGTGCCGGTCCCTCCCTTCAGGATGACGTAGGCATCGCCCAGTTCCACCAGCCGATTCAGCCGGTCGAACAACGTGGGCCGCTCGTCGACCTCCACGATCCACCGGTTTGCTTCTCTGGCCCCGAACGCGTTCACGGTCACTCCGATCGTGTGTCCTCCTGCCTCCCTGGCGCCGCGGGCCGTCGCCTCCATGATGCCGCCATAGCCGCCGTTGCAGACCACAAAACCGGCTGAGGCAAGAGCGGTGCCGAGCTGCCTTGCCTCGTCGTATTCCATTTCGCCAGGCCGTGGACGAGAACTGCCGAAGACAGTGACGACCCGCCTCAATTCATGAACTCCCAAGCAATGCCGAAACGAAGCGCACGTTCACCCGCCGGGTAGTAGGGCGTGCCGTACCACCGGACGTCGGGGAGGTTTTCCCACATGAAGTGAACATAGGCATCGCCGATGTGCGCTATGAGGAAGAAATCCACCGTGCCCGTCGTGCCCAGCGCCGGCCCAACGGAGGGAACATAGGCAATTACCTCGGGGTTGAAGGCAAGGCCCTCGTGTGCGAAGGCGAACGACCCTTTGAACCCTGCCTTCAATTCGAGCCGGTCCTTCAGCAGCCTGTGCCAGAAATATACGCCGCCGCTCCCGGCAAGTTTCGGGTAATCATCCAGCCGTTCTCCGCCCGAGGTGCGAAGCAGGTACTGCGCCGTTCCCTCGACGGCGATGTACCAGAAGCGGAGGTCGACTCTCGCGCTGATGCCGTTGGAGAACAGCGCGGCCCCGTTGCCGAACCGGAGCGCGGGGAAGGGGGAACTCAGACCGGTCAATGGCGATATGGTGATGGGATCCACCACCGTGCGATGAAAAAACGAAATCCGCAGACCTCCCGCCGGACCCGCATCAAGCGCAATCCCGGCTTCCGCCACGCGATGGGTCTCGGCAACAGGTTTTACCGTGCGCGCAACGGTCGAATCGACCCAGAACAGTTCCTGGAAGGTCGGCACCCGGCGGGAAATGGAGAGGCCGCCGAAGACGCTCAGTCCTTCAAACAGTCGCAGCGTTCCGTCGGCGCCGAGGCCGACGTAGTCTCGATCCCGGTACCGCTGATACCTGCCAAATCCTGCCAGGCTCCATGGGCTTCCAGGAAGCAGCTCCTCCTTCACCCAGACTGCGCCGGTCGTCCGGCGAATTCTCCCGAGGTTCGGACTCCCCTCCACCTGGCGGAGCTCAAGTGAAGCGCCCGCATCCAGGCGATGAAACTCGCTCTGGAGGTTTTGCGTGAAGTGAAGCCCCATCCATGATGAGGCATGATCGGAGCTGATGAACACGCCGTTGGGGAACGGCCGGTTCTCTTCGTCGCGGTATTGCCGGAGGAACCCGGAATAGTAGAGGGTAAGCGACGTGACGTTCGCAGTGTCTCCCATGAACGTCCCCACGATCGACAGGTCGAGATCGTGGCGGGAGATCTTCTCGTAGGAATCCGTGTTCTTCACGACGGTCTGGATCCGGTCGAACGCCCTCGACGAGCCCGATGCGATGAGGTCCACCCCCCCGTTGAGCCCGGTCTGCGTCGATGTGTAGTAGTGCGCCAGGATAACATTCAGGTCGGGCGAGAGCGCGATGCGGATTTTGCTCCGCGCGTTCCAGCCGTCGTACACACTGTTGGCATATCTCCCGTCAGTCGCCTGATGCTGGAATCCGAACGTGAGATTGACGTGGCGGGAAATATTCTGGCTGAACGTGCCGTCGGTGTACGCGTAGCCGTACGCCCCCTCGGAGTAATCGAGCTTGGTGAACGGTTTGTTGCTGTTATAGTTCTTTGTGACGATGTTGACCGACCCCCCGGCGCTGTTGAGGGCATACAGGAAGGCCCGCGGCCCGCTCACCACTTCGATCCTGTCCGCATACTCCGGGGTGATCCCGTACAGATTGTAAATCCCCGACGCAGGGTCGTTCATCAGCCGGCCATTCATGAGGACGGCGATGGATCGCCAGTCCGACCCGCCGAATGTCAACTGACTGTACTGCCCTTCGCTGTGCTGATCACGGACATACGCTCCCGGGAACGTCGCGAGGATATCCCCGGCGTACCGATAGTCGAGCCAGTGCAGGTTTTCGCGGGTCCTGTACGAAGGGGGATCGATATGACGATCGAGCGAACCGACAAGCGAAGGCGAGGTCATGCGTGTCGTGTCCGGCGCGGCAGTTGTATCTCTTCCGGCCGCTATCGAGTCGGCGGGGGATTGCCCTGCTGAGTGCTCGGCGGCAGGGGCGCCGGACATTCGTCCGAAGGGAACACTGAAGACGAAGGTGAAGGCGAGTGCCGCGAGTGGGCGTTGGCAGAGGGGGAGCATCAGGAGCCGGGAGGGGAGAGGTCGCAGGTCCACGTTGACTGTGTTGGGGAGGGAGTCGATGTCGTCACGGAACAAAATGAGGCGGGGTCTCAAATGCCCTGTACCCCTTTGCCCGGAACTCCCGTGCGATTCCTTCGGCGGCGTCTGAGTCCCGAAAGAGGCCGTACACGGATGATCCACTTCCCGACATAGCCGCTGCAACAGCCCCGCGGGCGAGGAACGCATGTTTGAGCTCGGCGACCTCCGGATACTCCGCAGTCACGACCGGTTCAAAATCGTTTGCAAGGGCCTCAGCAAGGAGTGCGTGGTCGGTCATTCCCTCTGTCACGGCGGCCCTGAGGCTGCCGTCGGTCCGCTCCCGCGCAGTCACTCGTGCGTATGCCCACGCCGTCGACACATGGATGTTAGGATAGCAGACACAGATCGCATACGGGACATCGAACCGAAAGTGTTGGAGCTGCTCGCCGCGACCCTGCGCCACTGCAGTCCCCTCGCCGAGGAAGTAGGGCACGTCCGCACCGACCCGCAGGGCAAGTTCCCGCAGCAGCCGTTCACCCGCTGGGACTCCCCACAGGCCCGGGAGGGCGCGCAGCACCGATGCTGCATCGGAGCTCCCTCCGCCAAGGCCGGCGCCCACGGGGATCCGCTTTGATACCCTGCAATGCACTCCCTCCTGCACGCCGAAATGTTCTTTGAAAACCATCGCGGCCCTGTAACAGGTGTTCGAGGGGTCGCCGGGTGCAGTGGGATCGGTTGAATCCACCCGAATCTCCGGCGCGGGACGGAGCGTGATCTCGTCGAACAGGTGAATGCGGTGGAGCACCGTTTCGATATCGTGATATCCGTCGGGGCGCTTTCGCAGCACGCGGAGCCCGAGGTTGATCTTCGCGTACCCGCGGATCATTATGCGTGATGATGAAGCTGCCATGGTGCTCAAATATACGTCCGATTCGGTGTGAAAGCAAAGGGAGCTCGTTTTGATTGTCACTCCGGTTTTTTGTATCATGAATGATTGAACGCGACGGAGTTCACGAGGAGACCGCATGTCAGCTCGCATTCACGATTTTCCGGTTGGTGACGGGAACCCGCTGTTCCTGATTGCGGGACCGTGTGTCGTGGAGAACCGGGACCTGGTCATGAGAACCGCCGAGGCGGTGAAGAAGACCGCGGCGGAATTCCGGACCCCGGTCGTCTTTAAATCATCCTACAAGAAGGCAAACCGCACGAGCGGCAAATCCTTCACGGGAATCGGCATGGAGGAGGCGCTGAAGATCCTCCAGGAGGTAAAGCGTGACCTGGGGATGCCGGTGTTGACCGACATCCACACGGAGCTCGAGGCGGCCCCCGCGGCTGAGGTTGCCGACGTGCTCCAGATCCCTGCGTTCCTCTGCCGGCAGACCGATCTGCTTGAGGCGGCCGGCAGGACGGGACGAGCGATCAATATCAAGAAGGGGCAGTTCATGGCCCCGGAAGACATGGCGCACGCCGCGGCGAAAGTGACGGGCACCGGCAACGCCAACGTCCTTCTCACGGAGCGCGGGACGACATTCGGCTACCACAACCTCGTCGTGGATATGCGCTCGCTCGGCATCATGCGCTCGCTCGGCTATCCTGTGGTTCTCGACGCAACGCATTCGGTTCAGTTGCCCGGGGGGGATAAGGCGGCGGCGCAAACGGCCGGCCAGCCGCAGTTCATATTCCCGCTGGCGCGGGCGGGCGTCGCTGCAGGGTGCGACGGCCTCTTTGTCGAAGTGCATCCGGATCCGCCCCACGCCTTGAGCGACGCCGCAAGCCAGCTCCGTCTCGACCTCCTGCGATCGCTGCTGGAGCAGGTTACGCGCATCGATCGTCTCGTGAAGGAGTACTGATGCCCTCACGACGCGTTCTCGACGCGAAGGCGCGCCGCATCAGGATGGTTGTGCTCGACGTAGATGGTGTCCTGACCGACGGCGGATTGTATTACACCGCGGAGGGGCACGAATTCAAGCGCTTCCATGCGCACGACGGCTTTGGGATTGTCCGCGGGCGTGAAGCCGGTCTGACCTTTGCCATTATCAGCGGCCGCTCGACCCCCATCGTCGAAGCCCGCGCCTCGGTGCTGCGCATCGACGAGGTCATTCAGGGGGTTGAAGATAAGGTCACCGCCATGCGGGCAATCCAGTCGCGTCGCGGACTCGCCGACGAAGAGATCGCCTTCATTGGCGATGATCTGTTCGACATCCCGCTCCTCAGGGTCGTCGGCCTCTCAGCGGCGCCGAAAAACGCCCTGCCGGCCGTCAAACGGACGGTGGATTACGTCACCCGGACTGCGGGAGGAGAGGGCGCTGCTCGTGAATTCATCGACTTCATCCTCGCGCGGCGGAACAGGTGAACCGGGGTGGGCGATGGGATACCCCCGGCCGCTGCGCCCGAAAGAACGTGACCTCCTCGAGAGCGTCCTCCCGAATGACCGGCCCGGCTACCGCCGGTACCGCGAGCGCATCGCCTCGCTCCTGGTCATCGGTGATGGACGCCGCGGGAGCGGCGATCTCATTCTGGGGATTTCGGGTGATGTGCCCGACAGGAGCTCGCCGCTCGCGCCGGTGATCGCCTATGGCATGGTCGAAGCCACTACCGACACCTTTTCCATCACCGTTCGCGAGGAAACGGGCAACCAGATCAATGTGGAGATCGTCTCTGGACGAGGTGGCGAGGTCGACGATCACTTCGAAGAGAAACGGCGCTGGACCTATTCCACCTGGCTCCCGGGGAGTCCCTCGCCAGCGTGCGGTACGCCGATCCGCGAAGTGCACGTGGATGAAGCCCTGACACTCGCCTTTTCACCCGCCGAACGGCGCATCTGGGTGCATGACGTCGCCACGGGGATCGTTCATCTCATCCCCATCACGAACTTCCACAATGAGCTGATGCGCCGGAAGGGGAAGAGAGATCCCGAATCGGCGCGCCGGCCGCAGATGTTGTGGGATCAGCTCCATGAATCCAGCGATGCTGAACTGCGCGATGCGTTCGTCGCATATAACGGCCTGAAACACCGGGTCGAGGTACGCCCGCCGTCCCAGCCAACGCCACAGACAGGGCTGGGCCATTGGCTCCGACGTT
Source organism: Bacteroidota bacterium (assembly GCA_040756745.1). Lineage (GTDB taxonomy): Bacteria > Bacteroidota > Ignavibacteria > UBA10030 > UBA6906 > JBFLYO01. The sequence goes on from JBFLYO010000001.1 coordinate 10,904, forward strand.
GGGTTCCGGGGGGACGGCGATGAACCGCCGAGGACCTGCCGTGCGATTTCTTTCTCCTCTGATTGCTTCCGTCCTTCTCCTCGCCGGTTGCGAGGAGAAACTGAAACCTTCCGTTGTCGCGCTTCCGCAAGTGGACCTTCCCTCGCAGGAGAGCTGGAAGAGCACGGTGTTCTTTTCCGATTCGGCCAGGATTAAAGCCATCCTCTGGGCGGGGCACATTGCCTCCTACCAGCAGCAACGGTTCACGCTGTTGGACGACAGCATCCATGTCGATTTCTTCAACGAATCCGGAGGGCATTCGTCTCTCCTGACGGCACGCCGCGGGAAGGTCAACGATGCGACGCAGGACTTCGAGGCGTACGAGAACGTGGTAGTGATCTCGGACAGCGGCACGACCCTGCGGACCGACCGCCTCTTCTGGACAAACGCGGAGCGGAAAATCCATACTGACGCATTCGTCGACATCACCTCGCCGACCGAACGGATTATGGGGCAGGGCATGGTCAGCGACCAGGGATTGAAGAACTACAAGATCTTCAAGGTCACCGGACAGGCGGTGACGAATGAGTAGACAGACACGCACGATCGCTCTGTTTGCCGCGGCCTGTGTATCGGCCGTCTGCGTTCCCGTTGCAGCGCAGGAGCAGGGCCAGAGAATCATCGTGCTCCAGCACGCCGATAGTCTCGTCGGGCGTGTGATCGACGGAGAGGATGCGCGAGAGCTGATCGGCGGCGTGATCATTACCCATGAACGCGTCCGCATTTCGTGCGACCGCGCTCTTCAGTTCATCCGCAGGGGTCGGGTGGAACTGACGGGAAATGTTGTCGTTCAGGACGACAGTATGACGCTCCGCGCGCCGCGGGGAACGTACTTCCGGGAAGAACGGAAGGCGGGGGCATTCGACGACGTCTTCCTCACCGACGGCACCGTCGAAGTCCGGGCGCTCTACGGCCAATACCTGATCGATCCCCGGCGTGCGTTTTTTCATACCCGGGTCGTGGTGGTCGACAGTCTGTCGGTGATGACCGCCGAGTCGCTGAGCTACGACAGGAATACGCGCAGGTCCGTGGCCACGGGCAACGTGCGGGTCACCAATGAGGCAGAGAGGGTGACGATTACCGGCGGCAGGCTGGATCACGATGCCATGACCCAGTACAGCCGGATGACCATCCGGCCCATGCTCGTGCAGATTGACACAGCAGGAGGGGGACGGGCCGACACCTTGCAGATCAGGGGGACGGTGCTGGAAGCCATCCGTGACAGCACGCGGCGCCTCATTGCACGGGACAGTGTCATGATGGTGCGTTCCGAGCTTGCAGCGCGGGCGCAGTATGCATGCATGTACATGCGCGGCGACAGCATCACGCTGCGCAAACAGCCGGTCATCTGGTACGAGAACACCCAGGTCTATGGCGATTCCATCAACATCTATCTCAGGCACCGGAGAGTCCGGCGCGTGCTTGTCATGGGGAATGCGTTCGCCGGTTCCCGCAGCGATACGGGGAGCACAGACCGGGTGGAGAGGCTGGCCGCCAGGAGGTTCGATCAACTCACGGGAGACAGGATGACGATGCAGTTCGACAGCGCAGGGCTGCGGCTGACGGACGTCGAGGGGCGTGCCATCAGCCTGTATTATCTGTACGACGACTCACTGGCCAATGGGCTCAACAAAACCAGCGGCGACAGGATCGTCATGCTGTTCAGCGGCGGGAGAGCGAGCACGATCACCGTCTATGGAGGAGTGGAAGGGCAATACTACCCCGAGAACATGGTTGCAAGGCGAGAGCACGAGTACACCATTCCCGGATTCCGCTGGCTGGAGGACCGGCCCATGCCCATCAGGCCGGCTCCTGCGGGGGCCCGGCGGGGGCCGTGAGAACTCTCCGTTTCAAAGCGAAACCAAGATACCATGAACATCACGGAACCTTTTGCCGTCGTCGAAGCGCGCGTGCTTAGGGCTGAGCGGCTGGTGAAACGGTACAAGAAGCGAACGGTCGTCAACCAGGTGAGTGTCGACGTTCGGCAGGGAGAGGTGGTCGGACTCCTCGGCCCCAACGGTGCCGGCAAGACGACGACATTTTACTTGATCGTGGGGATGATCCGGCCCAACGCCGGGACGGTTTACCTGGACGACAGGGAAATCACCCGCGTTGCGATGTACAAACGGGCCCGGATGGGCATCGGCTATCTTCCGCAGGAGGCCTCGGTCTTCCGGCGCATGTCGGTGGAAGAGAACCTGATGGCGGTACTGGAGACCATGGACCTGACCACAGCGGAACGGCACACGCGGTGCGCGCAGCTCATGGAGGACTTCAATATCGCCCACATTGCCTCGAGCAAGGGGTACATGCTCTCAGGAGGCGAGCGGCGTCGGACCGAGATCGCCCGCGCCCTGGCGACCGACCCAAAATTCATACTCCTGGATGAACCATTCGCCGGCATCGACCCGATTGCGGTGGAGGAGATCATGCGGATCGTCGGCGCGCTGAAAGAGCGCGGCATCGGGGTCCTCGTCACTGATCACAACGTCCACGAGACACTCTCCATCACCGACCGTGCCTACCTGCTGTTCGACGGACAGATCTTGAAATCCGGCTCCGCGGAGTCCCTTGCCAGCGACCCCGAGGCACGCAAGCTCTACCTGGGGGAGAAGTTCCGCCTCGACCGGTACGATTGATTTTTTCTCGCCGTCCCCCCATGCGGGAACCAATCGCCCCCTCTCCGCCGTTGAGATAGCATCCGCGTTGAATTATCCACTTACTACAGGGAGTGCAAATGAGACACGCAGGCGTTGTGGCAGCGATCGTGATACTTGCGGCTGCGGTGGCAACCGCGCAGACTCCGGCAAAGGTCACGACGCTCAAGGGGTACGTGGTTGACCAAATGTGCGCCAAAAACATGGCGAAGAAAGAAAACGTCATGGAAAAGGCGGCGGGACACACAAAGGAGTGCGCGTTGGAGGAATCCTGCGCGGAGAGCGGGTATGGTATCTTCTCGGAAGGGAAGTACTACAAGTTCGACGACAAGGGAAGCGTCAGGGCGAAGGATCTGATCGAGAAGTCGAAGAGAGAAAAGGAGCTTGCCTTCGAAGCCTCCGGAACCCTTTCAGGCGGCACGTTCACGGTCACCTCGTTGAAGGAAACTGCCGCCGGCGCTCCTGCGGCGAAGCCCCCGAAGAAAGACTGATGTTCTGACGTCCGGCACGCCGGGCTTCGCGCTGTGTCTGCTCAGGCGAATGCCCGGTGCCGCGACGGCTGTCACTTCTCCGGGCCGGGCTTGGATTCCGGCGCGGATTTTGGGGCGGCCGGACTGTCAGACGGTGTCGGTTTTTCTTTCTCTTTGTTTGTACCGGTCGACGGCTGCGAGTTTTTGTAATCGGTCAGGTAGAACCCGCTTCCCTTAAAGATCAGCCCACCGCCGGCTCCGACGGCCCGCGCGAGCGCATCCTTCCCGCATTGCGGACAACGCACGAGGGGTTCTGCCGTGATGGATTGAAGCTCCGAGAAGCTGTGTCCGCACTGCTTGCAAACATATTCGTATGTAGGCATAAACCCCTTCCCTCCGTTATCCGAGTTCCCTGAACCCTGCAACGACTCTGTCGAGTCCCTTCTCCAGGTCCGCCATGCTGCAGGCAAATGACAACCGGACGCAGTCCGGGCTACCGAATGGATCGCCGGGCACGAGCGCAACGCGATGGCGTTCGAGGAGATGCACGACGAGGTCCGCAGGATTCCTGATCATTCCGCTGCTCACGCTCTTGCCGAGGTAGGGGGCGACGGTGAAGAAAAGGAACATCGCACCTTCCGGGGGTCGGATCCTGGTCCGTGGGAGTTCTCCGAGCCGTTCGACGACTCGGTCACGCCGTCGCTGAAACTCTCCCGTCATTTCGTCAATGGGCCGCTGCGGACCCCGGAGGGCAGCCACTGTTGCTTTCTGTGCGATGGCATTTGCGTGATTGGTTACCTGGCCCTGGACTTTCGCTGCCGCGCGGATGATTTCTTCCGGTCCACCCATGTACCCGATCCGCCAGCCCGTCATGGCGTAGGCCTTGGAGACGCCGTTGACGGTCACGACCTGGTTGCTGATGCTTTTTAGCGAGCCGATGCTGAAATGTTTCCGGCCGTCGAATACCACCTTCTCATAGATCTCATCGCTGATGACGGTGATCCCGGCTTCCTTGACTACAGCCGCAATCTCTTCAAGCTCACTGCGCGTAAAGACAACCCCGGTGGGATTACATGGGCTGTTGAGAATGAGGGCGCGGGTCTTCGGTCCAATGGCTCTTCGGATGGCGCGAGCGTCGGGGCGAAACCCGCTGTCGGCTGGGGGGACGATCACTGGGACCCCGTCGGCGAGCCGGACCATGGGAGGATAGCTTACCCAATAGGGGGCCGGGACCACGACTTCGTCTCCCGGGTTCAGGATAGCCCGAAGCGCATTGAAGATCGATTGTTTCGCCCCGGAGGACACAAGGATCTGGCTCGGGGAAAAGTGGAGGTCGTTGTCTGAAGAGAACTTATCAATGATCGCGTCTATCAGCTCGGGCGTCCCCTGATTCGCCGTGTAGTGCGTGAAATCCGCTTCGATCGCCTTGATCGCCGCTTCTTTGATATGCCGCGGTGTCGGGAAGTCGGGCTCGCCGGCCGTCAGACTGACGATGTCGATCCCGGACTCCTTCATCGCCCGCGCCCGCTGGGTGAACGCGAGAGTCTGGGATTCTTCCAGGTCCAGGATTTTCCTCGACAGGGCCCGCATGCGCGATGTCAACGCCCCACCACCGCAAGCAGCCGCTTCCGTACTCCGGGGGGAACGAAATCGGAGATATCTCCCCCGAGGCGTGCCACTTCCCTCACGATCGTCGAGTTCAGGTAGGTATACTGCACATGGGGCACCAGGAACACCGTGTCGATGCGGGGGGCCAGTTTCCGGTTGGTGAGCGCCATCTGGAACTCATACTCGAAGTCGGACACCGCCCGGAGACCCCGCACAATGACAGTCGCCTTGTGGCGGCGCGCGTAATCCACCAACAGGCCGTCGAACCCGTCCACCGTGACCCGGCGGTCTTTGGCAAAGACTTCGCGGATCATGGCGACGCGCTCATCGTCGCTGAACATCGGCTGTTTGACGCTGTTGCGTGCGACGAGGACGATGACGCGGGAGAAGAGTTCAGTGGCACGCCGAACCACGTCGATGTGCCCGTACGTGATTGGGTCGAATGTGCCCGGATAGATGGCGATCTGCTGTGTCATAACGGTGGTGTCCCCGGGAGTGTCGGTTGAAAGAAGGTAATGAGCGTGCGGCCGAATTTTTTTTCCGGGCCGGTGGCGTAGAGATCCGCATCCGCGAAGCGGACCTCGCGGGTGTGCTCGATGAGCAAATAGCCGCCGGGCCGGACGAGCCCGTGACCGACGATAATGCGGGGAAGCTCCGGCGTCTCCGGGAACCCGTAGGGGGGATCGGCAAACACAAGGTGGAACGGGCCACGGGCAGCGTTGAGATACGCCAGGGCATCCTGCTCGACGAGCTCCGCTTCTTCCAGGCAGCCGAGGGAGCGCAGATTCTGCTCGAGCGCGGCCATAGCCTCGCGTCCCTGCTCAACAAACGTCACCCGGGCGGCGCCGCGGCTGAGGGCCTCGATGCCAAGACTTCCGCTCCCGGCAAACAGGTCGAGCACCCACGCACCTCGAAGCGCGAGACGGTTTGCGAGCATGTCGAATATCGTCACCCGTATGCGGTCCGTGGCCGGGCGCACCGCGTGGTCGTCAACGGTCCCTATGGCCCTCCCCTTGAACCTCCCCGTGATCACCCGCATGGTCAATCCCTCCGCAGGGCCACGCCGACCGCCGCGGCGAAGCGGTAGGACGGGACCGTCAAATGATCGGCGAGGCGAAGGGAATCGGAAACATTGATGTGACGAAGGGGATTCAGCGCCTCCACCAGGATCGGCGATCCGCGCCGGATCGTCGTGAGGAGATCGCGGTCGAGAAAGGGGCCGTACGCCGTGACGGAATGAATGTCGGGCGTTCGCCGTGCCAGTGCAGCAATCCCCTGCACGATCTCATTGTTGGACTGCACGATGACATAGCGGTATGATTCGAGGCTGCCGCTGCGGATCAGGCTGATATCGAGACGGTTCTCCTTGATGCCGACGAGCGCGATGTATTTGCGGTACGTATCGGGATAATTGATCCGCAGGGCCGTGTCAGCTGCAAAGTGGTCCGCGTCGACGATATGCAGTTCAAGTCCGCTGCCTGCCGCCGCCTTCTGTACAGCGGCCGCATGGTGGCGCCTGACCGAGACGCTCAGGGCTTCGTTACATGGTCCGCTGGTACGTTCAGTCAGGACATGCACGTCGGTAATGAACTCCGACGGGTCGAGGTCAGGATGATACTGTGTGAGCTCCCATTTGACGTGATCGTTGATCTCGCTCCGCGTGAGTCCCTGATCGATGGGGAGATTGTTCAGGAAGAGGAGCGCGGTATCGATCGCGATGGAGACCTTTGACGCGCGCGTGTGATTCTGTGCGATGAACTTCTTCAGGTCGCGTTGGAACTGCTCGAGGCCGCGCTCCGAACCATTGTTGGCGTCGGTAAGGAAGGAGTTCTCCCATTCGTCGATGGACAGGAGGGTCATTGACGCACCGGTGCGTTCGATTTCGACGGCCTGTACGCCGCCCCCGCTGATGCTCAGACCAAGTATCAGATCGCGCGTCGGCACGGATGAATTTCGGTGAGAGAGACCACAAAACCAAAATATGCAAAAAACAGGGGCTTGAGGCAACTAGCGCACGACCGTAACGTAGGGACGGAGCTTCTCCAGCTTTTTCGGTCCGATCCCTTTGACCCGCAGGAGATCTTCGACCGTCCGGAAGGGACCGTGCTGGCTGCGGTACCGAACGATCAGGTCGGCCGTGGCGTTCCCGACGCCGGGGAGGAGGAGGAGTTGTTCCTTGCCCGCGCGGTTGATGTCGATCGGTTCGCGCGGCGGGGTCTTGCGGCTGCTTCGTCTGGTGGAATCGGGCAGGGATGCCCGCGAGCGGGCGAAGAACTCGCTGTCTGCCTGCGCGTACGTAAAGGCCGGCGTGATCCCCCCCGGCGCCCCGTCGCCCGACCGGAGCCATCGGATCACCGCCCCCGCAGGCAGGGTCAGGGTGAGCAGCACGAGGACACGGATCTCGTTCCTCGTCCACCCGAACCTGTGCTGAAGGTCGGTGAACAGCTTCATGTGAGGGTCAGCTGAATGCCTTCTTCATCCTCCCGAAGAAACTCTTATCGGAGTTTGCCGACTTGTCACCTTCTTTGGGATTGATATTGTCCGAATCGGCGAGGTCCTTCAACAGCTGGCGCTCGCGGCCGCTGAGCGTGGTTGGCACCCAGACATTCACGCGCACGAGCTGGTCGCCGCGCCCAAAGCTGTTTAGATGCGGAATTCCCTTGTCGCGCATCCTCAGGATACGGCCCGACTGGGTTCCCGCCTCCACCTTCAGCCGTGCGCGCCCCGTGAGCGTCGGGACTTCGATCTCGGCCCCCATGGCAGCTTCCGGAAAGCTGATCAGAAGATCGAGGATGACGTCGTCGCCGTTCCGCGTGAACACGTCATGCGGCTCTTCTTCGATCACCACAATGATGTCGCCGGCGGGTCCACCGCGGCGGCCGACGTTTCCCTCCCCCCGGAGCGGAATGTAGTTCCCCTCACCCACCCCCGCAGGTATCGTCACCTTGATCGTGGATTCTCCCTGGACGCGCCCGTCGCCGCGGCAGGTAGTACACGGTTCCTTGATGACCCGTCCCTCGCCTCCGCAATTCTGACAGGTCGTGATGTTGACGAACTGCCCGAACACGGAACGGGAGACCTGGCGCAATTCGCCGGAGCCGCCGCACACCGGGCAGGTCGTCATGCTTCCCGAGGAGCGAGCACCCGACCCGCCGCAGGTGTCACACGTCTTCCATTTCTTTACCTTCAGCTTCTTTTCGACGCCTGAGGCGATCTCCTCCAGCGAGAGCTTCAGTCGAACCTTGAGATCGGAGCCGGCCGTCCCGGCGCTGCCGCGCTGGCGGGGGCGCCCCTGCTGGCCGAACATGTCATCGAAGATCGAGCCGCCGAATCCACCGCCGAAGATGTCACTGAAGGCGCTGAAGATGTCGTTGACGTTGGTGAAGGGTCGGAAGTCGGTACCGCGGATCCCTTCGTGCCCGAACTGATCGTATCGCTGGCGTTTCTCTGGGTCGCCGAGCACTTCGTACGCTTCGGCGGCCTCCTTGAATTTCTCCTCGGCCTCCTTGTTCCCCGGATTGCGATCGGGGTGATGCTGAAGCGCGAGCTTGCGGTACGCCTTCTTGATCTCGTCCTGCGACGCGCCGCGCGCGACGCCGAGCACGTGGTAGTAGTCCCGTTTTGCCATTATGTGCCGGCCGTTTCCCCGCCGTTACCGGCTGAGGGCTCCTCCCCGGCGGTTGACACGATTACCTTGGCGTGCCGGAGGACGCGGTCATGCAGCATATACCCCCGCTCCACCTCCTCGATGACGGTCCCCGCGGGGACGTCCGACCGCGGCATCTGGAGCAGCGCGTCATGATACTCGACGTTGAACGGTTTGCCGAGGGATTCGAAGGGGGTCAGACCGTGCTGTTCAAGCGCCTTGACAAGCTTTTGATAGATCAGCTCAACGCCCTTGGCGAATGGGCCGTCCTCTCCGGCCTCGGTCATCGACTTCAGCGATCGGGCAAAGTCCTCCATCACGGGGATCAACGAACCCAGGATGCCTACTCCCGCGTTCCGGACCAGGTTGAGATACTCCGCCTCGGACCGCCGCCTGTAATTTTCCAGCTCCGCGGCCTTGCGGAGGAATTGATCGCGGTACGTCTCTGCCGCCTTCTGCGCTTCCTCCAGCTTCACCCGGAGATCCTCCTGCACCGGCGGGGATTCAGGAAGTGCGGTCGCGGGAGGCGCTTCATGTGATTCGGCAGTACCGTTGGTGGGCGAGTCGTTCTTCGGCTGTTCCTTGGTGCGTTCCTCAGTCATTGCCTGTACGTTGCGTAAACATGTCGGAAATCGTGCGCGCGACGTAGTCCACGAGCGGGATAACCCGGGAATAGTTCATGCGCTTGGGACCGATGACGGCGATTGTTCCCGTCACTTCCCCCGTGGAGTAGCTGGAGGTGATCACGCCGTACGAGGAGAGCTTCCGGTCCTGGTTCTCCTCGCCGACGGAGACCTTTACCGCGGGCGGCGGAGTCTCGTGCTTGGCCAGGACATGGATGATGATCTCTTCGTCGTTGATCAACTCGATCACACTACGGAAGCCCGCAGGGTTCTCGAACTCCGGCTGCTCGATGATCTTCTCCGCGCCGCCGATATGAAACTTGTCAGTCCGCGGAGAGGGGAAGAGTTTCTCAACCGACTCGATGAAGAGCCGGATCAGCCCGCTCTCCTCGTCGGAACCGTCCTTCACCCGTTCGGCAAAGGACTCGCGGATCTGCTGAATGGTGAGTCCGCTGAGCCGCTCGTTGAGAAAGCGCGCGATCTGTTCAAGCCGTTCGCGCGGTATTTCGCTTGCGACCTCCATCATCATCGTGCGGACCAGGCCCGACTTGATCGAGATGATGACCATCAGCCGGGTGGGGAGGATTGAGACGAGCTCGATCTTTTCAAACGTCCCCGTGTTCAAATGAGGAGGGGTAATGATGCAGAGCTGGCGGGAGATCGTGCCCATGAGCCGGGACGACTCCTTCAGCAGCTCCTCTTCTTCCTCTCTGGAAGTGAGCGCCTCCCGGATGGCACGCTGCTCCGTTTCGGAGAGCGCCTCGATCCGCATCAGCGTGTCCAGGTAAAACCTGTATCCGAGGTCGGTCGGCACCCTCCCCGCTGAAGTATGAGGATGGTTGATGTACCCCAGATACTCCAGATCGGACATGACATTCCGGATCGAGGCTGAGCTCAGCCCAAGCTCGTCTTCATGCCGTTTCGAAATGTACCGGGAGCCTATCGGCGTGGCGGTCTCAATGAAATCCCGCACGACATAGTGCAGAACTGTCCGCTCCCGTTGTGTCAGACCTGTCGACATTGTGAACAGTTACGTTACATAATCACTACGAGTATAAAAAGTACGCATTTCCACTCCGTTTGTCAAGAATTGTCCCGATGGCCCGAATCGCACCAGAATTCCTACGATATTGATTGTTACACTCTCATCCAGTATATTTACGACACCATCCGTCAATTGTCCATCGTCCATCGTCAATTGTCAATCGGTTGGGGCTGTAGCTCAGCTGGGAGAGCGCCTCGTTCGCAACGAGGAGGCCGTCGGTTCGAACCCGATCAGCTCCACATGCGGTCGATTGTTCTGACCCCTGCATCGTGCGGTTCTTTCTGTGAGGTCAAGTCCTGCGCAACCGGAAGTAGCTCAACCCCGCCAGGTCCGGAAGGAAGCAACGGTCGGTTACCAAAAGTGTGACGCAGGGAAGCTTGGCCTCACTCTTTTTTTCCATGGCGCAGGGATCCGCCCGGAGGGCGGATTTGCATAGAGGAGGGATTTTTCATAATTTACGGAAGGGTAGTTCACGCTCTGAATGAAGGGAAGTCAACTACCTTCATATTTCACAAGGCGGCGCCATGGCGCTGCCGTCACTTGCCCACACGACGGTAAACGACGAAGGCGACAAATCATGATCACAATGTGTCTCCTCCCCCCTCCCGGGAGCCTGCCTGCTTCGTTCCGTGCCTGTGGTGTCGACGCGTTGTACGCAGAAAGGCTGGTACTCTCAGCACGGTATGAAAAAGGAAATCATTATCAACGCGGCCGCAAACGAGACACGCATCGCGATTACAGAAGACGGTCGCCTGGCAGAACTCTTCGTCGAGACTGCCAATAAGGAGAAAATGATCGGGGACATCTACCTCGGCAAGGTTGCCAAGGTGATGCCCGGCATCAAAGCTGCATTCATCGATCTCGGCCTGGGGCAGGACGGCTTCCTGCATTTCTCAGACATCGGGAACAGGTTCGAGGAGTACACGTCTCTGATCGGCGACGAGGAGGAGGGAGAAGTGGACGGGCAGAGACAGCCCGCCGCGGTCGGAGAGTCCCACCAGGCCTCACCATCCCCGTCGTCCCACGCGGCACAGCCCCAGCACATCCCCCGCGACCGCGGGAACGGCGACAACGGACAGAATCGCCCTCCCCGCCGCGAGATCCATCTGGAGAAGGGCCAGGAGGTCATTGTCCAGATCACCAAGGAGCCCGTCGGCAAGAAAGGGGTCCGCGTCACTTCCGAAGTCTCGCTCGCCGGACGCTTCCTCGTTCTCCTACCCTTCGACGGTAAGATCGGCATCTCGAAGAAGATCAGCAGCTTCAAGGAAAAGCGTCGCCTGCGCAAGATAGTCCAGACCATCCTGCCCGAAGGATTCGGCGTCATCATCCGCACGGTCGCAGAGGGAAAAGACGACACCTCCCTCACCAACGACCTGAACGATCTCATCGGCACATGGCGGGAGGTCGAGCAGACCGTCAAGAGCGAGAAGTCCCCCTGTTTGCTGTACAAGGACATGTCGACCACCTCGAGCGTCATCCGCGACCTTTTCTCAAACGACGTGAGCAGGGTAGTCATCGACGACCGGAAGTTGCATAAGGAGATCCGGGCCTACATCAAGTACACCTCGGCTCAGCTCCTGGACAAAATCGAGCTTCACCGGGACCGGCGTCCGATTTTTGACGTCTACGGGATCGAGAAAGAGATCGAAACCACGCTGTCCCGGAAGGTCTGGCTCAAGAGCGGCGGGTATATCATCATTGAGCCGACCGAGGCGATGGTCGTTATCGACGTCAACAGCGGACGGTACGCGGCCAAGCGCGAGCAGGAACAGAACTCGCTCCGCACCGATCTTGAGGCCGCGCGCGAGATCTGCCGCCAGCTCCGCCTCCGCGACATCGGCGGCATCATCGTCTGCGATTTCATCGACCTGGAAGACGAGCGGAACAAACGCAAGGTCTATGAAGAACTGAAGAAGGAATTCCGCCGCGACAGGGCAAAGGTGACGGTCCTTCCGATGACCGAATTCGGTCTGGTCCAGATCACGCGCCAGCGCGTCCGGCAGAACATCCTCCACAGCTTCACGGAACCCTGTCCGGCGTGCGGCGGGACCGGCCTCGTGCAATCGAAGACCACGACCCTGAATCAAATCGAACGGTGGATCCGCCGCTTCAAGAGCGAGAGCCATGAATCCCGATTGATCCTCAAGGTCAACCCGCAGCTCGCCGATGCGCTGCGGGTCGGGACCGTGAGCCGGCTACGGAGGATCATGGTGAAATACTTCGTCTGGATCCACCTGGAGATCGATCCAAACGTCCCGATCGGCGAGTTCCGCTGCATCTCGCGCAAGCAGGGGAAGGACATCACCGATTCTTACAAGTAACAGCGCGCACACGACGACAACAGCTGCATGGCAGTCAAACGAACGGCGTTCTACAGCGTTCACTGCGCGCTCGGCGCCAAAATCGTCGAGTTCGCCGGCTTTGAGATGCCGGTCCAGTACACCGGGATCATCGAAGAGCACAAGCGCGTCCGCGAGGGCGTCGGCATCTTCGACGTGTCCCACATGGGAGAGGTCGAGGTCAGGGGAAAGGATGCGCTTGCGTTCATCCAGAAGATTACGATCAACGATGCTTCTAAGCTGACGCCGGGGAGAGTACAGTATTCAGCCATGTGCTACGCCGACGGGGGGATCGTGGATGACCTGCTGGTGTATCACATGGGCGACCGGTACATGCTGGTGATCAACGCCGCCAACACGGCGAAAGACATCGGCTGGATGCATGAGCAACGTTTCGGCGACGTGACGGTGTCGGATCGCACGGACGAGATCTCGCTGCTCGCCGTGCAGGGCCCGCGGTCGCTGGAGACGCTGGCGCAACTCACCGATGCCGACCTCGGCGCGCTTGCCTACTATCATTGGCTGCAGGCCACGGTGGCCGGCGTGCCGATGACGGTGTCCCGCACAGGGTACACGGGTGAACTCGGGTTTGAGCTCTACATGCCCTCCGACCGTGCCACGAGCGAAGGCGTCTGGCAGGCGATCATGGAGGCGGGGCGAAGGTTCGGGATCGGCCCGGTCGGACTGGGGGCACGTGACACGCTTCGACTGGAAATGGGGTACTGCCTGTACGGGAACGACATCGACCAGACGACGAATCCGATCGAGGCCGGCCTGGGGTGGATTACAAAAACTGACAAAGGTGAATTCATCGGGAAAGGTCCGATCGTTCGCATGAAGCAGGAAGGGGCGAATCGCCGGCTCGTCGGACTTCGCCTTGAGGGGAAGGCGTTCCCGCGGCACGGGTATGCCATCCGCGCAGCGGGAGTGCCCGCAGGCACCGTGACCTCGGGAACCTTCTCGCCGGTGCTTGAGCAGGGGATCGGCATGGGCTACGTGACTGCATCCGCCTCGACCGCGGGGACGCCGCTGCTTGTCGTAATCCGGGAGCGCGATGTCCCCGCCGTCGTTACTCCGCTTCCCTTCATCAAGAAATAGGCGGCATGCGGATCGACCTCCATTTCACCCCGCACCAGACCGACGAGCTGGCGTTGCGGGACAAGACGGTCGTCGTGATCGACGTCCTCCGGGCGAGCACGTCGATCATCGCGGCGCTCAGCAGTGGCGCGAAGGAGATCATCCCCGTCGACACAGTGGAATCGGCGGTGAAGATCTCAGGCAATCTCTTCGGAGACGTGATCCTCCTTGGGGGGGAGCGCAATGGAAGGATGATCGAGGGATTTCATCTGGGCAACTCTCCCGCCGAATACACCGAGGATCGCGTGCGCGGGAAGTCGATTATCTTCAGCTCGACGAACGGCTCGCAGGCCCTGGTGAAGGCCCGCTATGCGCGCGAGCTCTTCGTCTGCGCATTCGTGAATGTCTCCGCCGTGGCGGACGCTCTCCGCGCGGCACCGCGGGACTTCACGGTGGTCTGCGCCGGGAACAGCGGCGTGCTCTCGATGGAGGACTCGGTCTGCGCCGGCATGCTTGTGGCCAGGGTGGCCGACGAACTTCTGTCGGATGCCGACCTTTCCGACGGTGCGCAGGCTGCGCGCGCGTTGTTCAAGACCTACGGCAGGGGGATCCTCAAGATGCTCCGGGCGTCGGACCATGGCCGCTACCTGCAGGAGATCGGCTTCGGTGACGACCTCAAGATCTGCGCGGGTACGGACACCATACCCGTGCTTCCCCAGCTCGACGGCAACGTGATCAAGCTGAAGCGGGAGCAAGAGAAGAAGGAAATGCCTGATCAACCTGTAACGACCTGAAGACACGCCAGGTGCGAAGCCAGAGCGGAAGTGGATCATCGCGGCGGGGCCGCCGCGCCGCCATCGCCGCCATTCTGATGATGGTGATCGCGGTGCTGATCGGCATCGCCCTTGTGACGCACGATCCGGCCGACGAGGCGGTCATCGCCGGACTGCGGGTGACCGACCTGTTCAAACTGGTGAGCGCCGACCCGCTCATCCGCGCGCGGGCAGACATGGTCCAGAACGGCCTCGGTCTCGTCGGCGCCATGCTGTCTGATGCCCTGATCCGTTTGACCCTCGGCTACGCGATCTTCGCATTCCCCCTCCTCCTGTTGCTCTGGGGGTGGACCCTCCTCCGACGGCTGCCTCTCCGTCCCGCGTTTGTCTTCACCAACTATGCACTTATCACGGCGCTTCTGATCTCCGGTTCATTCGGCATGGTCAGGTTGATCGCTGCGCCGGGAGGGCCCGGGATGGAATGGAGCGGCATCATCGGCGAGTTCATCGCTGCAATCCTCTCGCAGCTCATCGGCAAGGCGGGAGGCGCCATTGTGCTGGTCGTTGCCCTCCTGGTCACTGCGGTGATCGCCGTGGACCTCGACATCCGCTATACCATCGAGCGCACAAGGCGAGGCCTCCTCCGGCTTGCCGACTGGACTGCGCAGCGCAATGAGGCCTGGCGCGAGGCCGCGGAGCGGCGAAGGATGGAGCGGGAGCGCACGGCACGGGTCACTGTCGCGAGGCCTCCCGAGGCGGAACCCCCGCGGCCGACGCTTACGCCACCGCCGCCGTCGGCGGGACCAATCGTGGCCGTTCCGTACCGTCGTGAGGAGCCCGAGGGTGATCTCAAGATCACCGTCGGCCGCCCTGCATCACCCCTGGGTGGCGACTCCGGCCAGGACAAGACGCTTCGCGAGGAAACCGCAAAGGACAATGCGGGTATGCCCGAAGAAATCGACTATGTCTTCCCTTCCGTGGATCTGCTCGACCCGCCGCGGCCGGGCAGGGAGGATGTTGACGACGAAGAGCTGAAAGCCAACGCCGACCTCCTCCGGGCGACGCTTGCGGAGTTTAACGTTGAGCTCGAAAGCGTCAGCGTCACCCCGGGACCGGTCGTAACCCTCTACGAGCTTGTGCCTGCCAGCGGCGTGAAAATCAGCAGCATCGTCAGCCTCGAAAACGACATGGCGCTGAAACTGGCCGCCCGGGGCATCCGCATCATGGCCCCGATCCCGGGGAAATCCGCCGTCGGCGTCGAGATTCCCAACTCCCACCGTTCACTGGTCACGATCCGGAGCGTCATCAATTCGATGCAGTTCCGCGAGCTGAAGGGGCACCTCCCCCTGGCGATGGGGAAAACGATCTCCGGCGAAGTGTATTGCGACGACCTGACCCGCATGCCGCATCTCCTGATCGCGGGGTCGACCGGTTCGGGGAAGAGTGTGGGGATCAACACGATCCTGGCAAGCCTGCTGTACCGCCTCCATCCCTCCGATCTGAAATTCGTCATCATCGACCCGAAAAAGATCGAGTTGGCGCAGTATGCCCAACTCAAGCACCACTTCCTGGCCGTGTCGCCCGACATCGGTGAGACGATTGTGACAACCCCCAACAATGCGGTGATTGCCCTCCGCGGCGTGGAGCTTGAGATGGAGCGGCGCTACGACCGGCTGGCCTCCGCCGGCGTGCGGAACATCGTTGACTATAACGAACGCCTCGCAGCGGGCCGGCTCAGGAGTTCGCCCGAGGCACCGCACGCCAAAATGCCGTTCCTGCTCGTCGTCATCGATGAGCTTGCAGACCTGATGATCACTGCCGCGCGCGAGGTGGAGGAGCCGATCGCACGACTGGCACAGCTTGCGCGCGCCGTCGGGATCCATCTGATCGTGGCGACGCAGAGGCCGTCGGTGGATGTCATCACGGGAGTCATCAAGGCGAACTTTCCGGCGCGGATCGCATACCAGGTCGCGTCCAAGACGGACTCGCGGACGATCCTCGATATGAACGGTGCCGAGCAACTCCTTGGCAACGGCGACATGCTCTACCTTGCGGCGGGCAGTCCGAAACCGGTGCGGCTCCAGAACTCATTCATCTCCGCCGATGAAGTCGAGGCGCTCGTCAATCATATCGGCAACCAGCGCGGTTACACCCATCCCTTCCCCCTCCCGTCGCTCGCCCAGAAGCGAAAAAACGGCGAAGGTGAAGGAGAAGGGGAGCGTGACGAGCTGTTTGACGAGGCCGCCCGGCTCGTCGTGCGCCACCAGCAGGGCTCGGTGTCGTTGCTCCAGCGCCGACTGAAGGTCGGATACTCCCGCGCGGCCCGCCTCGTCGATGAGCTGGAGGCAGCGGGGATCGTCGGTCCCTACGACGGCAGCAAGGCCCGCGACGTGCTCGTGGAAACCGAAGCCGAATTGGACGTCATTCTCAGCAGCCGGTGATGCCGACGTGATCAGCTCTCACCGCACCCCAGCATCGGTCGTCCTCCTCACCCTGCTCTGGGTGCTTCCTGCTGCCGGATCCGACACGCCGGAGGAGATCCTCGAGAAGGTGCGGAAGAAGTATGAAACGATCCGCGACGCAGAATTGACGTTCTCCCAGCGCGTGCGGTTCCCCGCCTCGAAGCTTGAGCAGTCCGCGCACGGGACCCTCTTCCTGAAGAAGGAGCACAAATACCGCATCGAAACCGAAGACCAGACCATTGTGACCGACGGCTCGACCGTCTGGTCGTATTCCGTCCCGAACCGGCAGGTGCTCATCGATCAGTTCAAACAGGATGAGCGCTCGCTCACGCCGGAACGCATTCTGGCCGGGGCACCCGGAGAGTTCGCGGCCACGGTGATCGGACGGGACAAGCTTCAGAAGATGCCGGTGATCATCCTCAAGCTTGTCCCCCGCGGCGAGCAGTCGCTGGTGAGCGCATTGCGCCTCTGGATTGATGCGGAGGAGTGGGTCATCCGGAAGGCCGAAGTCACCGATCTTAATGGGAAGGAATCCACCTACACCGTCGAGGACCTGCGCATCAATGCCGGTTTGCCCGATTCCCGATTCACCTTCGTGATCCCCGAGGGAGTCGACGTCGTCGATCTGCGCTGAGGAGGTCCGTTGCCCGCGGAAACTCCTCCCAGAACCCCGCTCGCCGTCCGCGGGCGCACCACGCTCCGCTACGCGCTTAGCGCGGGGTTAACCATTTTCTTCCTCTGGGTAGCTTTTGGCGGGACGGATGTCGACCAGCTGATTCTGGCGATCCGCGGCGCGAATTACTGGTGGATTGGAGCCATGGTGGCTTGCCTGCTGCTCAGCCACCTCGTCCGGGCCTGGCGATGGCGGTACCTGCTCGAACCGATCAAGCGCGGGATCAGGATCAGGAATCTGTTCTCCGGAGTGATGGTGGGATACCTCTTCAACAACCTCCTTCCGCGCGCTGGCGAGTTGACCCGTCCCTACGTAATCGGGACGCTGGAGAAGATCTCCCGTTCCTCGGCGTTCGGGACAATTGTGGTGGAGCGGATCATCGACACGTTTTCGTTCCTGCTGCTCGTTGCCCTCCTTCCCTTCGTCTATTCAGGTCCCTTGATCGAGTCGTTCCCCTGGTTGCACCGGGCCGGGCTGATGATCACCGCGGCGACGGCGGGCGTTCTCCTCCTCACGGTGATCCTCATGGTGCGGAGGGACTGGACGAACAGACTCCTGGGGATCTTCGGCGTGGTCCTGCCTGCGCGGTTCGCACGCCGCATGGAGGGGTTCGTTCATGCGTTCCTCGACGGGTTCCTCTTCCTGACCCGCCCCGCAAATTTCCTCCTCATCGTTGCCCAGAGCGCTATGATCTGGACGCTGTATATCGTGATGATGTACGTGGCGTTCTTTGCGTTCGACCTGGGAGGGCTCGGTATAGCGGCGGCGGTTGTCGTGCAGACCATCTCGAGCATCGGTGTTGCCGTTCCCACCCCTGGCGGGACCGGCAGCTATCATGCCTTCGCCTCGCAATCCCTGGTCAAGCTGTTCGGGGTGGATCCAGCCGCGGCGCTCAGCTATGCGACCGTGACGCATGCCGCCGGCTTCATCAGTGTCAGTGTGTGGGGGCTCTATTTCTTCTTTCGTGATCACGTTCGGACGTCAGACGCACTCAAATCGCAGACGACGGAACCCGTCTAGGCCGATGCGCTCGTTCCTCCTTGCTCTGTTCCTGTTCTCCTGCGCGCCGCTTGCGGCCCAGAACGTCTCACCGGAACGCCCCGGAGCAACTCCCCGTCCAGGTGTGGCGGCCGGGATGGGGGTTTCCTATCTTTCGGCCCGGGACGTGGTGGATCTCGTGAACGCCACGGCGATTCCAGGCGAGCGTGTGGCGCAGTTCCGGGCCGTTGCCGAGTTTTTTGCCGCGGTCTCGTATCCGCTCAATGATGAGTGGATCATCAAAGCCGAATACGCATACCTTGCGGGTTCATACAGCGTCCCCTCTGCCTTCGGTCCGGCGGACTTTGCCATTACGGCACATCTGCCGTCGGTGATTCTCCAGTACGTGGTTGCGGAACAGGGTGTGTACAATGTGAAGCTCGGCGCCGGCGGAGGATATGCCGCCGGGTCGTTGACGGAAAAGTATCTGAGCCTCGACGACAGGTTTTCCGGGAACGGCGGTGGCGCGGTAGTGGAGATTGAGGCAAACACCGCATTTGGCGACAATCTGTATGCCTATCTCGGGGCGAACCTGCGCTGGTCGTTTGTCGGGGAGCTTGTGAACCGTGCCAGTCTTCCCCCGGGGAGAGGAAGCGGCGGCGGCGGGACGTCGCTGAACTTCTTCGGGGTCGGGGCGCGGCTCGGGGTGAGCTATTTCTTCTGAGCATTAAACGGAGGATCTTCATGCATGCCACGACGTTGGTGTTTCGTGACCTTGTGTACCTGCTGGTCGGCCTGCTCTTCACCGCCTGCACTCCGAAAGGAGAGAACAGGATGAGTCAAATCCCTCCCGATTCTTCCAGGACGGCGCGGACGATCGCTGTGATCGAGACGTCGCTGGGGACGATCGAGGCGCAATTATATCCTGATGACGCGCCCAACACTGTTGCCAACTTTGTCGGTCTTGCCGAGCAGAAGTATTATGACGGCGTGAAGTTCCATCGTGTGTCGAAAGGGTTTGTCATCCAGGGGGGAGATCCAACGGGGACGGGGGCAGGGGGGAAGACATTGACGGGAAAGACGCTCGAGGATGAGCTCAACCCCACAGCTCCCTCATACCAGGCCGGGTATCTCAAAGGGGTCCTCGCGATGGCGAACAAGGGACGCCCCGGCACGGGGACGAGCCAGTTCTTTATCATGCTGGAGGACAATGTCCGACTCCCGAAAGCGTACACGATCTTCGGCCGGGTGATCAAGGGGATGAACGTCGTCGATGCGATCGGAAATGTCGATATCATTCCCAATCCCCAGATGGGCCCGAGGGATGGTGAGCCGAAAACTCCCGTCATCATGAAGACCGTCCGCATTCGTCGCGATTCCGCCGAGCCCGCCGAGGCGGGACACTGAACCGCCATGGCGAAGAGTGCCCCCACATACGCCGATCTCAAGCGGGAACTGAAGCGGGGGAGTGTCCGTCCGGTCTACGTGCTCTATGGTGATGAGGATTTCCTGATGGATGAAGCGCTCGAATCGATCATGACGCTGGCCCTTGCCGGGGCCGATCGGGGGTTCAACCTGGATGTCATGCATGGCGCGGACGCCGACGGGCGAGACATCGTGGCGCGGGCCTCATCGTTCCCGATGATGGCAGAACGGCGCGTCGTTGCCGTCCGCGAGGCGGACAAGCTTGGTACCCGTGATGCAGAGCTGGTTTCGGCGTACGTTGATCACCCCTCCATCTCCACATGTCTTATTCTCGCGGGGACAAAACCGGATTTCCGAAGACGACCGTTCTCAACGGTTCGGAAGGAAGGGGGGGCGTTCGAATTCAAACCGCTCCGTGAGAGAGACATCGCTGAGTGGATCGCGGGCCGCGTGGCGCAGGAGGGGCGGACCATCGCATCAGAAGGCGCCAGCCTCCTCACTGCCAGCGTCAGCAGCTCCCTGCGGGATCTGAGGAACGAGCTGGACAAGCTCATCGTCTATGCGGGGGATCGTAGGGAGATCACACGTGATGACGTTGCCGCCGTCGCGGGGATGTCGAAGGAACACAACATCTTCGAATTCCAGCGGGCGGTGGCTGACGACGACGCAGCCAGGGCCGTCACCGTTATGGAGCGGATGCTCGACGGGGGCACGAAGATCCCGGTAATCATTGCGACACTGACCACCTTCTACGCAAATCTCTGGAAACTCCGGAACCCGGGCCGGAGGCATTCCGCATCCAAGGAATCCCCCTCCGCTCCCAGCCCGTTCTTCGCCCGGGAATACGGTGAATTTGCTCAAAACCTTCCGCAGGGGGTCATTGAAAGAGCCTTTCGTGCGCTGATTGAAGCCGACATCTCGACGAAAACCTCAACGCTCGACACCGGGCAGATCATGCTCAGCCTTGTCCTCCAGCTTTGCGGTAAAGAGCATGAAGGAGAAGGGGCGGATGCCGGGAACCCCGGGCGCGGGGCCGAAGTATAATGGATGCCCCCAGCTGAAGGTCTGACCGATGACCGACCGGACGGATGAGGAGCTGATGGCGCTGTTCCAGAAGGGGGACGCTGCTGCGTTCACCCTGCTTGTCCGCCGGTACAAGGACGACCTGACCAATTATGTGGTCCGGTTTGTCGGCCAGCGACCCGAGGCCGAGGACATCGTCCAGGAAACCTTCGTCCGCGTGTTCCGCAAGAAGTCGCTCTACACGGGCGTTGCAAAGTTCTCAACGTGGCTCTACACGATCGCTTCAAACCTCGCGAAGACACGGCTGCGCCGCATGGCGCTTTGGCGGTTCATCCGCCTTGGCAGTGGAGGGGAACACGGTCCGGAGTTTGATCTGCCGGACGACAGTGCACAACCGGACAAGGAGGCGGACGAAGCGATTCGTGAAGAAAGGATCCAGCGCGCGCTGAAGGCGCTCCCTGTGGCGTTCCGCGAAGTGGTCGTGCTGCGCGATATCCAGGGGTTGTCGTATGAAGAGATTACGGCAATTACCGGGGCGGCGATGGGGACCGTCAAGTCACGCATCAACAGGGGACGCATGCAGCTGCGTGAGATGTTGCGCGATCTCTGGACAAGTTGAATGACTATGAAAACAGGGCGCGAAGAAGGAGAGTACGACCGGCTGAAAGCCGAATTGCGCCGGCTCAAGCGCGCCGGAGCGCCATGGTATTTCGAATCGGAGCTCCATCGCCGACTGCACGGGATCGATCACCGTCGAGCGCGGCTCCGGCCATTCCCGATTGCCCCCGCGTTCGGATTCTCTCTGATAACGCTCGGCGTCATCGGCATCGGCGCGTACCTCGCGTTCCTGACAATTCAGAGCTCTCAGCCGAGCTCGACGGATTCGACAGGCATGTCCACCCCCGGCGTCCTTCCATCGGATTCATCGATGCTTCGCACCGTTGCCCCGCCTACCGCTGCTGCGCCTGCCTCACGAGCGTCACGGGCGCAGAGAGTGGAATCCCAGGCTCACGCACCTGCGATGTCGGATTCCGTGCGATCGACGGTGGAGCCCGCACCGCTAGTTCCTCAACCCGGCGCGGCGGATGAGGCAGAGAGTGCGCGTGACACAACTGGTGGCTCAGTAGACGGGGGACGTGCCCCGAGGGATTCCGTTCGTGCCGTGAAGGATACGTCGGCTCCGCCCCCCTCACCGCGTCGATGACGGAACGAATCTTCGCCACCGTCCTCCTTGCGACGGCGGCTGCGGTGATATCGCACCGAACGGGACTCCTGACGGCCGGCGGTGCGGCGGCCCAATGGGTTCTGGCGACCCTGCTGTTCGGGATAGGGGGGTGGCAGTGGGTTGTTCCCATGCTGGCGTTCTTCCTCCCTGCGAGTCTGATATCGCACATCCCCTCAGACCGTCGCACAAGAGCTGAGACCATCTCATCGAAGGGGGCACAGCGCGATGCAGTTCAGGTCCTTGCCAATGGCGGTGTCGGAGGACTTATTCTGTTGATGTGGTGGGCGAAGCCGGAAACTGTGTGGTATGGCGCTTATCTCGGGGCGGTAGGGGCGGCCGCCGCGGATACGTGGGGGACCGAGATTGGAACAATGTCGCCGGAATCCACAAGGCTGATTACCACGCTTCGAAGAGTGGACCGGGGGGTTTCCGGAGGCATAACACTCTCCGGATATTTCGCAGGTGCCGTCGGGTCGGCGCTGATATTTGCGGCAGGACTCCCATGGATCCTGGAAGAAGCCCGATGGCAATTCGCGCTGGCAACGATTGGAGCTTCGCTCGCAGGTACGACGTTCGATTCCCTGCTCGGGGCCGCCGTCCAAGCCCGATACCGATGCGTCCGATGTGGCGGCACAACGGAGCGAAAAAGCCATTGTGGAAGCCCCTCTTTGAGGATTTCGGGTTTGTCATGGGTGAGCAACGATGTCGTGAACCTGGCATGTACGGGGCTCGGGGGAGGGGTCGGTGCGGCCTTCGTGCGCTAGGGACTTGACTTCTTTAGGTTTTCCACCTAAATTAAGCCGATATGGGAAGCACTTGAACGTTTACTTTAAGTGACTGCAAAGGGTCGATTTCCGCGCTGCCACTACAAACAGAGGAGGAACCCACGATGCCGAAACTGAACCTCAGGGATGACGGGTTCGAAGAAGAGTCGAGTCCCCTTGACTCCGACCAGCCCGTAGCTCCGCCACCGACTCTCCGTGAAGTTGGAGTTGGCGGTGGAGGCGGCAAGGGGTCGGCCCTGCTCACTATTCTCTTGATTGTTGCTGCGCTCGGGCTGGGCGTGTTCGCACTCAATTACTTTAAAGTGGTCCACCTCTGGGGAAAGAAACCCGTCAAGGTCGCGGCGATAGATCAGGAGCTTCCGCTTCCGGAGCAGACCCCTGCGACGACGGACGAAGGGTCTGCACCTCCCGAGGGTGGTGAAGAAGCCACGCCGACCCCCGAGCCAAGTCTCGATCCGAATCCTGCACCGACGTCGGGAACGAGCGCTCCTCCGACCTCCGTGACGCCGCAGCGCCGTGAGCCCGCGCCAATGTTTACTCCTCCTCCTTCGGGAAGCGGCAACTACACCGTGCAGGTTTCTTCCTGGACGAGCAAGTCACTGGCAGAGCGTGAAGCGTCGCGCCTGAGTGCGGCCGGCATGAGCGCCTTCGTAGAAGACGCGGTCATTGCGGGGGAGAACTGGTACCGCGTTCGTGTCGGAAGGTACGGGACCTCGAGGGAAGCAAAGGATGCCGCCCAGCAGCTCTCGCGGTCAATGGAAGGGCGCATCTGGGTGGCGAGGATCGGCGGGAAATAACGCAACAACAGGGGGCTGCCTTCGGCGGCCCCACAACATCACGATGCCGGCGTCGCCTTTTCCCGTAACGGGAAATGTGGGAAGCCGGCATCGCCATGCTCAGACTTATCCCTCGTTCTGTTCGGCAGCGTCCTTCAGAGTTTTCTCTTCCCCCTTCAGATAAAAGTAGTAGAACACTCCCTCCGCGGCGGTCAGCAGCAGCAGCGACGCCGCGTCCCTGTCGAGCAAAAAACCCAACCCCTCGGGCGGCATCAGGAGTTTCATGATGAAGGACGACATGCTCCAGCCCACAAAGAAGATAAGCGCCATGAAGAACACGGCGAGGAACCCTTCCGCGACCCCTTCTTCCTGCCACCGCCGGGTGAAGCCGGCCGCAATTGCAACGACATGGAGGTAGAACACCAGCACCGGGATCATCGGCTCTCTCCGTCTCTTGCCATGAGTGCCGCGCGGACAGTCCTGAGAAGTATCTTCACATCGAAGGCGAGCGACCAGTTCTCGATGTAGTAGAGATCGTACTTAATGCGTTCCTCGATCGACGTGTCGCCACGGAGGCCGTTCACCTGTGCCCAGCCGGTCACGCCCGTTTTCACCCTATGGCGGTCAAGGTATTTCGGAACTGCGCGTCGGAATTCCTCGACATACCTGATCCTCTCCGGGCGCGGCCCCACCAGGCTCATATCCCCTTTCAGCACGTTGTAGAGCTGCGGCAGTTCGTCCAGGCTCGTTCTTCGCATGAAGGCCCCCACCCGCGTGCGCCGAGGATCGTTCCGGCGGCCGAGCCCTGCCTCGTCGTCGAATCGTTCGGAGCCCGTCTTCATTGACCTGAACTTGAACATGGTAAACTCCCGCCCGTCGATGCCCACCCGTTGCTGGCGGAAAATGACTGGTCCCCGGGAATCCAGCTTCACCGCGATCGCAATTGCAACGTACACAGGAGAGAGGACGAGCAAGGTGAGCGCAGAAACCAGGAGGTCGAACCCCCGTTTTGCGATCCGCCCCCAGACGGTGAACGGGACTCCTTTGATCCGGAGGAACGGAATACCTTCAAGCTCGCGGACCCGCACCTGGCTCGTCAGGACTTCCAGGACGTCGGGGACCATCATGAACTCGATGTTCACCCCCTCGCATTCGGCGATGACATCGAACAGCGTCTGGTGGTCCGCTGTGCGGACCGCGATGAATGCCAGTTCGATGCCGTGCGTCCGGATGTACGCCGGGGCGCCAGCCAGCGGACCCAGTCGCGGGGCCCGGCCGAGGCCGAGCTTCCTGCCCGCGGGCCGGTCGGCGAAGTATCCCACGATGTCGAACCCGAACGACGTGTGTCCGTGAAGTCGTTCGTACACCTGGTCGGCGATAGCTTCGTTGCCGAGGAGGATCGCGCGCTGCAGGTGGCGTCCCTTCCGGTATTGCGCGCGTTCGAAGGCCTGTACCATGGCGCGCCCCGAAAAGATGAAGACGATGGCGAACCCCCAGAGGAACGCGAACGCGACGCGGGAGTAGGAGAACTCCCGGTAGAAGAAGGCCGCGCTCATCACGAGCAGCATCCCCTGGCTCACGACTTTTGCGACGTTGACGAGCTCATCCGACAGGTTGACGCTGCGCCGGGCGCGGTACATGGCGCGCGTGGCGAAAAGCATCAGCCAGACGATGATCACGATGGCGGAGCCGGCAAGATACCCCTCGATCGGCGGCGCGTCCTCGCGGACGAACCCGAGGTCGTCCAGTAATGAGCTGCGGAACCGGAGCCAGTAGGAGAGGAGAAATGCCGCCTCGATCCCGAACGCATCCATGATCACGTTCAGCAGGGGGATGAGGAACTCGCCGCGGCGTTGGGTGTTCATTCGTCGACCGGTCAGGGAAGGTCAGCCGTACATTTCCCGCTCGACAAGCGCACAAATGATGTGGCCGATGGCAATGTGTCCCTCCTGAATGCGCTGGGTGTCGTCGGATGGTACGATCACGGCGACGTCAACGAGGTCCTTTGTCTCGCCACCGTCCCTTCCCAGCAGGCCGATGACCTTGAGCCCGCGTGTCCGTGCCGCCCGGGCGGCATTGTTCACGCTTGCCGAGCGGCCGCTGGTGCTGATGGCGACGAGAATGTCTCCGTCATTGCCGAGCCCCTCCACGGCGCGCGCGAAGACGTTGTCGTAGCCGATGTCGTTCGCGCCTGCGGTCAGGATCGAGGAGTCCGTGGTGAGGGCGATGGCGGGGATCGCGGGGCGGGCGATTTTCGGATCCATACGGATAACGAACTCGGCGGCAAGGTGCTGTGCGTCGGCAGCGCTCCCCCCGTTCCCGCAGAAGAGGATCTTTTTCTTCGCATTGAGGGCGCTGATGATGAGGTCCACTGCTCTGACGATCCTGTCGGCGCACGTGTCGAAGATCTTCTGCTTGACCTCGGCGCTCGCGCGCAGTTCATCCTGGATGAACGCCTGCCGGGCCAGTATGGTCAGGGGAAGATGTGCCATGGGTCCTCGCTGGTGAGCTCTACTGAGGCCGGTGAATGTCTCCTCCCGGATCGGAGGATGGTTGCGTGCCGCTGCTACCGTCCAAGCGCGGCACGAAGGACCGCGGGCGCGTCGCGGAGCGCCGCATCGAGACCCGATGCGTCCTTTCCCCCTGCGGTCGCAAGATGCGCGCGCCCTCCGCCCCCTCCGCCGACTTTTCGTGCCATGCTCCCCACGAGGGTGCCCGCCTGGAGCTTCCGTTCGGCAATCAGATCGTCGCTCACAACGCACACAAACGCCGCTTTGTTGTCGATGACCGCGCCAAGGATGCCGACTCCCGACTTCAGCCGGGCGCGGAGAGCATCACCGAGGTTCTTCAGCTCCTCCATCGTTCCCGCCTCCACGCGTGCCGAAGCAAGAAGGACTCCATCCACGGAGGAGGCCTGTGCCACAATGTCGTCGATGACGCCGGCCCCCTCCCGCAAACGGCGGGCGGAGATTTTCTTCCTGAGTTCGGTGTTTTCCCTGCTGATCTGGTCTGCAAGCTCCTCCCGGTTCCGGACTTCGCTCTCCGCTGCCTCGACCTGGGCCCGTGCCAGTTCGTCGTCGGAGACCACGAGGCTCAGCGGTGCGGGTGCGCGCCGCACGCGCCGTGAACCGTTGTTCAGTCCCAGCTCTCGCTCAAGTGACTCCTGCTCCTCGAGCAGTTGCGCAATCTGGTCGGTGAGTTCCCCCGCCCGCCGGAGGCGTCGTTCAACGTAACGGCGCAGTCCGTCGCCCGTAACCGCCTCGATGCGGCGGACGCCGCTGGCGATGCTCGACTCGCTGATGATCTTAAAGAGGCCGATCTCCCGAGTGCGTGCCACGTGAGTTCCCCCGCAGAACTCCACACTGTACCGTTCGTCGATAAACACGACCCGCACCACGTCGCCGTATTTATCACCGAAGAACATCTTGACGTTCGGAATCAGTCGTGCCTTATCGATGGGCAGGTCGACCTCCGTATAGACGGGGATATCCTCCGCAATCTTCCCGTTGACCATTTCTTCGACAGCGCGGAGTTCCTCCGGCTCGATCTTGCCAAAGTGCGGGAAATCGAAACGGAGGTGATCGTCGGCGACCAGCGATCCCTGTTGATGGACATGGGTGCCGAGCACCCGGCGGAGCGCCTCGTGGACGATATGGGTTGCAGAATGGTTTCTCTGGATCGCGCGTCGGCGCCCTTCGTCAACGACCGCAGTGACCTCCTCGCCGGCAAGCTCCGGCGCGGGGCGCTCGAGGATCAGGACATTCGGTGTCAGTCCCTTCTGCGTGTCGATGACGCGCATCCGGCTGCCGCCGGCCTCCAGAATCCCCGTGTCGCCAATCTGTCCCCCCGCCTCCGCGTAGAACGGGGAAGAGGCAAGGACGGCGAGATTGTCTTCGACCGCCAGGATGCGGGTACGCGCCTCCAGCTTCTCGTATCCGATGAATTGAGGATCATGGCCGGGGTTTGGCAATTGTCGCGCGCGTTCCCGCTCACTTCTCGACTCCACTGGCTCAGTGATCGCGACCCCCGCCTGACGCGATCTGCTCTCACCTGTCCTGTCGCTGCGGGACCGCTCCCGCTGCCGCTCCATGAGTTCCGTGAACGTTGCGACGTCCACCTTGACGCCGCGTTCCTCGGCCATCAGCTGCGTGAGGTCGAGCGGGAAGCCGTACGTGTCGTAGAGCTTGAAGGCGTCCTCTCCCGGGAACACCTTCGAGTGGCCGATACGCTCGAGGACCGACGCGAAGATCTCCAGCCCGCGATCGAGCGTCTGATTGAAGCTCTCCTCTTCGGCCCGGATCACCTTCTGAATGTGGCTCTGCTTCGCAACAATTTCGGGGAACGCCTCACCCATCACATCCGCGACAACTGTGGCGATCGTATGGATAAACGGTTCCCGCATGCCGAGGTTCCTGCCGAAGCGTGCGGCGCGACGCAGGATGCGGCGGAGCACATAGCCCCGGCCGTCGTTCCCCGGAATTGCGCCGTCGGCGATGGCAAAAGAGAGCATCCGGACGTGGTCGGCGATGACCCTCATCGCCACCTGATTCGTCTCCCCCTCATACGCCTTCTCCGTTGTTCCGGCAATCGCCCCGATGATGGGGGTGAAGAGGTCGGTATCGTAGTTGGAATCCTTCCCCTGCAACACAGCGCAGACCCGCTCAAAACCCATCCCCGTGTCGACGTGCCTGGCGGGGAGGTCCACAAGCTCCCCGGACTCCGTCCTGTTGTGTTGGATAAAGACGAGGTTCCAGATCTCTATCACGCTGGGTTCCCCCGCATTGACCAGCTTCCCGCCTGCCAGGTCGGGGGTCCGGTCGATGTGGATCTCGGAACAGGGCCCGCAGGGGCCCGTTTCTCCCATCTCCCAGAAGTTGTCCTTTTTGCCGAATCGGAGGATATGGGTGGGGTCGATGGAAGTCCGCGCACGCCACAGCTGTCCGGCCTCGTCGTCGGTCTCGAACACCGTTGCGTACAGACGCTCCGGCGGAAGGCCCCAGACGCCGGTGAGCAGTTCCCATGCCCAGCTGATGGCTTCCGCCTTGTAGTAGTCGCCGAACGACCAGTTGCCGAGCATTTCGAAGAAGGTGTGGTGGTAGGTATCCCGCCCGACCTCCTCCAGGTCGTTGTGTTTGCCGCTCACCCGGATGCACTTCTGAGTGTCCGCTGCCCGCAGGTACTCCCGCGTTCCGGTGCCGAGGAACACGTCTTTGAACTGGTTCATGCCGGCGTTGGTGAAGAGCAGCGTCGGATCGCCGTGCGGGATCACCGGAGCGCTTGCCACGATCCGGTGTCCTTTCGATGCGAAGAACTCAAGGAAGCTCTGTCGTATTTCAGAAGATGTCATGACACTTCGATCTGAGTCATCAGCTGAATCTCTTCGAGGACGCCGCTCACCTCAACGCACCGCACGAGCTCCCCGCTGTAGACGACTGCCTTGCCGTTGTTGTGCACCTCCCATGCCAGGCCCTCCGCGCGTGGTTCCGAGCACCGGATCGCCTTCATCAGCTGGCCGATCACTTCATCGAAGGTGTGGACGTCGTCGTTGAACAGTATGACCTTCGCCGGCTCCTGGACGAGAACTTCTTCGTCCAGCTCGGGTTGTTCGAGAGGTTTCGTGGTCATATCACAAAAAACTACCAAAAAATGCAGATTATTGCAACCAGCCCACTTGCAGGGCAATCGCACCTTCCCTATATTTCCGTGTAAGCACGGCAACGCCCACCTCACCATCCCTCTTCCCATCACGAGGACGCAGACATCATGTTCGACCTGAATCGTATCGAAAAGGCATATGCCCGATTTCCCGGACGCGTAAAAGCGGCCCGACAACTCGTCGGCCGCCCGTTGACACTGACAGAGAAGGTTCTCTTTGCCCATTTCTGGGACGTGCCGAAGGAGCCGGCTGCACGGGGGACTTCGTATATCGACTTCGCCCCCGATCGCGTCGCGATGCAGGACGCGACGGCGCAGATGGCGCTGCTCCAGTTCATGTCGGCCGGCATCCCTGCCGTTGCAGTACCCAGCACAGTACACTGCGATCATCTGATCCAGGCACAGACCGGTGCGCGTGAAGATCTCGGCCAGGCATTGAGCGACAACAAAGAGGTGTATGATTTCCTTGCCGGCGTCTCGTCGAAGCACGGCATCGGCTTCTGGAAGCCGGGCTCCGGCATCATTCATCAGGTGGTGCTGGAGAACTACGCGTTTCCCGGCGGCATGATGATCGGGACCGATTCCCACACGCCGAACGCCGGGGGGCTCGGCATGATTGCCATCGGTGTCGGGGGGGCGGATGCGGTGGACGTGATGGCGGGGATGCCGTGGGAACTGAAATTCCCGAAAATCATCGGGGTGCGTTTGACCGGGTCGCTGAACGGCTGGGCGTCGGCAAAGGACGTGATTCTGAAGGTGGCCGGAATCCTCACGGTCAAGGGGGGGACAGGCGCAATTGTGGAGTACTTCGGCGAAGGAGCGCGCACGATCTCTGCGACAGGGAAGGGGACGATCTGCAACATGGGTGCGGAGATTGGGGCCACGACGTCGATCTTCCCGTACGATGAGAGCATGGCGCGTTATCTCCGCGCCACGGGGCGCGCGAAAGTCGCCGCTCTGGCCGGGAAGATCGCTGCGCACTTTGCTCCCGATCCGGAGGTGGAGGCATCTCCCGACCAGTATTACGATCAGATCATCGATATCAACCTCTCGGAGCTGGAGCCGATGATCAACGGGCCGTTCTCGCCGGACAGGGCGTGGCGCCTCTCCGAATTCGCTCAGGCCGTAAGGAGCAACGACTACCCTGAAGAGCTCCGGGTTGCCCTGATCGGGAGCTGCACGAATTCAAGCTATGAAGACATTGAGCGCGCGACTGCCGTTGCCCGCCAGGCACTGGCGTCAGGCCTCCGGGCACGATCGGAATTTACCATTACGCCGGGGTCGGAGCAGGTCAGAGCAACCATCGAACGGGACGGCCACCTGCGGGTGTTGACTGACGTCGGCGGAAAGGTGCTTGCCAATGCCTGCGGACCCTGTATCGGACAGTGGAAGCGCCACGATGTCAAGAAAGGGGACAAGAATTCCATCATTACCTCGTTCAACAGGAACTTTGCGGGGCGGAACGACGCCAACCCCGACACGCATGCCTTCGTTGCAAGCCCCGAGATCGTAACCGCATTCGCTCTGGCGGGAAGGCTCACGTTCAATCCGCTGACCGACACCCTCACGAACGACCGGGGGGAGCAGGTGACGCTTTCTCCGCCGTCGGGCGATGAACTCCCTGCGAAGGGGTTTACGCCAGGTGAGCGTGGTTATGTCGCACCTGCACGGAACGGCTCGGCGGTCAGAGTGAACGTGAATCCGGCAAGCGACCGGCTGCAGGTCCTCACCCCCTTTGCACCGTGGGACGGGAGGGAGTTCAGTGACCTTCCCGTCTTGCTCAAGGCGCGCGGGAAGTGCACCACCGATCATATCTCCCCGGCAGGCCGCTGGCTGAAATACCGCGGACATCTGGACAACATTTCCAATAACCTGTTCAGCGGGGCTGTGAACGCCTTCACGGGCGAAGCCGGCGTCGGGAAGAATGTGCTCACAGGCGAGCGGAAGGAGTTCTCGGCAGTCGCCCGCGAGTACAAGGCGACAGGGCTTGGCTGGGTCGCGGTAGGGGACGAGAACTACGGGGAAGGGTCAAGCCGGGAGCACGCAGCGATGGAGCCCCGCTGGCTCGGTGGAAGGGCGATCATCGTGAAAAGCTTTGCACGCATCCATGAGACGAACTTGAAGAAGCAGGGGATGCTGCCCCTCACGTTTGCCAACCCCGCCGATTATGACAGGATCCGGGAAGATGACCGCATCAACATCACGGGGCTGGCCGGCTTCGCGCCGGGGGTACCGCTCCACATGCTGATCAAGCATGCAGACGGGACCGTCGAGGAATCTCTCCTCAATCACACGTTCAATGAGAACCAGATTGGGTGGTTCAAAGCCGGAAGCGCCCTCAATCTCATTTCCGCCGGTCAAGCGAAGAAATCGAAAGCTGCTGGGAAGCGCCGCCTAGCGGCGACGCGGACCACGAAGAAACGGCCCTCCCGCCCCCGGAGGGCAAAACGTCCCGCAAGACAGCGCAGGCCCGCTGTGAAAGCGCGACGACGGAACCTTCGGCGGCGAAAATAGGTTGTAGGAGCAGCGGCAGGCAGGTTCGTTCATTGACACTAAGGAGAGGGAGGGGAAAACATGCAGTATGATCCGAGGGCTATTCAGCCATTCCGTGACGAACTGACGAGGATCGGGTTCCGCGAACTCAGGACTCCGGCAGAGGTCGATGAAGCGATCGCGCGGACCAGGGGGACTCACCTGGTCGTCATTAACTCCGTGTGCGGGTGCGCCGCCGGCAAGGCTCGCCCGGGGATCGCGATGGCACTCAAGCAGTCGCCCGTGAAGCCCGACGACCTGACCACGGTCTTTGCGGGGGGCGACATCGAAGCGACTGCGCGGGTTCGTGAGCACCTCGGCAACATCCCCCCCTCATCTCCCTCCATGGCACTTTACAAGAATGGCCAGCTGGTGCATTTCATTCCGCGGTACCAGATTGAAAACCGGGACGCTCTTCAGATATCCCAGCATCTGATGGAGCTATTCCGGGAACACTGCGGAAAGCCGGTCGAGCAGGGTTAACAAAGAAATGCGCGTGAGCCAACGGTTCACGCGCAGCATGTATATCCCCCGCCCCTCAGTATGGGGTTACTTGTACTTCACCGAGCAGCCGTAGGAGCGTGAAGTCTTGACGGGAACCGGTTTCCCCGCCATGGCCGCCTCGACGGCCCCTTTCACATAATTTGTTGCCCTCCCGATATCGTCAAAGTCCGTGGAAGCGATATCGTCAATCCCTCCAGCGTAGATCACCACTCCTTTCGGGTCGATCACAAACATGTGGGGAGTGGTCTTTGCACCGTAGGCCCGGCCGACCGTCCCCTCGGTATCGAGGAGATACGCCGTGGGTGACGCCTTCTCTTCAGCAATCCTCTCGTGCAGGTCCTTGCCAGCGAAGTACCCCTGTTTGCCGGGTGCCGATGAGCAGACGGAGAGCCAGATGATCCCCTGTTCCGTCACTGCGCGTTGGAGAGTCTGCATGGCCCCGCTGCCGTAGTGCTTGTGGACAAAGGGACAGTCGAAGTTGACCCATTCAAGTACGACATACTTCCCCCTGTAATCGGCCAGTGCGTGGGTCTTGCCGTATGCGTCCGGGAGGGTGAACACTGGTGCAGCAGCATCGACGGTTGCCTGGTCCGCCGCACGGACGGATGAAGCAGCCAGCACCCCGATCAGAAGTGCTGCCGCCGGGAGAACATGGAACTTCATATCGCGCTCCTCCATGGTTGCGAAAGTCAGAATGCGGGGGGATTGTTTCCGCCCGGAGTATCAACAACGGCGGAGCCGAGAAAGTGCCCGCTCCGATCGTTACATGTTGCTGACGATGGCCTTGCCGAATTCAGAGCAGGAGACTTCGGTGGCCCCCTCCATCAGCCGGGCGAAATCGTACGTCACGGTCTTCGACCGGATCGTCCGCCCGAGCGACGCAATGATGAGATCGGCGGCCTCTGTCCATCCGAGGTACCGGAACATCATTTCACCGCTCAGGATGACCGACCCCGGGTTGACCTTGTCGAGCCCCGCATACTTCGGCGCGGTGCCGTGGGTCGCCTCAAACACGGCGTGTCCGGTGTCGTAATTGATGTTGCCTCCCGGCGCGATGCCGATGCCCCCCACCTGTGCAGCCAGCGCGTCGGAGATGTAGTCCCCGTTCAGGTTGAGCGTGGCGATCACGTCGTACTCCGCCGGGCGGGTCAAGATCTGCTGGAGGAAGGCGTCGGCGATCACGTCTTTGAGCAGGATCTTGCCTGCCGGGGGCTTCCCGCCGCACTCCTCCCACGAAACCACCTCGTTTGCGAACTCCCGCTTTGCCAGCTCATACCCCCAGTCGCGAAACGCTCCCTCGGTGAACTTCATGATGTTTCCCTTGTGGACTATCGTCACCGACGTGCGCTTGTTGGCGATCGCATAGCGGATCGCGGCGCGGATCAGCCGCTCGGTCCCCTCGCGGGAGACGGGCTTGATGCCGATGCTGGAGGACGCCGGGAATCGGATCTTCTTCACGCCGAGCTCCTCCTGGAGAAACTTGACCACGCGGGCGACTTCCGGGGTCCCCGCCTTCCACTCGATCCCCGCGTAGATGTCCTCCGTATTCTCGCGGAAGATCACCATGTTGACGAGCTCCGGGCGTTTCACGGGGGAGGGGACACCGGTGAAGTACTGCACGGGGCGGAGGCAGACGTACAGGTCGAGCATCTGCCGCAGGGTGACGTTGATGGAGCGGATTCCTCCGCCGACCGGAGTTGTGAGAGGTCCCTTGATTGCGACGACATACTCGCGGATCGCCTGGAGCGTGTCATCGTGAAGCCACGTTCCCTCGCCGTAGATGGCATTGGCCTTTTCCCCTGCATACACTTCGAACCAGGCGACGCCCCGCTTGCCGCTATATGCCTTTGCGACCGCGGCATTGAAGACCGCCTGTGATGCGCGCCAGATGTCGGGTCCCGTCCCGTCGCCTTCAATGTAAGGAATGACGGGGTGATCCGGGACCTGCAGCGCGGCGCCCCGGAGCGTGATCTTTTGACCCTGGGACGGGGGGATGACTTTTGCGTACGCAGACATGCTTTCTCCTTGCTGGATGGTGCTGGTGTATCGTGGGTTGTGTCAGCGCGAGGGGATGTGCTCGCGGATCTTGCGCGCGTATTCCGCCATCGCGCCGTGAGTGTACGATTTGAGCTTCAGAACAAACCTGATGTCGTCGTCCGGATACCGGGGTGTAATGTGCATATGAAAGTGGAAGACCGACTGGCCTGCAATTCGGCCGTTATTGGAAAAGATGTTGAATCCTTCCAGGCGCAGGCTGTCCACGAGCGCACGCGCAATCAGCTGCGTGACATGCAGAACGTCATGGAGATCGCTTTCGGGGATGGAGAGAAAGTCGACGCAGTGCTTCTTGGGGATGACGAGGGCGTGCCCGTGGTGGATCGGGTTGATGTCAAGGATCGCAATGACCCTCTCGTTTTCGAACAGGACCTCTGCCGGGAGAGCGCGGCTGATGATTTTGCAGAAAGTGCAGTCCATAGCGGCGCCGGCCGGTCCTCCGCCTCACCGGTCAATGTTGCGGGAGATTCGATCACCCAAAGGACAAGTGTACGAAACCCCCGCCCAAGAGTCAAGGTTATTGCATTTCAGGGGCATCTTCGCTATCTTCAATCGCTCTGCGCGAGCGGCGCGCATACCCCCTACCCTCAATCAGGAGATGTCATGACACGTTATTTCCCCGTTGCCCTGCTCCTCGCGGCTGCGGTAGTGGTCTCCACCACGGGCTTCCAGTGTGGATCCGCGGAGACAACCAGTGCAAAGCTCTATATGCAACAGAAGCAGTGGCAGAAAGCGGAAGAGAGTCTGTTGAAACAAGTTGCGAAGAACGACAAGGACGAAGAGGCATGGTACCTGCTCGGGCAGACTCGCCTGGAGCTGAAGAACTACAAGGGAATGAACGAGGCCTATACGCACGCGCTGGCGGTCTCCGACGCGCACAAGGCGGACATCGGGCGAAACCGTCTCGCCGTGTGGGCGATGTTGTATAACGAGGGGGTGAACTATTACAACCGAGGCCGAGATTCGGCATCATATTACGACCGGGCACTCGAGAATTTCACGACCGCAACGCTGTTGGTTCCCGACAGCGCTGGCACGTATTACGTGACCGCGCTTGCCCAATACGCCAAGAAGGACAACGCGACGGCCATCCGGAGCCTCGAGAGTGCGCTCGGACGCAAACCGGATTTTGCTGATGCAGCGCGTCTCCTGGGCCAGCTCCACTATGCAGTCGCCGCGGAACGGTCGGCCGCCAAAGACTCGGTCGGGGCGCGCGCGGAATACGGAAAGGCGGCGGCGGCGTTCGAATCGGCATATGCGGCACAGCCGGACAATCCGGACAACATCACAAACCTGATCGACGCCTACGAACGGACGGACCAACTCGAAAAGGCGGAAGGGTTGACCCGGGATGCCATGTTGAAAGATCCCGGCAACAAGCTCTATCGATATGCATACGGCGTCTTCCTCCTGAAGAAAGAGAAGTACGCCGAAGCGATCGAGCAGTTCACCAAGGCGCTGGAGATCGATCCTGGGTACGCCGATGCGAAATACAATCTCGGCGTTGCATACCTGAACTGGGGGGTTTCCATGAAGGCCGCCATCGACAAGGCCTCGGAGTCGACCAGGAAGGGGACGAAACCGCAGAAGGAGGACCTGTCCTACAGGGAGAAGTTCAAGCTCTCGCTCCCGTATCTTGAGGAGAGTGCCGGGCTTCGCCCCGACGACGCGGCCCTCTGGACGCAGCTCGGGAAGCTGTATGCGATCCTGAACATGTCCGAGAAGTCGAAAGCGGCGTTCGAGAGATCCGACAAACTTGCAAAAGACCGGTAAGTGGCGAGGTGCATCAGGCCCCGCCTCGCCGGCGGGGCTTTTTTGTTTGCGAAGGAGACCGCAATGGCAGATCAGCAACAACCGCAGGGCCAGCAGATCAACATCGAGCTGGGGGAGAAAGAGGCGGAGGGGATCTATTCGAACC
Source organism: Bacteroidota bacterium (assembly GCA_040756745.1). GTDB lineage: Bacteria > Bacteroidota > Ignavibacteria > UBA10030 > UBA6906 > JBFLYO01. Next base: position 47,192 of record JBFLYO010000001.1, read on the forward strand.
TCGCCATCATCACCCACTCGCCGGCCGAGTTCATCATCGATTTCACACGGGTTCTCCCCGGCGTTCCCAAGGCGAAAGTGCATGCCAGGGTGATCATGACCGCCCAGCATGCGAAACTGCTCCTGCGTGCCCTGGAGGACAACATCTCCAAGTTTGAGCTGAAGTTCGGCGAGATCAAGATCCACGGCGAAGGACCGTCCGGCTTCGGCTTTCAGCCGATGCAGCACGACGAAAAAGTCCATTGAGCCTTCCCCGTGCGTGAGGCCTATCTCGTGGTAATCCTGCCCGCTGTAGATTGAAGAAACCACATGGTTCCCTGCGGCAGCCCGGGCCGCAGGGCCCTCTCCGGCGTCACCCGCACCGCCTAACCCCGCACACTGCAGGGTGTTACCCCTGTTGATGCACCTCATACGTCTTTTCCCCCTCTGGCACTCCGTTTGACCCTTTGTGAGTCGCTCAGGGGCGGAACTGCGCCCGAACGCTTACGGAGACAGGCCAGGAAGGAATACCGGAATGCCCAAGATCGGACACGCTGTGCGCCATGTGGCCGCAGCGCTTGCGGCGGGATGCGCAATCAGCGCGCTCAATTGCTTCAATGATCCCCTCACGCCCGTACCCCCGAAGTGGGATACCAATCTGACTCTTCCCCTCTCAAACCGGAACATCACGCTGCAGGAGATCGTGGAGAAGGACTCGACGTTCCTACGATCGGGGGGCGGCAACCAGCTCGTGTACGTCAGCTCCACGACGGCGGCGCCGACCACCGTGGCAGACAAGGTCACGGTCAATCCCCCGGCCGCCTCCGGATCCATTGCGCTCGGGGCGTTTGAGGTTGCCCTTGCTTCGGTCAACGTTCCATTGCAGAGCCCCGATCTGCCGTCGGGGAGCACCATGCAGGTGCCGCCGATGAATTTCGGCGTCCCCGATGTGGCGAACGCCGTGGATATTCCAGTGGATGTGCTGTGTGCTTCCGGGCGTGCGCGGCTGACACTGACGAACAACATGGATATTCCCGTGACGGTAATGACGCCGATCGAGATCCGGGATGGCGCCGTGGTGCATGCCCGGTTCGTCTTTTCCGGCGTCATCCCTCCCCGCGGGTCCGCGTGGGCGGAGGACGACCTCACGGGCGACAGGATTGTTGCGGGAGAAGACCTCGGAGGCCTCAGTTTCAGCACCACAGGGAGCGGCGGTGCGACGGTGACCATCCCGCCCAACATCCTTGTAGCAACGCTCACCGCAAGCGGAGTGACCGCAACGAGCGCGTCGGTCCCCTCGCTCCCGGCACAGCGACTCAAGGACAACAGCACAGCAGGCCTTGCGCTGCGCGACTCGACGAAAATTCGCTCCATCACGGTCCGGTCGGGCCGGCTCGACCTCACGTTCACCAGCAGGCTTCCCATTGCCGTCCGGCTGCGGTTCCGGTTCCCTGAAGTGACGCGCCAGCCCGGAGGGGGTGCTCCCTACGAAGACAGTGTCGCGATCGCCGCCGGGGGGGCGCAGACTTTTCAGGTGAATCTCGCCGGGTACACCATAACATCCCCCTCGCCGAACGCGCTGCTCGACTCGATCCACCTGGTGAGCACCGTCGTGATCCCTTCACCCGTGAACACTTCGGTGACGATGCACGACACGGACAAAGTACTGGTGGATATGCGCGGAGGCACCCCCGTTGTGGCGGACACAGCGGCCGTCGTACTGAAGCCGACGTGGGTCGACATCAATACCGTGGTGCCGTTCGACTTCGGCAAGCTTCCCTCAAAGTTCACTGGAACACTCAACCTCCCCGCAGCGTCGCTCGGATTGAATCTCACCTCGTCAGTGGGGTTCCCGGCTGACCTCTCCCTGCGCATCGCAGCGAGGAAGGCGACTGGGGATTCGGCAGTGCTCGTGCTCCCGGGCGGTCAACAGCGCATCCTGCCGGGGACATCGCTGATCGCATTCAATGACCCCGACGTCGGGCAGTTCCTGAGCCAGCTCTCTCCTCGGCTGCCCGATTCCGCCCGTATCACCGGCCGGGTTCTGATCAATCCGCCCGACGTCTACACACCGACGCCGGCCGGGGTGGGCTCGATCGGCTGGAACAGCGCCGTGGGTGGAGTGATCAATCTCAACGTCCCGATGCGGCTTGGGCTCACGGACGGGATGTATCAGGACACAGTCGTTTGGGGTGACACGAACGCCGACGGCACCGTGGATAACTCCTCGAACCGTGAAGACCTCGACAATGTGAACAGCGGGACGGTGTACGCCGAGATCAGGAACGGACTTCCCGTGCAACTCGGTCTGGCAATTCAGTGCCTCGACGCGACGCGCCGCGGCTTGATCACTATCCCCCAAGCAGGTGGCACCATCGGAGTCGCCGCAGGGTCTGTGGACGGAACGGGGGTCGTTACAGTTCCCGCCAACGGTTCGGCTGTGATCCCATTGTCACATGCCGATGTGCAGCTAATCCGGCAAGCCGATTTCGTCCGGTATGCCCTCAACGTCGTCACCGCGGGAAACGGCGGGATTGTTACGATGCGCTCGACCGACGCGCTTCAAATACGGATGTGGATGCAATTCTCCTTTAAGGTGAACCCATGAACGGCCATCGAATCTCCGCCTTGCTCTCCTTCGCGCTGTGCGCAGTATTGACGGCGACGATTGCCCGCGCCGGCTCCGAGCGGACGAACATCCGGGGCATGGGGATGGCAAGGACGTTTGTGGCGAGTGCCCGCGGCCTTGACGCGGTCGGCATCAATCCGGCAAACCTGGGATACCCGGACGTCGGGACGGTGACGCTCAGTCTCCTGCCGTTCGGCGTACACATAGGGACTGATATGATGACGTACGGAATTTACCGGGACTTCTTCACAGGCGTGGCGACAGACAGCGGCCGGGTGGGGCGGACCCTGTCGGAGTCGGACAAGCAGACGATCATCGACGGGTTCCAGGACGGCGTGGGTCGAGGCGCGGGAGACGCGGAACTCAGGCCGCTCGGGATTTCGGTCGACCTCGGGGCGCAGGGGCGGTTCGCGCTCAGTCTGACGGAACAGGTGGCGGCGCAGGCGCGCGTCCCCAAGGAGTTTGTACAGTTTTTCCTGTTTGGCAACGCGCCGGGTTCGGTCTATGATTTCGGTGAGACGCGTGTCGGTGCTCAGTGGACCCGCGAATATGCCCTCTCGTACGGGCGGCGGGTTCCCACACCACCCTTCCTTCGTTCACTGGCGGCCGGCGTCGCGGTGAAATACGTGCAAGGATATGCTTACTTTGCGATGGAGCATTCAGGAACGTCGCTGGTTACGGGGACTGACGGCGTGTTGCAGGGGCGGATCAACATGATGACGCGGTCTTCTGGGTTCCACAGACTGCAGAACGGGGAGGATACCGGTGTTGAGACGCTTTTCGATCCGGTGGGTACCGGTTGGGGTATCGACCTCGGCGTGGCAGGTGAGGTCAACGAGTACCTCTCCTTCGGGATTGCGGTGACGGATATTGGAAGCGTCGAGTGGGATAAGGACCTGGAGATTTTCAAGACCGACAGCTCGTTCACCATTGACAATCCGTTCTCAGAGGCTCAGCGGAACGCCATTGAGGATGCCGTGAAGGGGAAGAAGATGCCGGGAGAGCCGTTCTCCTCATCACTTCCAACCAAGCTTCGCGTCGGGGTTGCCGTCGATCTCAGCAGGGCGCCATTCTTCAAGACCTACCTCTGGAGTCCGTTGCTCGTGGAATTGGATTACAATCAGGGGTTCGACAACATTCCGGGTGCGACGACGCGTGCGAGATTTTCGTTGGGGGTGGAATACAGTCCGCTCTCGTGGCTTCCTTTGCGGACGGGGATTGCGTTCGGTGGGGAGGATCGGTCAAACTTCGCGTTCGGGTTGGGCTTTCACGCGAGCTTTCTGGACTTCGACCTCGCGTCCGAGAATCTCAACTGGATCTTCGACCAGGACAACTTCTCGTACGCGTCGGTGGCGATGGGCTTGAAGTTCAGGTTTTGAGCGGGAAATAGAAGAGAATATGTCGTTCTTCGACAAATGTGCGACGGAAGGGGAGCATAGTTTCTCGAAATGTCTAATGCCAGAGCCCTCCGGACATTGCGCAATTCTGAGCTTGACACTTGTTTGACCACATTCTATATTCCCTGAGCAAGCACTGGTCGACTCCAGACGGATGTGGTGAGTTCGCCATGCTACGATGGTCCCCGTGTCAAAGCTGAGAGGGCAGATCTTGTTCCTACCTGCTCGTTGCCCTCACGCTCCTTCCTCGTTGCCACGGGGGACTTTCCTGCAGTCGCATTTCACAAATGCCCGGCGTGTTAGTCTCCGACTCAATCCGCGTGCCGTCGACCCTTTCTGAAGCGTCCTCTGTTCTGTTACATAACCGTATGCCGGCGGGGCCATTACCACTAGGCCCAGAACCGGGCTCGAGACCCTGATCCCGGGGCGTCAGGACTTGCCTTCGGGCAGCAATCCCGTCTGCGGAAACGCCAATCTCCTTGCGGAATGCCCCGCTGGTTTGTGGGTCGGGTGACTGACGACATGTGGAAATCCCGGTAGGGAACATCTGGCTCCGGCTCTGCTGCCGGGGGCGGATCTAGTTCAACCATATCATCGAAAGGAGGGAGGCTGTCATGGAACAAAGCAAGGATGCGTCGGCATTGAAAGTCGTGCTGCTGATCTTTGCAGTCGTGTGTCTCGTCTACGGACTCGGCTACCTCATAGTTCCCGGGTTACTCGTCGAGATTTCCGGTGGTAGTCCGGTGACTCACGGTTGGATCCGTTGGTCGGGTGGCACTCTCCTGGCGCTCGCGATTGGTGCATTCCTGGCCTATCGGCATCCTGCGAGACAACGAATTCTCGTCACGACATTCACCTGGGGGACACTCCTCGTGGGCTTGGGCTTGCTGTACTCCTGGCTCACCGGAGAGTCTACTAGTGCAACCTGGTTCATCGCACTGCCAACTGTCGTGAGTTTCGTTCTTGCCCTTCTGCTGTGGTGGAGTGGCCAGAAGGCAAAAGAGCTTCTTAGGTCCGAGTAGGCAGGGGGGTCGGCGGGAATCTGCTGTGCGGGAGGGTAAGTGGTCTCATCACAAGGGAGACGTACGGGGTTGCGTCGCGGGGGTGTATCTCAATCTCACAAGATATATCTCGAAAGATCCGCATTCTTTACCAACCCTGCGAGCCGTGAGCGCACCATCTCCCGGTTGACGACGATCTTCTGCCCCCGTAGCTCGTCGGCGGCATCGAAAAGCACGTCTTCCAGCAGCGTGGTCATGATGGTATGAAGGCGCCGGGCGCCGATGTTTTCCACCTGTTCGTTGACCTGGCTCGCCAGCGCTGCGATCTCCCGGATGCCGTCCTCCGTGAAATCCACGTCGACCCCTTCCGTTGCAATAAGAGCGGCGTACTGTTTGATCAGCGCATTCTGGGGCAGCGTCAGGATCTTTACGAAGTCTTCTTCCGTCAGACTGTTCAGCTCGACTCGGATCGGGAAACGCCCCTGCATTTCGGGGATCAGGTCCGACGGCTTGGAGACATGGAAGGCGCCTGATGCGATGAAGAGGATGTGATCCGTCTTCACCATGCCGTATTTGGTGGTGACGTTCGAGCCCTCGACGATAGGGAGAAGATCGCGCTGCACCCCCTCGCGCGACACGTCGGGTCCGGCAGCCTGGTTTCTGCTCCCCGCGATCTTGTCGATCTCGTCAATGAACACGATCCCGGAGTTCTCAACCCGCTGCAGGGCTTCACGGACCGCCGCGTCATGGTCGATGAGCTTCTGGGCTTCCTCGTTGGTCAGGTGGACGCGCGCCTCGGCCACGGTGAGCTTGCGGCGCTTCATCTTTTTGGGCAGAAGGTTGCCGAAGACATCCTGGAGGTTGACGCCCATGTCCTCGAGGTTCATGGGCCCGATCACCTGCATGAGTGGACTCCCGGCGGCCGAGGTGGGGAGATCCATCTCAATCGTCCTGTCTTCGAGTTGTCCGTCGCGCAGCCGCTGCTTGAATTTCGCACGCGTCGCCTCGTTCTCCACGCCTTCGGCAGGCTCCTGTCCACCTTCAGCGCTCCCCGTTCTGCGGCGCACAGGAGGCAGCAGGATGTCAAGGATCCGTTCCTCCGCCATTTCCTTCGCCTTTTCGTTCACCTCCGCCCGCCGTTCCGCCTTCACCATGGTGACGGCATATTCGGTCAGGTCGCGGATGATCGACTCGACGTCCCGGCCGACGTAGCCAACTTCGGTAAACTTGGAGGCCTCTACCTTGATGAATGGGGCGCCCGCCAGCCGGGCGAGCCGACGGGCGATCTCGGTCTTTCCGACTCCCGTCGGGCCGATCAGGATGATGTTGTTCGGCATGATCTCCTCGCGCAGACCGGGGGAGACCTGGAGGCGGCGCCAGCGGTTACGCAGAGCGATCGCGACGGACTTCTTTGCCTTGTCCTGTCCGATAATGTACTTGTCCAGTTCACGGACGATCTCGCGGGGGGAGAGTTCCCTCTCCACGCGCGAGTCGCGGGGTTTCGCCGTCGCTATCCCCCCCTGCTCGGTCCCGCTAGAGTTCTTCAATGGTGATGTTCCGGTTGGTGTAAATGCAGATGTCGGCGGCAGTGCGGAGGGACTCCTCCACAATCTCCCGCGCACCCAGTGACGAGTGGCGCAACAGCATCCGTGCCGCGGCCAGGGCATAAGGGCCCCCCGATCCTATGGCCAGTATGCCGTCGTCCGGCTCGATGATTTCGCCGCTGCCGGAGATGACCAGCGAGGTCGTGCCGTTCAGGACGGCCAGGAGCGCTTCGAGTTGTCGCAGATACTTGTCCGTCCGCCAGTCGCGCGCGAGCTCGACAGCCGCCCGTTCGAGGTTGCCCTGGTGCTTTTCGAGTTTTTCTTCGAACCGGCCAAAGAGCGTGAACGCATCGGCAGCGGCACCCGCAAAGCCGGCGATGATCTTGCCATTGTAAAGTCGGCGCACTTTGCGGGCGTTCTGTTTCATCACTGTCTGGCCCACGGTCACCTGCCCGTCTGCGCCGATGACGCCTTTCCCCTTGTACGTGAGTCCGAGGACGGTCGTTCCGTGGATGATGCCGGACATGGGCGTTTGTGTGTAGGGGGAGTTCAGGTCAGCTTGCGGCGGAGGCGGGCGACGGGGAGGAGCATCTGCTCGCGGTACTTTGCGACCGTCCTTCTGGCGATGTTCAGCCCCTCGGCGTTGAGGAGTTCCGCAAGCCGGTGATCGCTCAGGGGCCTTCGCGGATCCTCCCCCTTAATCAGTGCCTCGAGTTTCCGCTTTACCTCCTTGTTGGACACCTCGTCCCCGTCCGTCGTGGAGATCGAATCGCTGAAAAAGTGCCGCAACGAGAACACCCCGTAATCCGTCTGCACGTACTTGCTGTTGACGACCCGGCTGATGGTGGAGATGTCCATCGCGATGACCTCGGCGATATCCTTGTAGATCATCGGCCGCAGCCCCTCGCCGGACTCAAAGAACTCCCGCTGCTTTTCCACGATCGTGCGCATCACCTTCAGCATCGTGTCGCGCCGCTGGTGGATCGAGCTGATGAACCACTTCGCTGCTTCGAATCGCTGGCGGATGAAGTCCTTGGCCTCCGTGGACACGCCGTTCTTCTTCCGCTTGGACATCAGTTCCTTGTACGCGCGGTTGATCCGGAGGGGTGGGATGTTCCGGTCGTTCAGGGTGATCAGAAAGTCGTCATCCGCCTTGGTGACGATAAAATCGGGGACGACGTAATTCTCGTGCGCCGAGATCTCCCCTTCGCCCGGCTTCGGGTTCAGGTGCTGAATGAGCTCGATGACTTTCTTGAGCTCTTCGGTGGTGATGGACAGTTTTTTGGCCAGGTCCTCGAAGTGGCGCATCGTGAAGTCTTCGTAGAATTCGGACAGGACGCGCATGGCCAGGGCTTTGACGGCGGGGTCGGCGTCGGCGGCCTCGAGCTGGACGAGGAGACATTCCCGGAGCGAGCGGCTGCCGATCCCGACGGGGTCGAGGCGCTGGATCTTGCCGAGTACACGCTCGGCGTCCGCGACGGTGATCGCGGTGCCGTGCGTGAGGTTCAGGTCCTGTACGATGGAGTCGAGGTCCCTGCGGAGATACCCGTCTTCGTCAATGTTACCGATGATCTCCTGACCGGTCAGCATCTCCAGGTCGTCGAGGTCGAGGAGGCTGAACTGTTCGAGCAAACGCTGGTACATGGGGACGGCGTCGGGGAGCGGGAGCTCGTCCTTCTCTTCATTGTCGTAGGGTTCACGCGCCTTATGGCCCGACTGCTCGTCGTTCATGAAGTCTTCGATCGTGTACTTGTCCTCTTCGGCTTGCTCGTTCGATGCCTCCGCGGCCTCGCCGTCGGCAGATGCGTCGGCGGTGGGCGCTTCGTCCTGGTCCTGCTGCAGTTCCATCTCTTCCTCAAATCCTTCCTCGAGGAGGGGATTCATCTCGAGTTCCGCCTTGATCTTCTGCTCGAGCGCAAGCGTTGGGAGCTGGAGCATCTTCAGGTATTGCACCTGTTGAGGCGACAGCTTCATCAACATCTTATGCTGGAGCGAGATATTCAGCATGGCGTCTCTGGATCAGGACCTGGCGCGGTCGCGGCAGTAAGCGGCGAATCGCTGGAACCATGGCTCGCCGTACTTCCGGACGAGCGGTTCCCTGAGGAAGTCGTGCAGCCGGACCTCCCTCATCGTGCCGCTGGCGCGGCCGGGGGAGCACTCATCAATCTCTTCGTAGCGCAGGAAGTCTGTGCCGAAGTGGCGGATGCGGATAGGGAAGAGGTGGCAGGAAATCGGTTTCCGCCAGTCGGTCAGCCCCAGATCGAACGCGCGCTCAAAGCTGCACCTGGCGATCCCGTTCTCGTAGAACACAAATACGCATTCGCGTTGGTCGATGCACGGCGTTGCGTAATCGCCGCGTCCCCCTTCGGCCAGTCCTGCGCGCTCAACGGCGCGAAGGCTTCGTTCGCTGAGGAATTGCCGTGCCGCGGGGAATGCCTTGGCGATCTCCAGCACCTCGTCGTCTTCCAGTGGTGCCCCGCGTCCTCCTGGCAGCGTACAGCATGCCCCCTTACACGCCTGCAGGTCGCAGCAGAACGACGCCGCACCCACCGCCTCATCGATGACCGCTTCCCCGATCACGAACATACAGCGTCCGAAGCCCCGATGAACATCTCCAAGATAGCGAATTCCTCCATAAACAACAACGCACGTTCAGATTCGGGCGAACATCTTCCCCGCCGACTGCCGGACCACTCCCTTGAATTCGAGCGCGAGCAGGTGGACCAGCGCATCGGAGACCGCCAGGCCGGCGCGGCCGGCGAGGGCGTCGATATGCAACGGCGAGTCATCCATCGCGTCGAGGATGCGCTGCTCAAAAAGCGTCAGCGCTTCCTGCGGCTCCCGTCGCGGGGTGGTCTCGCGCGGGAGGATACCCCTCAGCCGCGGGGCAAGTTCGGCCAGGATATCGTCGACCGTCTCGGTGAGCTTTGCCTTGCCCTCCTTGATCAGCAGGTTCGTTCCGCTCGACTTCTTGTTGGAGACCGACGAGGGGACGGCGAACACCTCCCGACTCTGCTCCACCGCGAGGTGCGCGGTAATCATCGCCCCCCCTTCCGGGCCGGTCTCGACGACGAGCGTTCCCAGTGTCATGCCGCTGACGATCCTGTTGCGTCGGGGAAAATTGACCGCGTCCGGTTTTGTGCCGAGAGGGAATTCCGACAACAGTGCGCCGTGCGATGTGATACGGGCGGCAAGTCCCTGGTTCTCCGTCGGGTAGACGATATCGAGCCCGGAGCCGATGACAGCGATCGTCCTGTGGCCGGCACGAAGTGTGGCACCGTGCGCGACGGTGTCTATCCCCCGAGCAAGTCCCGATACCACGGTGATGCCCAGGCCTGCAAGGCCGGAGGCGAACCTCTCCGTCATCTGGACGCCGTACGGACTCGGTTCTCTCGTCCCCACAACGGCAAGGGAGAGATTGTCCCTCTCTTCCAGATTTCCGCGGATGAACAGGAACGGCGGGGGATCGAAGGTCTTCTTGAGGAGCGATGGATACTCTCGGTCCCAGAACGAGATGATCGCCCCGCCGAGGCGTGAGAGGCGCGCGAGCTGGTCGTCGGCAAAGCGCTCAGCTTCCTTCATGCTCCCGGAGCGAAAGAACGATGCGATCAACGATGCGGTCTTTCGCTCGATGCCCTCCACGGCGATCAGCTGGCGCGGCGTCGCTCGTGCAACAGAGGCGGCATCGCCGAAATGCGAGACCAGGGCCCGCAGCCGCGCCGGCCCGATCGCGGTCACACGGGAAAGCACGAGGAGGTCGCGAGGACTGACGGGCACGGCAGTCACTCCGCTACATCGATGCCGTCAACGACTGCGACGACCAGGCTGTGCACCGGCACGTCCTTGCGACGGAGGACCTGCGCTGCGGCCTGACCCTCCTGCAGCACGAGAACGAGGTCGCCAACTCCCGCATCGACGGTGTCCAGCGCGAGGATGTCCCGCCCCGTCGGCGTCCTGTCAAGAGTAACCGGCTGCACGATGAGAATCTTGTGCTCGCGCAGAGTCTCCTTCTTCTGCGTTGCCACGAGGGTGCCGGTGACCTTGCACAGGATCATACTGGTGTCAGAAAGGATTGGATCTCAACCCGGTAGGCGTCGAGCGCGGCCCGGGCGCGCTCCATGGTGCCCGCCTCGGCGATGATCCTGACGATCGGTTCTGTGTTCGACTTCCGGAGATGGACCCAGTAATCGTCAAAGTCGATCTTCAGCCCGTCTTCTGTATTCACTCTCCCCTCGCCGGCATGCGCGTCGCGGATCCGGGCAAGCAGGGAGTCCGGGGAAACCGATCCCACTGGCATCGTCGACTTGGCGATCGCATACCGGGGGAGGGTCTCCTTCAGCCCGGAGAGCGTCGTGCCTGATTCAGCCAGGAGTTGCAGGATGAGCCCGATGCCGACAACCGCATCCCGGCCGAGGTGGAGGTCGGGGAGGATGACGCCGCCGCTTCCTTCACCTCCGATAACGGCACCGATGGCCTTCATGCGCCTGGCCACGTTGATCTCACCGACGGGGGTGCGGACGACCTCCGCCCCGTGCGCGCGAGCAATTTCATCGACCGCCCGCGTGGTGGAGAGATTCACAACGACCTTCGGCCTCCCATTACTCCTCCCGGTTGCAGGACGGCTCAGGACGAATTTCACCGCGGAAGCGACTGTGTATTCCTCGCTGTAGGGGAGCCCCTGTTCGGTGATCAGCACAAGCCGGTCGACATCGGGGTCGACGGCAATGCCGAGGTCGGCCCGTTCCGCGACGACGCGTGCCGCCAGTTCCGCAAGGTTCTCCGGAATCGGCTCGGGCGTGTGGGCAAACACCCCGCTCATGTCGCAGTTCATCGGGACAACCGTGCAGCCGAGTCGTTCGAGAAGCTGTGGGACGATCACGCCCCCTGCCGCATTCACGGAATCGAGCACCACGCGGAACTTTCTCTTTTGCACTGTTGCGGGATCAAGCATCGGCAGGGCCAGCACAGCGTCCACATGCCGCTGCACCCAGCCGTCGTCGTCGGCGATGGTCCCCAGGCGCTCCCAGGAGGGGTAGACAATCTCCCCATCGGCGATGGTCCACAGTTCCCTGTTCTCCTCTCCATCGAGAAACATGCCTGTCGATGCCATGAATTTCAGGCCGTTCCACTGCATGGGATTGTGACTCGCCGTCACGGCGATCCCTCCTGCGGCGCCGCTCCGCTCGACGGCGATTTGTACCGTTGGGGTGGGGCAGATGCCGATGACACGGACGTCCAACCCTCGTGCCGCCAATGTCGCAGCGGCAATATCGGCGATCCATCGTCCGGTGACCCTTCCATCGCGTCCGACGACGACCGTTCGTCTGGCAGGATGCTTGCGGACGCAGTACTCAGCAAATGCGGAGGAGTAGCGGACGACGAGGGCTGGCGTGAGGGACTCGCCGACGACCCCGCGGATCCCCGAGATACTTACCATCAGCGGCATGAAGCGTGCGACTCTGCAATGATTGGGAAATGCAGGAAATAATGTAGCGAAGGGGTGCGCGAGAGTCAAGAAAACCGCGCCGTAGTGCCTTGAATGTCAACCCCCTTTTGGTTACGTTTGAGAACTACCGACGCGGGCATCCAGCCATGCTGACGCCGCAGGAACGAAGCGAGCTGTTGACGATAGCACGCAGTGCCGTCGCGCACACTCTACACAGCGAGGAACCGCAGCTTCCCGCGCTACTGGGAGGCGCCCTCGCGGAGCGATCAGGAGCTTTTGTCACGCTGCGCCGCGGCGGGGACCTCAGGGGATGTATCGGATACATTGAATCAGAGCTCCCGCTCGGACAGGTTGTCCAGGAGGTGGCGATCAAAGCCGCGCGTGAGGACCCGCGATTCCCGCCCGTGACGGAAGACGAGCTCCGCGAATTGACATTTGAGATATCAGTCCTGTCTCCCCTCCGGCCAGTGCAGAACGTTGAGGAGATCCAGGTCGGACAACACGGGTTGCTGTTGGAGCTGGGATGGCACCGGGGCCTGTTGCTGCCGCAGGTCGCCGTTGAATACGGATGGGACAGGGAGCAATTTCTGAATCATACTGCCCGCAAGGCCGGCCTTCCGCCGCGTGCGTGGGAAGACCCCCGGGCGACGTTGTACCTCTTTCAGGCAGAGGTGTTCGATGAAGAACAGACCCGCTGACCGGTCGCGGCGCTCTGTCAGGCGCTGTGCAGTCTGCGGCACGTTTTACCCTGCGGGACAGACGGAACTCACAGCGACCATCGATCGACTGATTGCCGACATTCCTCCTTCCGGTCCTGAACGGATCCGGGGCATCATCGCACCGCATGCCGGGTATATCTATTCTGGACCGACTGCGGCAAGCGCGTACGGGCGGCTTCGCGGGAGCGCCTACGACGCTGTGGTCATCGTGTCGCCGAGCCATCGGGAATACTTTGACGGCGTTTCGGTGTTCGACGGGGATGCGTACCAAACGCCGCTCGGTGTCGTCGATGTGAACGGCGAGCTGCGGCGCCGACTGCTCGAAGAATGCCAGGACGTTGTTGCCTCCTCTGCCGGGCATGGTACCGAGCACGCCGTGGAGGTGCACCTCCCGTTCCTCCAGCGCGTGCTGGGAGAGTTCTCATTCCTTCCCCTTGTGATCGGTCATCAGACGCCGGAGACGTGCTTCACGCTTGGCGAAGCAATCGCGCGTATGGCAGCGGAGAAGAACCTCCTGCTCGTGGCGAGTACCGATCTCTCTCATTTCTATCCCGCAGAGACGGCGCTTCGCCTCGACGCGATCGTGATCGAGGACGTGCGGGCGTTTGATGCCCGAGGACTCATGCTGCACCTGGAGGAAGGTAAAGCCGAAGCGTGCGGCGGCGGGCCCGTGGTCGCCGTCATGACCGCGCTGCGCCGGCTTGGGTCTTCGAGGATGGACGTCCTGCAGTATGCCACCTCCGGCGATGTAACCGGGGACTACGGGAGCGTGGTCGGATATCTCGGCGCCGTCGCGCTTTGAACGCACGAAGGCGAATACGACGCCGGGGAAGCCACCCGCTGCGCATCGCGATTGTCGGTGCGGGAAAAGTGGGCTCCGTGCTCGGACGTGTGATGGCGGAGGAAGGAGCTCGGATTACCGCGATCGTTTCGCGCTCTCGGTCATCGGCCAGGTCGGCCGGGCGCTTCATCGGTTGCCGTAACGTCTCCACGGCCCTCACGGCGATCCCGCGTGAGACCGACGTGGTGCTGATCGCGACGCCGCACGAGGCGGTTGAAGAGGTCGCAAGGACGCTGGCGCGCCTTGAGGGGCTCGAGTTCCATTGGCTCGCGGTCTGCCATGCGTCAGGGATGCTGACGGCATCGGCGCTGGAACCGCTTGCGGTGCGTGGCGCGACCGTTTTTTCGTTTCATCCGTTGCAGACATTTCCCAGGGACTTCGCGCCGCTGAAGATCCTGCCGAATGCGCGGGGCATCTGGTACGGTGTTGACGGCCGGCCGGCGGGGATTCGCATGGCGCGGCGGCTTGCGCGCCTCCTGAAGGGCCATGTGCTTGAGGTCCCCGAGCAGCTGAGAGCGTTCTATCATGCCGCGTGCGTGATCGCGTCGAACCACCTGACGACCATGCTTGCGGAGATCGAAACCATGTACGGAGTGATCAGCGGCGGAGGCGCGGCGTTCTACCCGGTCTTTCGCCCGATCCTGGAGGCGACCCTGCACAACGTCGCGAGAAGCAGCCCCGCGGCAGCGCTCAGCGGACCCATCGCCCGCGGGGGTGTGGAGACCGTCGCACAACACCTTGCCGCGGTGAGTGCATTCGCCCCGGCGCTGATTCCGTACTTCACGCGAATGTCGCTGGAAACAGTCCGCCTTGCAAGCGCCAAGGGCTCTCTCGACGCCCAACGGCGCGAGGCACTGGAACAGCTGATCCGCTCACACATGGCCGATACCCTGCCCGTCAAGGAGAACCTGTGAAAGCACTCATCGCCAGCGGGGGCCGCGGCACCCGCCTGCGCCCGATCACCCACACGAGAAACAAGCACCTGATCCCCGTGGCGAACAAGCCGATCCTCCACTATGCGATCGAGGCGGCGACCGCGGCAGGCATCGCCGAGATCGGGATCGTGGTCAATGCCGACAGCGACGAGGTGCCACAGGCGATCGGCGACGGTTCGCGGTGGGGGGCACGCATCACGTACATCCCCCAGCCGTCACCAGGCGGTCTGGCTCAGGTTGTCGCACTTGCACAGGAGTTCATCGGCGGCGAAAAATTCATCTTCTACCTCGGCGACAACATGGTCATCGGAGGGGTGCGGCGCTTCGTCGAGGAGTTCGAACGGAGCGGATGTAATTGCTTCCTTACCCTCGCGCGCGTGAAGGACCCGGAACGCTTCGGCGTCCCGGAGATCAATAACGGCAGGATCGTCCGCGTCGAGGAAAAGCCGCGTCACCCCAAGAGCAGCTTTGCCGTTGCGGGGATTTATCTCTACGACAAACACATCTTTGAGGCCGTGCGCGCCATCCGGCCGAGTGCACGCGGCGAGCTGGAGATTTCCGATGCGCATCAGTACCTGATCGACCACGGACTGAAGATCGGCTACGCGGAGATCACCGGCTGGTGGAAGGACACAGGGAAGCCGACAGACCTTCTCGAGGCAAACCGCCTCGTGCTCGACAATATCGGGCCTGCGTTGCGAGGGGAGGTCGATGCGAAATCGTCAGTGTCCGGGAAAGTCGTCGTCGAGAGCGGGGCCCGGATCGTCAACAGCGTGATCCGCGGACCCGCGATCATCGGCGAAGGGTGCGTGATCGAGGATTCCTACATCGGCCCCTTCTCCTCCGTCGGCAACAACACGATTGTGAAGGGGAGCGAGGTGGAGTACAGCATCGTCCTCCGCGACTGTAAGATCCAGAACGTGGGAATCCGGCTTGAAGGAAGCATTATCGGGAACGATGTCGAGATCGTGGAGGCGACCGGAAAACCGAAAGTCCACCGCTTCATGATCGGAGATCAAAGCAGGGTGGAGGTGGTCTGAACACCGTACCATCGCTATCGCTTCAAAGGAGGTCCATATGCGTACGCTTGCATGCATTCTTGCAGTGATCGTGGCCATTCCGGCTGCGGCACAGGAGAGTCCTGAACCCGCCTGGCAGCTGAGTCCGACGATCGCACTTACGAAATATTTCCCCGGCGCAAACCTGAATGGCGACACCTGGTATGTGTACGCGCCGATCTACTCCAGCAGCGTGGTGACGCCGGTGACCACGTACCGCTACGCCGGGACAGGAGTGAACTTCTCCGTCAGGGCATACCACCGTGACCACCCGAACCTTGCCCTGACCTTTGGCGCGGGCGTGACATGGTTTTACGACGCCGATCGTCTGTCCCACGGCATCGCTGCCATGCATTCATTAATGGGTGTCGGCACGCAGCTCCAAAGGAACGATTTCACGGCGTTCCCGGTTTCCATCGGCGTCCAGTTCGTCTATCCCAACGAAGGACGGGAGAGCCTGATGTTCTTTGCCGGCGGAGAGGGGAACCTGCACCTGATTTCCGGAAACGTGTCGATGGGTGAACAGGCGAAGCTTGGCTACGGGCTCGTGGGAGGATTCGCCGTGAAGATCTTTGAATTCGGGGTGCGGTACACGCAGTTTTCGGACATGCGAAACCTGGGAGCGTACCTCGGATTCCGGCTTAATCCATTTGCTTTGTGACCAACACGCACGATTGGCTATGAGCTTCCAGACTCTTCTGTACGATGTCAGCGGGAATGTCGCGACGATCACCATCAACCGGCCGGACAAGCTGAACGCGCTGAATGCCCAGACGAAAGCGGAACTGCTCGAGTGCCTGACGGCCATCAAGAATGATTCCGCCGTCGCGGTTGTTATCATCACGGGAGCCGGGCCGAAGTCGTTCGTGGCAGGGACCGATATCGCCGAGTTGCAGGGACTCAACAGCGTCAGCGGGCGTGAGTTCGCCGCCGGCGGTCAGGCAGTCTTTCACCTGATCGAGAACCTCGGCAAACCGGTGATCGCCGCCGTGAATGGTTACGCGCTCGGCGGTGGGTGCGAACTGGCGCTCGCATGCCATATCCGTATTGCCGCCGAGAATGCAAAGTTCGGACAGCCGGAGGTGAACCTCGGCATCATTCCCGGGTATGGGGGGACGCAGCGCCTGGCCCGGCTCATTGGGCGCGGGCGCGCCATGGAGATGATCCTGACTGGCGTGCAGGTGGACGCACAGGAAGCATCGCGGATCGGTCTGGTCAACAAGGTCGTCCCGGCGGGGGAGTTGATGCCCCGCGCACGGGCGATGGCGGAGCTGATTGCATCGTTCGGCCAGATCGCCATCCGGATGGCGCTCAAAGCGGTGAATATGACGGAGGAGACTCCGCAAAGCGAGGGCGAACGGCTGGAGGCCTCGCTCTTTGGGGCCTGCTGCGATACGCAGGACTTCGTTGAAGGCACGAGGGCGTTTCTCGAAAAGCGGAAGCCGGTCTTCAGGAACGCATGACCGCAGAATCCGACGGGCGGGCGGTGCGGGTCCGGATTGTTGTTGCGCTGTTGCTCGCGGTTGCCGCGCTGCTCCTGACAGGTGCCCAACAGTCCGGGACAATCCAGAACCGCCCGGAATCAGTAGAAGAGCGGCGGAAGAGCGTTGCGGCAATCACGTCGGCAGTCGATACTCTCCTTGCGCACTACGGTGTGGACCGCTCGGCGGGAACTGTGTGGAGACCAAAGGCGGCAGGCCGATCGACGGGGCGGATCGAACAACGATTTACCGTGGATCCAAGTTTCCTGAGCATAAGTTTCAACCATGATCTGAACCTTCTGCTGACCCCGCTCGGCGCGCGCGTCGTCGCAACCGAACGGGGAAAAGAACAGATTATCACCATGCATATTGTCCGTGGGGGAACGACTGTTCGGAGCATAACGTTTACAGTCGCAACGGCGCACTAGGCACCCGTCAAAACCGAGAGAGGAGATTGCCGTATTTCTAAAGAACAACCACAGACCGTCAGCACCAGGAACGCCGACGACAGCGAGCTGATGGACAAGATCGTCTCGCTCAGCAAACGCCGGGGATTCGTGTTTCAGTCCAGCGAGATTTACGGCGGGCTCAACGGCTGCTGGGATTACGGCCCCCTGGGGGTCGAGCTGCTGCGGAATATCAAGGAGCAGTGGTGGCAGGCGATGACTTTCCGTGAGGATGTCGAAGGGATCGATGCCGCCATCCTCATGCACCCGCGGGTATGGGAGGCGTCGGGACATGTCGCGAACTTCACCGATCCCATGGTCGATTGCCGCGAATGCCGGGCTCGCTTCCGCGCCGACCAGCTTGAGGACGCGATGTGCGGCAATCCTGCCTACAAGGGACGCAAGGCCTCAAAATGCCAGGCGGAGGGGAAGTTCACGGAAGCGCGTCAGTTCAATCTGATGTTCAAGACGTTCGTAGGCCCGGTGGAGGATTCCTCCGCGGTCGTGTATCTCCGCCCCGAAACCGCGCAAGGGATCTACGTCAACTTCCTGAACGTCCAATCCGCATCCCGGCAGAAACTGCCGTTCGGCATCGCCCAGATCGGAAAGGCGTTCCGGAACGAGATCAACACCAAGAACTTCCTGTTCCGCACCAGGGAGTTCGAGCAGATGGAGATGCAGTTCTTCGTGAAGCCGGGAAGCGACGAGGGGTGGTTCGACTACTGGAAGGAGGAGCGGCTCCGGTGGTTCCTGTCGCTGGGGATGACGAAGGACAAGCTGCAGTTTCAGCGGCACGAGACCGGCAAGCTTGCTCATTATGCGAAGGACGCGTACGATATCGAATACCGGTTTCCGTTCGGTTGGGGAGAGATCGAGGGGATTCACAACCGGACGGACTTCGATCTCTCGCGGCATGAGGAGTATTCGGGGAAGTCGCTGAAGTTCTTCGACGAACAGACGAAGGAAAAATTCACCCCCTACATCATCGAGACATCCGCTGGTGCCAGCAGGGCGTTCATGGCCTTTCTTGTCGATGCCTACCGCGAGGAGGAAGCCCCGACGGCCGACGGAAAAACGGAGAAGCGCGTCGTCCTTGCACTGCATCCCAGGCTCGCACCAGTCAAGGCGGCCGTCTTTCCGCTCGTCAACCGGGACGGAATGCCGGAGATTGCACAGAAGATCACCGCGGACCTGCGGTCACGCTTCCGTGTGTTCTATGACGACAGCGGGGCGGTCGGCCGGCGCTACCGGCGGCAGGACGAGGCGGGGACTCCGTATTGCATCACCGTGGACTCACAGACGTTGCAGGATACAACAGTCACCGTGCGGGATCGCGATTCCATGCGACAGGAACGGGTGGCGATAGACCGCCTTGCGGCGTACATCCGTGACAACCTGGGGGGGACGTAACGATGGACGATCCGTCGTGCAAGAGGGATGACCGATGAAAAGAGTTCTGGCGGCTGCGGCAAGCGGCATCATCTTCGTTGGGTGCGGGGACAATCTCGGGGGGCCGGGGACTGATTTTACGTTGGAAGCACCTGCCGTGCTCAGGGCGGTGTCACTGGACAGCTCGCACGTCAGGCTCAGCTGGACGCCGTCCGCCAGCGCGACGGTGGCGAATTTCGGCGGGTATGTCGTTTCGTGGGGAACGAGGGGTGACACGCTTTCCGCCGCAACGCTGAGTTACATCGCGGGACCACTTCCTGCCGGCGCAACGCTTTTCCAGATACGCTCGAGAAGGACCACAGGAGCCGTGAGCTCGCCGAACAGCATTACCTGGGCGCCGGCCTACCGGTTTGACGCCTCCCCCCTCGTTGTGTACGAGCTGGATGTCTCTCGTTCCGGACGGGCAAACGGCGTGGACGCAGGCACCACGACGACGAACCCGGTTGCATTCGAGATCACACCGCAGGTCGAAGCGACCCTGGACTTCTTCCTCCAGGGGGCTGCCAATCAACCGTTGCGGTTGCGAAGCGCCAACCTGTATTCGTCGGGATGGAACGTGACCCTCTTCTCGTCCGTGGTGACTGCAAACGCCACATTGGATAGTGCGCTCACTGCATTCCCCGCCGAAGCATCGTTTGCGCTCCAGGAAATCCAGGTGGGAAACGACTCCGTATACTGCGCGCGAATCCATGGAAACACCGGTGAGCAGCATTACGTCCGGATCCACGTTAGAATCCTTCCGGGCGTTTTTCCGGATCGGTCAGTGCAACTGCGCCTCTCCCTGCAGCGGGTTCCGTTTGTTCCCTTCGCAGCTTATGAAGGTGGACATCGGCTCTTGCCGCTGGCGGCAACCGTCCCCTGGCGATAGACCGACGGCGCCCGCCGGCTTTCCGGCGGGCTTTTTTATGTGATCACTCCTTTCGGCTCTGTGGACATCAAGGGTGTCCGGCTTCTGTTCGACCGACACGGCGACATCCGTGCTGGGTGGCGCATCGTGCTCTTCATGATTTCGGTGGTTGCCCTGGCGGCTGCATTGGTCCAGCCGATGAGCCTGTTGCCGGTGAGCCTGGGCGCGATTCAAAACTTCGTGCTCCTCCTCGCTGCGCTTGGGGCGACGGCCACGATGACGCGTGCGGTGAACCGCAAGCCGTTCGGCGCTATCGGACTCGCTCTCCACCATGCTACGTTCAAAGAACTCGGGGTCGGCTGCCTCCTCGGGTTTCTGATGATGACGGGCATATTCCTTGTAGGGATGGGACTCGGATCCTATGTGCCCTCCTCGCGAGGTCTCACGCCCCTGGAAGGAACAGGCGTCGCGGCAAATGCGCTCCTCTGGTTCGGCACCGGCGCTATGGGAGAGGAGCTGCTGTTCCGGGGATATGCGTTCCAGACCCTGATCCAGGCGGTCACGTTTCTTCCGGCAACGCTCCTGATGTCTGCAGTGTTTGTCATCGCCCACATGCAAAATCCCGGGGTGACGAGCTTCTCGATGGTGAACGTGGCGCTCGCCGGCGTGCTCTTCTCAATTGCGTACATGAAGACCCGCAGTCTCTGGCTCCCCTTCGGGATCCACTTCGCATGGAATTTCTCTCAAACGGGCCTGTACGGACTGCCGACGAGCGGGGTCGAACATCCGGCGCGTTCGCTCATCCTGTCCACCCAGGCAGGCCCGTCCTGGATTTCCGGCGGCCAGTTCGGCCCCGAAGGGGGGATCCTGGCGACGATCGCACTGGTCTGCGCTACGTGGTTTATCCTGAAAGCCCGGTACCTTGCTGCACCGGATGGGATCATTACGCTCGATTCAGTGGAGGACCTGATCGGGCCGAAGAACGGAGAGAAGAAGCGGTGAGGGAGGGGTTTGCTTTACTTGTCGCGGCGTGCCTCACGCTCGCCTCTCCTGTTTGCGGACAGACCAGGGGAGCCGGGGATTCGACGTTCGAGGCGCTTGCGCGGCGCGGCATTGACCACGTCTACAACCTCGAGTTCGAACAGGCCGAGGCGGATTTCCAGGAACTCGCCCGTCTGAAGCCGGGACATCCCGCCGGTCCATTCTTCCTCGCGATGGTGGAGTGGTGGAAGATCATGACCGACCTTGATAATGAGCAATACGACAGGCAATTTCTTGCGGCGCTGGACGGCGTGATTACCATGTGCGATTCGATGCTCGACCGGAACCCGAATGACGTGACGGCGATTTTCTTCAAGGGAGGGTCGATTGGGTTTCAGGGTCGATTGCAGTTTCACAGGAACGATTATCTTGCGGCGGCCAACCCAGGACGGAGGGCGCTCCCCCTGGTGCAGGAGGCGTTTGCGCTGGATCCCGGCAACTTTGACATCCTGCTCGGGACGGGCATCTACAATTACTACGCCGACGTGATCCCGGAAGAATATCCCCTCGTCAAGCCGTTGATCCTGTTCATCCCGCCGGGAGACCGCCAGAAGGGGATTGAGCAGCTGACGCTGGCGTACCGCAAGGGGACATATGCATCGGTGGAGGCCGGCTACTTCCTGATGCAGATCTATTACTTCTATGAGCGTGACTACGGGAAAGCGCTCGAGCTTGCCCGGGATCTGACCGGCCGGTTTCCCAATAACATGGTCTTTCACCGCTACCTGGGGAGATGTCATGTCTCACTGAACAACTGGGAAGCGGGGGAACAGGTGTTTGCGGAAATCGCACGCCGGGCAGAGGGAGGTCAGCGTGGGTATGGCCCCGCGGTCGAGCGTGAAGCCCAATACTACCTGGGCGTCGCGGCAATGATGATCCGGCGCTTCGACGAGGCGCTTGAGCACCTCTACCGGTGCGACGCATTGAGCCGGACCCTCGATACGGACGGCGCATCGGGGTTCATGTCGATGGCGAACCTGAAAATCGGCATGATCTACGACTGCCAGAACAAACGGTCCCTCGCGGAACTGCAGTACCGGAAGGTGCTGGACATGCGTGAATACATGAACTCGCGCGAGCAGGCGGAACAATTCCTGAAAACCCCGTACGCACAGTAACCATTCACTCCCCAATGGCCCTCACCGTCATCTTGTTCGGTCTGATCGCGGCGCTTGCGGAGATCCTGGGCGGAAGCCTGGTCGTGATGCGGAAGCAGTGGCCCACGCGCGTGCAGGAGTACCTGTTGTCGCTCAGCGCAGGTTTCATCCTCGCTCTGGCCTTCATGGAGCTGATCCCTGAGGGGCTGAACGCCGCGGGGGCGGAGGCGCCGCTGTTCATGCTGGTCGGCTATGCAGTCCTGCATTTCTTCGAACATACGATCGTCGGCCATCTCCACTTCGGTGAGGAGACGCACCGTGAAGTGATGGTCTCTCCAGTGGCGAGCCTCTCGACGTTCACGGGACTCTTCATCCATGCATTCTTCGACGGCTTCGCCATCTCCGCGGGGATGCAGTACGACTTCACCCTTGGTCTGCTCATCTTCTTTGCCGTCCTGCTCCATAAGATTCCCGAGGGTCTCACGATCGCGTCGGTGATGCTGGCCGCCGAGCACCGGCATCGTACCGCGTTCCTCGCCTCTGCGGCGATCGGCGTCGCGACTATGCTGGGCATCATGAGCGTCCTGTTCCTCGCGTCGGTCGATGCACGGGTCGTGGGGATCGCCTTCGCCTTCTCGGCCGGCGCCGCGACATACGTCGGCGCAAGCGATCTCATCCCGGAGATCAACCACTCACCCAACAGGGTGATCCCGCTTCTCGTGTTCGGGGGGATGCTGCTGTTCTATGCCGGGAAGGTTTTTCTGGAGACAGGAGGGATCCGCTGAGCGGAGGGCGTGCCCTCCGGTCAGAAGCGCGAGCTGACCGAGATGCGGTGGAGACTGCCGATGGTGCCGAGCGAAGAAATGGCGTAGTCGACCTGGTAGTCGGAGATCATGATGCCGATCCCCGCCGAGAACCCTGCCAACCCGGCCGTTGTGCCGGTCTTAAGGTCTTTCCGCTCCTCGTTGTCGTAGCCGAAGCGAAGCAGGAACACCCTGGAGAGCGTGAACTCTCCACCGACCGTAAATGCGCGAAATCGGTCGACAAACCCTCCCGGATTCTCGTTCAGTTTATGGAAATTGACGTTGAGCAGGAGCGGGAGCCCCCGCGGAACGATCGATCCGCCGATGGTGACATCGAGGGGGAGGGATTCGCGGACGCCGGCGTAGGTGCTGAGTTGCGCACCGAGGTTTCGGATGCTGGCACCGAGTGAAAGCCGGCTTTGGGGGATCACGTACAGAATGCCGGCATCCACGGCCAGTGCGGAGGAGCGATAGCCTGCAATCGACGAATGAATGAATTTTATCGCGCCCCCGGCATACAGATCTTCATCGATGAGATCGCCATACCCTGCAGTGACGGCAATATCAGCTGCGGTGAAAGTGCCGACGGTATTTCCCAGTTCGTCCGTTTCGTCGAATGAACCGTAATTAGTATAGATCACTCCCGCAGCCAGCGTTCCGATCTCCGGGACGGATTGACTATAGACGACATACCCGGAGTTAATGTCGAGCAGATGCTTCAGGAACCCCGCCGTCCCGCGTGGGGCCTCCAGGGTTGGGAGGGCGCCGGCGTTGTAGAAGAGGGTGGACGGATCATTGGTCACCGAGACGAAACTGCCCGCCAATGCGGCCGCACGTGCGCCCACGTCGTTGCGGAGGAAATTGAAGACGGTGTTGGTTTGCCCGGCTGCGGGCAGTGCTGCGGCGGCCAGAACAAACAGAACAGTAACTCCCCGGTACCCGTTCATGCGAACTTCTCGTTGGCGGCTGTGGATTGCAATGGAATCTATCGATTCCTTCTCCAAAACACAAGGGATGTGACGGGCAAATCGCTGCGTTGCATCTCTGACGTCGAAAGCGTATATTAAAGTATTACTTAGAGTTTCGAGAAAGGACCGAGATCTCATGCGCGAAGGCATCCACCCCGAATACAAGAAGTCGATTGTCACATGCGTCTGCGGGAACACATTTGAGACCCGTTCGACCGCTGGCAATCTGAAGATTGAAATCTGCTCCGCCTGCCATCCCTTCTTCACAGGACGGCAGAAGCTGGTCGACTCCGCAGGGCGGGTCGAGCGCTACAACAGGAAGTATGCGAAAAAGAGCGCTGAGACTCCCGCCGCGTAACACGGCCGCACGGCCGGGGGTGCCGCCTTCCGCCGGCACGCCGAGCGTGCCACAAACGTTCCGCTGGCGACGTAGCCGCGGAACGTTGGCGTTTTCAGGAGTCCGGAGCAACCATGCATCTTTGCCTGTATGAGGATTCGCAGGTCGGCCATTTTCATCCGCTGACGTATTTCCGGCCGGTCTACGACCTGCGGTGCGGCATCCTCACTCTCCGCGAAAAATTCCAGCACCTCTTCCGCCCCTCCGCCCTCGCCGTATACGCACGTCCATTCCTGACCGATCTCCTCCGCGAGGAGAATCCGCAAGTTGCCGTCAACGTGCTCACGGGAACCCATTGCCTCATGATAAACGGTCGCATGCTGCTGTCCTCTGCCGCAGCGAGATCCATGTCGAGACAACGCACGGACGCGCTCTTTGTCTCGGGAGATGACACCGCGGGGGCTGTCGTGAGCGGATCGATCCTTCAGGCATTCGCTGGGTCCCTCGCCAGAGGGGAGCCCAACCTGCAACTGCTGGAGAGTCTCCCCCGCATCGAGGTGGAAGCAGCTCCCCTGAGGTACCTATGGGACCTTGTTGTCGCAAGCGGTACCGAGATCGTCTCGGATTTCCGATTGTTGAGGCCGACCATCTCCCGCACCGCAGTGATCCACAAAAGCGCAATCCTCGCGGGGCGGAGGAACATCGGCATCGGGAGCGGGAGTGAAATCGGCCCGGGGGCAATACTTGATGCGCGCAAAGGACCGGTGTATGTGGGAAAGAACGTCACCGTGTCGGCAGGTGCTGTGTTGGAAGGGCCGTGCGCAGTCGGAGATGGCTCGATCGTGAGAATCCATGCGAGAATCGGTGCGGGGACTTCCGTGGGACCCTTCTGCAAGGTGGGGGGGGAGGTGCAACGCTCGATATTTCAGTCGTACGCCAACAAGGCCCACGACGGTTTCCTCGGGGATTCCTTCATCGGAAGCTGGGTCAACCTGGGGGCGGGAACCACCTCCAGCAATCTCAAGAACACGTACGGAACCGTCCGCGTCTCGGTCAACGGCACCACAGTAGACACCGGGCGGATGTACGTCGGGACGTTCGCCGGCGATCACGTAAAGGCGGGGATCAATTCTGCATTCACCACCGGGACGGTGATCGGCCCCGCGGCCAACCTGTACGGCGGCGGTTCCCCCCCGAAGTTTGTCCCCGCGTTCTCCTGGGGGGGAGCGGGGCGGCTGGAACCCTACCTGCTCGAAAAAGCGCTGAAGACGGCGGTGATCGTTATGGGGCGCCGAGACGTCGCAGCGTCGGATGCGTACAAAACTCTGTTTCGCCACGTCCATGCCATGACCGCTCATGAACGGGAACACATTGGGCGCTGATACGATCCCCGCGGTCCCGGGAAAGGGGCTGTACAGCGGTCCGCGCGGGATCGCGGTGAAAATCCTGAATCGCGTCGAACGGACAGACTCGTATCTCGACAAGGTTCTCGACGTGGAACTCAAGTCGCCGGAGCTGAGCGACCTCGACAAAGGGCTGCTGACGGAGCTGGTCCACGGCGTCCTTCGGTGGCAAAACCGCCTGGACTGGGTTCTGAACGGATTCTCGCACGGGAATTTTTCCAAATCCGAAATCAACGTCAAGAACACCCTACGGGTGGCCCTCTACCAGATCCTCTTCCTCGACCGGATTCCGCACTCCGCCGCGGTCAATGAAGGGGTCGAGTTCGTCAAACGGATCCGCGGCGACAAACCTGCCGGACTGGTCAACGCCGTTCTGCGAAACATCATCAGAAACATCGACGGGATCCGGTACCCGGTCGCCGAGGAGGATCCCGTTCAGTACCTCGCCGTGTACTATTCCCATCCTCACTGGGTCGTAAGGCGCTGGCTGGCGCGGTTTGGATTCGAGGAGACGAAGAAACTCCTGATTGCCGGCAACGAGCGACCCGGGCTCGCCCTCAGGATCAATAAGCTGAAGACCGAGCCGGGGTCATTCCTGCGCCAGCTCGAGCAACAGGGGATCGCCTATACCGGTTCGAGCTACATCGACTATTTCGTGAAGGTGAAGGGTCTCGCCGGCATTGCGCAGATGGATTTGTTCCGGAACGGAATGTTCACCATCCAGGACGAGAGTGCGGCGCTCCCGTGCGTCCTGCTGACGCCTCGGCCCGGCGAGCGGGTGATCGATATGTGCGCGGCGCCCGGTGGAAAGACCACGAACATTGCCGAAATGATGAAGAACGAAGGGGAGGTCATCGCGGTCGACAAGTACGAGGTAAAGCTGAACCTCATCAAGGCCTCCTGCGAACGACTCGGGCTTCGCAACGTGGCACTCCGCGCTGCAGATGCCTCAACGCTTGACGCTGAAGCCGCGGATCGCGTCCTGCTCGATGCCCCCTGCTCGGGCCTGGGCGTGCTCTCCAAGAAGCCCGACATCAAGTGGAAGAGGGACGTCGCAGACCTCATCAAGCTGACACGGATCCAGGCCGAGATGCTGGAGAATGCCGCACGGCTGGTCAAACCGGGAGGGGTGCTGGTCTACAGCACCTGTACCACCGAGCCCGAGGAGAACCAGGACATGGTGAAAGCGTTTCTCGCACGTCATCCGGAATTCCGCCTTGATCCTGCTGGTGCCTATCTCAGCCACGACGTCGTCAATGCCGACGGATTCGTGGAGACGTATCCTCACCGCCACGCGATGGATGGATCATTTGCGGTGCGGCTTGTCAAATCCTTGGACTAACTGAACAATCGGAGCATGTCCTCCATGCCGACAATCCTTGAACTCGTGTCCCATGAGCTCCGGAAGCTGGAAGAGTCGAACACCTACAAATACGAAGTGCCGCTGGAGGGGCCGCAGGACGGCGTGGTCCGTGTGAACGGCAGAGATGTGGTCATGCTGGCGTCCAACAACTACCTCGGCCTGTCGAATCATCCCGTGGTCCGTACGGCGGCCATCCGGGGCATTCGGGAATACGGCTACGGCGTTGCTTCGGTCAGGTTCATCTGCGGCACCCAGGATATTCACCGCGCGCTGGAGAAAAAAGTCTCCAGGTTCCTCGGCACCGAGGACACGATCCTGTTTTCGTCCTGTTGGGCGGCCAACGAGGCATTCTTCGCATCCCTGACGAACGAGGCCATGGGTGTTGAGGGTCACCGCGACGTGATCTATTCCGATCGGCTGAACCACGCCAGCATCATCGACGGGCAGAGGCTGTGCAAGGCAGAGAACGCCGACAGGAAAATCTACGCCCATGCGGATATGGACGATCTGGTGCGGCAGCTCGATGCCGATGCGAGGGCTCCTTACCGGCTCCGCATCATTGCGACCGACGGCGTCTTCAGCATGGAAGGTGATCTCGCGCCGCTCGACCGGCTGGTCGAAGTTGCCCGATCGCATAAGGCGCTACTCTTTGTCGACGATTCGCACGGCGTTGGGGTGTGCGGCCGCTCGGGGCGCGGCACACCCGAGGCGAAAGGTGTGCACGGCAGGATCGACGTCCTCTCAGGGACGCTCGGGAAGGCCATCGGCGGCGCTGCCGGAGGGTATCTCAGCGGCAAGCGGGAGGTGATCGACTACATGCGTCAGAAGGCCCGCACGTACATCTTTTCCAACTCGCTCCCGCCGGCGATCGTGTACGGCGCGCAGGCCGCGTTCGACCTCCTGATGAAGAACCGGACGCTCGTGACCCGTCTTCACAAGAACACTGCCTACTTCCGAAAGGAAATCGCAGGGCTCGGCTTCACAATTCTCGAGGGAGACCATCCGATCGTTCCCATCATGCTGGGAGAAGCGTCCATTGCCCAGGAAATGAGCAAGGCGCTGCTGAAGGCAGGCGTATACATCAAGGGGCTCTGGTTCCCCGTTGTGCCGAAAGGGGAGGCCCGTCTCCGCGCGCAGATCTCCGCAGCGCTGAAAACGGACGATCTCGACCGCGCGCTCGAAGCCTTCGAAAAGGTCGGAAGGAAAATGAACCTGATATGATCCGGCGCTGTTACGGTAGTGTGGTGCCGTGCTGCGGGCCCGTGCGTGAACCAGAAGAGGAAGAGGACGCTGTATGAAGACACTGACGGAAGCAAACGTGCTGGAAGCGCTCCGGACTGTCAAGGACCCGGACCTTCACCGCGACATCGTTTCGTTGAACTTCATCAAGGACCTTGCCATCAGGGGGAAGGATGTCAGCTTCACGATAGAGTTGACGACGCCGGCCTGCCCGGTGCGCGACGAGTTGAAGTCCGCCTCAGAGCAGGCGATCAGAGGAGCCATCGAAGGGGTCGGCACGATCGCGGTGTCACTAACCTCCAGGGTCCTGCAGCACGAACACGCGCAGCGCGCGACGCTTCTCCCGGCTGTGAAAAATACCATCGCGGTCGCCTCCGGTAAGGGGGGGGTCGGGAAATCGACCGTCGCAGTGAACCTCGCCGTTGCGCTCGCACGGGAAGGCGCGCGGGTCGGTCTGGTCGATCTCGACATGTATGGCCCGAGCATTCCGCTGATGATGGGGATCAAGGGGAGGCCGCACATGCAGGCGAACCGGCTGCTCCCGATGGACAGCTGGGGGGTCAAGGTCATGTCGATTGGTTTCCTGGTCGATCCGATGCAAGCGGTCGTCTGGCGCGGACCGATGGTGAGCGGCGCGGTGAAGCAGTTTCTGTCGGATGTCGAGTGGGGCGAGCTCGACTATCTCGTGATGGACCTCCCACCAGGCACCGGGGATATCCAGTTGACGCTGGTGCAGACGGCTCCGCTGACGGGCGCGGTGGTCGTGACGACGCCTCAGGACATTTCGCTCGCCGACGCCCTGAAGGCATGGAAGATGTTCGATAAGGTCAATGTCCCGGTGCTCGGGGTGGTGGAGAACATGAGCTACTATGTCTGCTCGCACTGCGGGCACCGTGAAGAGATCTTCGACAACGGAGGGGGGAAACGGACCGCGGAAGAGCTGGGTGTCCCGTTCCTCGGGGAAATTCCGATCTACACGTCGATCAGGATCAGCGGCGATCGGGGGGCGCCGGTGGCCGCAGCCGACGACGGTTCCGTCCAGGCGGAGGTGATCAGAAAGATTGCGAGAAACGTCGCGGCGCAGGTGAGCATCCGGAACGCCAACGCCGCTGCGCCCGCCGTGGACATACAGTTAATGTAAGCCGGAGCGTCCGTCCATGGACACGCGTCTTGAAGGAGAGATCGAAGCGTCGCTGGAGAAGATTCGGCCATCCTTGAGGGCCGACGGAGGGGACATTCGCGTTGTGCGGCTGAGGGACAACGGAGTCCTCGAAGTCCAGTGGCAGGGCACCTGCATCACCTGTCCTGTTTCGGTGATGACGCTGCGGGCTGGCGTGGAGCGCATCGTCATGCAGGATGTCCCCGCGGTGCGGCGGGTGGAGGCGGTCGGCGCGTCCCGGCCTGTATGAGGCTGGGAGTAAGGAGTAGGGAGGTAGGGGGCTCTCATCCGGCTTTATCCACTTCTGTAACCTCCCCTTCATGCACCCGCAGTATTCTCTCTTTGCGTTTGCGCACCAGATCGTAGTTGTGCGTGGCCATGATGACGGCCGTTCCCCGCATGTTGATCTCCTTCAGGATTTTCAGGATCTCGGATGAAGTAGCTGGGTCGAGGTTGCCGGTCGGCTCGTCCGCGAGGAGGAAGTTGGGATTGTTCACCAGAGCGCGGGCAATGGCGACCCGCTGTTGTTCCCCTCCGGAAAGCTCGTGCGCAAACTTGTTCCTGGCATGGCTTAGCCCGACATCGCCCAGGGTCATGAGGACCTTTTTCTTGATCTCGCTGGCTCTGGCGCCGGTGACATGGAGCGTAAAGGCTACATTGTCGAACACGCTCCGGTCTTCCAGCAGCTTGAAATCCTGGAACACGACCCCGACGGTCCTGCGGAGCATGGGGATTTCACGCGGGAGAATCGTGTTGGAGGAGTATTTGCCGACCCTGATGACGCCGCGGGTCGGCAAGATGTCCATGTAGATCAGCCGGAGGATCGTGCTCTTGCCCGATCCGGTCAGGCCGACCAGGAACACGAACTCTCCGGGCCGGATGACGATGGAGACGTCGCTGAGCACCGGGTGAGAGTCGAATTCCACCGAGACTTTCCTGAGCTCAATCATGACAGGCCCCTCCGGGCGCTGATGGCGCGGTTACGGGCAATGGCGAGAGCAAGGAAGATCGCCTCGATCATGCTCGCGGGCTCGGCAACACCCTTTCCGGCGATGTCGAAGGCCGTTCCGTGATCCGGGGAGGTGCGGACGATGGGAAGACCAAGAGACACGTTCACGGCCCTGCCGCGGGCTGACATCTTTAGTGGGATCAGCCCCTGGTCATGATACATGGCGAACACTGCATCGTACGCGTCCTGTCGCTTCCGCGCGAAGAACGCATCGGCCGGGAATGGCCCGTCGAGACGAAGCCCGGCCCGCCGCAGGCGGACGATAGCCGGGAGAATCAGGCG
Source organism: Bacteroidota bacterium (assembly GCA_040756745.1). Classification (GTDB taxonomy): domain Bacteria; phylum Bacteroidota; class Ignavibacteria; order UBA10030; family UBA6906; genus JBFLYO01. The sequence goes on from JBFLYO010000001.1 coordinate 77,664, forward strand.
GCGCTCTTCCATGCCAAGTTCGCCCTCCTCGCCCGCATGCGGGTTCAGCCCGAGCACAGCGATCCGGGGCTTGCTGATGCGCCAGTCGATATGCAGCGCGTCGTCGAGGATCTTGAGTCGACGGACCAGGAGCGATTGCGTGAGATTCGACGGGACGGCGCGGAGTGGCAGATGGATGGTTGCCAGCCCGACACGCAGGGTGTGGGATGCCAGGAGCATTGCGACGCCGCGCGCGCGTGTGAGATGCTGAAGGAACTCAGTTTGTCCGGGGAACTGCACGCCGGCACGGTGAAGGGCCTGTTTTGATACCGGGGCTGTTACCAGTGCGCTGGCGGTACCTTCCATCGTCATGCGCACCGCTTCACGTATCGCGGCCGCCGCTGCCGCCCCGGCGTGGGCCGAGAGGTGTCCGGGCCGGACCACACAGCGGCCCGTCAGGCGCGGCTCAATAATCGGGACGGAAAGGCGCCCCAGCGGGATCCGCATCATCCGTGCTGCATGTTCAAACGCCGCAGCCGGCCCCACAAGTACCGGGGAGCAGCGCCGGCGGACGGCCGGGCGCAAGATGCTCTTGAGGACAACCTCGGGGCCGATGCCGTTGTAATCACCGACCGTAACAGCAATGACCGGCTTCATGGAGCCGTTGTGACGAGGACGTAGTTGCCGGAGCGGTTCTGATCGACGAATGTGAACGTCCTGTTGAGGCGCTCATACGTCCAGACTTCCTGATACCCTGCCCCGGGATCCAGCGTTCTCTCCGTGCGCGTGGGAGGACCGTACAGCACGTAGATCCTCCCACGGTCCGTCCGAAAGCCGTCCGGCTGGCGGAGCGTCCCGAAACTCCTCATCGCATGGTCCACGCGGCGGTAGTATTCGGTCTCCACCTCATTGAACGCCGTCGTCGGAGTCATGTCCCGCGTCCGCCAGAATTCTTCCAGAGTGCGACGCCTCCGATCCAGGTCTCCATGCCGGAGCGAATCGAGTTGCTCCGGCGTGGTGAGGTACCGGAGGGCATCAAGTGCGTTGTCGATATCACGGAGCGAGAACGGCATGTCGGGCCATAGCATCCGGAATGCGACCTTTGCCTCTTTGCGTTCACCGCCTGCCTCGAAGACGGCATGCAATTCAAACGCGCGGAGCAGGAGACTGTCGGCCGGGAGGGGAAGGAGCGCAAGTGCGGCCGGGCCGTCCGGCGCAACGGTGTACGCAGGATGTCCCCGGTCCATCGAAGGAGTCAGCCGCACTCCTCTCAATATTCGGACGCTCATTCGGTGCGCAGCAGGGAGAGACGCGCGGTCCTCTACGGATGGCGGGACCTGTGCGAATGTCATCGTCGCTGACACCATCGTGTCGGCTGCGGCCGAGGGCTTCCAGATGAGTGCGAGCATCGCCGGGCGGCCGAAAAGAAGCTCGCCGCCGGCATTCACCGGCGTCAACGTTGTGGGAAACGCCTTCCCGCTATCGACCGATTGGACGAACAGCAAGGAGGCCGATGGGAGTCCTGGACGGGAAGGAGAGGCTGTCGTCACCGTGCGCGTCCGTTCGAGGATGTTTCTCCGCGACTCGACATCGTCAACGCTTATGCGAATGCGGTATGTTCCCGGAGGGAGGGTGAACGACATGATCCCTTCCTGCCATTCACGTCCCGTCGGCCGGCGCTCTGCGATGTCTTCGCCGATGTCAATCCGCTCTAGTGCACGCCGGGCAGTCGCTCCCGAAGAATCGACCAGCTCGACCAGCACTTCTCCGCGCCGCACGAAGGGATGGGCGGGTGACGGATCGGCATTCTTGACAGGAACGAAGAATTCCCTGTCGATCCGGTAGTGGATATCGACACGGGCCATCCCCGATTCCCCGTCGGCCGGAAGCGGGACGGCTTCATACAGGAGCATCCGCGGGCCTTCCTCGCCGCCAGGCCCGATCCTGGGCTGGGCGGGGCTGAGGCAGCACGACAGCACGATGAGCCCGATCAGCAGCGCCTTGCGGTGCACGATGTCGCTCCTTTCCTCATGAGTGGTGCTGCCGGCCGTACCTGTGACGAAGGAAATCGATCAGCAGCCTGACCCCGACCCCCGAACCGCCGCGCGGGGTGTAGTCGGAGGCTTCTTCCATAATTGCCGTTCCTGCGATGTCCAGGTGCACCCAGTTGCACGAGCCGACAAACTTTTTCAGAAACAGTGCCGCGGTAATGGTTCCGGCCCAACGGCCTCCGGTGTTCTTCACGTCGGCGACATCGCTCTTGATGAGTTTTTCATATTCCTCAAACAGTGGAAGTTCCCACACCCGTTCGTATGTGCGTTCACCCGCCTCGGTCAGCTCCTTCATCGCCTCACGGTCGTTGCCCATCATTCCGGTGGCGATGTGTCCGAGGGCGACGACCACGGCACCCGTCAGCGTCGCAAGGTCGAGGAGCAGATCGGGAGTATACCGGCCGGCATACGAAAGCGCGTCCGCCAGGATCAGCCGGCCCTCCGCGTCCGTATTGTCGATCTCGGAGGTCATACCGTTATGATGGCGAAGAATGTCGCCGGGTTTAAGCGCCGCGCCCCCCGGGAGGTTTTCCGTTGCGGGGACCAGGCCGATCAGGTGCACGGGAAGCCTGAGCGCAGCGGCAGCTTTCATTGTGCCGATCACTGCGGCAGCTCCCGACATGTCCATTTTCATTTCGGCCATCCCCTGCGACGGCTTGATGGAAATACCGCCTGAATCGAACGTCACCCCTTTGCCCACGAGGACGACGGTCTTGCTGCGGGGTTTGCCTCCGCGGTACTCCATGATGATGAACCGCGGAGGGCGGCGGCTTCCCGCCGCGACGCCGATCAGGCCTCCCATCTTCAGGGCCCTGATGCGCTTTTCATCAAGCACTCTCACGCGGAACCCGCTCTGTCGGCCCACACGCCGCGCCGCCGCGGCGAGCGTCTCGGGGTACAGTTCATTGCCGGGAGCGTTTTCGAGATCGCGGGCAAGATTTGTGCCGTCGCCCACCGCAGAGCCAAGCGCGATCCCCGTTGCGATGCTCCGGCTGCGCGCGGGCGACTCACTGACGATGCGGAAGCGCTCGGGCGGGACGAAGTTCTTCCTGCTCGACGTGAGGTACTTGTCGTACCGGTACAGGCCGAGGAGAATGCCTTCCGTCGCTGCCTGACCAAAGATCTCCCACGCGTTTTCACGTGGAGAGGAGGCGAGCCGAACAGTTGTCTCGGCGTCGGGGACAAGGAAGGCGACGGACCGGAGGCCGGATCCCAGTGTTGCTTTTGCAGCCGCCGCGGCGGCGCGGCGCACCCGCTCCGGGCTGAAGTCCGCCTGTTTTCCGAGCCCTACCAGCATCAGCCGCGGCGTGCGTAGACCCCGCGGGAACAGCAGAAGAGTCTGGCGTTCCTTTCCTGCGAGAGACGACCAGGGCTCGGGCAGAACTTTCTCTCCGGTCACCCGGGAGAGAGCCTGCAACTGGGCGGAGAACACCTTCTCATCCTCAAAGAGAAACGTTGCCGCCACGTCAGCGACAACAGTCTTGATGGTGCCTTTCTCTGCGGTAATGCGCGTCATGGCGAGGTGAGGGGCGGGAGATACTTTGCTGCAGCGTCGACGACTGTTTTCCGGACTGCGGCAAGCGCGCCGTTTTCGATCCGGGCACCCGCAGCGTTCAGGTGGCCGTTTCCACCGAACTCTGCCGCCAGCGCATTGGCCGGGATATTCCCCCGGGAACGGAAGCTGATCTTTACGCCGCGGTCGAGCTCGAGGAACAAGATCCCGATGCGTACGCCGTCAACGCTCATCGGATACGTGGTGAAGTTCTCGGTATCCTCTTCCTCCGTTTGCGTGCGGCGGAGCATGTCCTGTGTGACCGCAACATGCGCAACCCGTCCCCCATGACTTGTTTCCAGTGATGCAAGCATTTCGCCGAGAAGGTGGATCCTCCCGCGCGACCAGCGCTCGTAGATCTCTGAATAGATGGCGACCGGGTCGGCACCGCGGTCGATGAGATGAGCTGCAATTTCATGGGTTCGGGTGTTGACGCGCGGATAGCGGAACGACCCTGTATCGGTCATGATCGCAGCGTAGAGATCCGCAGCCATTTCCGACGTGAGATCCGGTCCATGCAGTCGAAGAAGGAGCCGGTACACGATTTCCCCCGTCGACGTTGCGTTGTCGTCGATCAGGTAGTGCTGAGCAAAGGGGGCGGGGTCGAGATGATGGTCGATGCACACCCGCATGGCCGGGCTGGCCATGACCGCGTCCTGCATGGTGCGGAGCCGATCCGGGCGGTTTGTATCCATGATGACAATCAGGTCCGCGGAGGCAATGGCGGAAGCGTCGTGCGCTGCGTCGAATTCCCGGATCATCCTGGCGGGATCAAGGAAACGATAGACCGCGGGGGTGGGGCTGTGGTTGATAACCTTGACTTCCTTTCCCCTGTCCCGCAGCCAGGCCGCCAGGGCGAGCTGCGAGCCAAGGCCGTCGCCGTCGGGATTGATATGCGTCGTCAGGACGAACCGCATGCCCGACTGGAACAGGGGAACGACGGCGTCGATGGCCGCCTCCAGGGCATCTCCTGATTGGATCATACGGGTAGTGTCATGCAATATAGGCAATTTAGGGCCAACTAAAAAACCCCCCGTTGAAGCACGGAGGGTTTCTGGCCGTCGCAGGCACGCCGACGGATCACTGGATGACCCAGGTTTCGTCGCCGTCGAGCAGGGTCTGGAGATCCCCCTCCCCCTTTCTGGCTTTCGCACGCGCGATCTGGGCCTCAAGCTGGTCCTCGTACGTCGGGTTATCCAGCGAAAGGAAGACCCCCATGGCGCGGGGGAGCTCGGGATTATGAATCATGTTCGCCAGAATGAAGGCGAGGGTGGAATCGTGTTCGTCATGGACGAGCAGATCGTTCACGGAGTACGTTCCTCCGTCGAGACTGACGGCCTCCGGCGTGAATCCGTTCAAACGGATCCCCTTTGTCTTCTCCTTGCCGAACACAAGCGGTTTGCCGTGCTCCAGGTACACAACGTGGTCGTCCTTTGTGTCCTTCTCCGTAAAGAGGAAGAAGGCCCCGTCGTTGAACACGTTGCAGTTCTGATAGATCTCCACGAACGCGGATCCGTGGTGTTTCTCGGCGCGACGGACCATCTCCTGCAGGTGCTTCGGATCGCGGTCCATCGTCCGTGCAACAAACGTCGCCTGCGCGCCGAGGGCAAGTGAAACGGGAATGAACGGCGTGTCGATGACTCCCACCGGCGTGGACTTCGTGATCTGTCCCAGCGCCGACGTGGGAGAGTACTGTCCCTTGGTCAGGCCGTAGATCTGGTTGTTGAAGAGCAGTATTTTGATGTTCGGGTTCCTGCGCAGCAGGTGGATCATGTGATTCCCGCCGATGCTCAGGCCGTCGCCGTCGCCCGTCGCCACCCAGACATCGAGCTTCGGGTTGGCCATCTTGACCCCAAAGGCGATCGCCGTTGCCCTGCCGTGGATCCCGTGCAGGCCGTAGATGTCCATGTAGTACGGGAAGCGGCTGGAGCATCCGATGCCTGAGACGGCGACATACTCTTCCTTCTTATGGGGAAACTCGGGGAACACCCGCTGCACCTGCGCGAGAATCGAGTAATCTCCGCACCCCGGGCACCACCGGACATCCTGGTCCGATTGGAAATCTTTGATTGTCAGTTTCGCCTGTGGCGGCGCTTGCATGGTCTCAGACATGGTTTCCTCCGAGCAGCGAATCAACCCGTTCTTCGATTTCTTCGGAACGGAGCGGCAGGCCCCTGATGGCGTTGAAGCCCTGGGCGTCCACCAGATATTTGGCGCGGAGCAGCTTGACCAGCTGTCCGTAATTGATCTCCGGGACGAGCACCTTCTTGAAGCCCTTCAGCAGATCGCCGAGGTTCCGGGGGAAGGGGTTGATGTAGCGGAGATGCAGATGCGATACCCTTTTCCCCGACGCGCGGAGGAAGGCGACAGCGCTCTTGATCGATCCATAGGTGCTTCCCCAGCCCACCACCAGCACGTCTCCGGTCGCGTCACCCTCGATGGCCTGGAGGGGGATGTCCTCCGCGATACGATCAATCTTGGCGGCGCGCATCTTGACCATGAAATCGTGGTTGTCCGGATCGTAGCTGATGTTCCCCGAGATATGCTGCTTCTCCAGTCCTCCGATCCTGTGTTCAAGGCCAGGCGTCCCTGGAACGGCCCACGGGCGCGACAGGGTTTTCTCGTCCCGCGCGTAGGGCTGGAAATTTGCCGCCCGGGTCGCAAAGTTGACTTCAATCGGCGCGAGTGTATTTGCGTCCGGGATTCGCCATGGTTCGGCCCCGTTCCCCAGGTAACCGTCGGTGAGACAGATGACCGGCGTCATGAACTTGATGGCGATTCGTGAAGCCTCGTAGACGGCATCGAAGCAATCCGCCGGCGTGGAGGCGGCTATCACGCACAACGGCGCCTCGCCGTTCCGGCCGAGCACGCTTTGCAGGAGGTCCGCCTGTTCGGTCTTTGTTGGGAGCCCCGTGCTTGGTCCGCCGCGCTGGACGTCGATGACCACGAGGGGGAGCTCGAGCATGATCGCCAGCCCGAGCGCTTCCGTCTTGAGCGCGAGGCCCGGGCCGCTGGTCGTGGTGGCGGCGAGGGCTCCGGCGTATGATGCACCGATCGCCGAGCAGATGGCGGCGATCTCATCCTCCGCCTGGAACGTCTTGACGCCGTATTCCTTCAGGCGGGAGAGCTCGTGGAGGATGTCGCTCGCAGGCGTGATCGGGTAGCTGCCGAGGAACAGCTGCAGTCCGGCCTTCTTCGATGCGGCAACGAGGCCGAGCGCCGTCGCGACATTCCCCATCACGTTGCGGTACTTTCCCGGCTGGAGCTTTGCCGGCTTCACGTCGTACCGGGTCGTAAAGACCTCGGTCGTGTCGCCGTAGTTGAAGCCCGCTTTCAGCACGCGAAGGTTGGCTTCGGCGACCTGGGGGTCCTTCGCGCCGAATTTTTCCTGGATGAACCTGATGGATTGATCCAGCGGGCGGTTGTACATCCAGTACATCAGCCCGAGCGCAAAGAAGTTTTTGGTCTTGTCCACGAACCGCGTGGAGAGGTTCATGTCGGCGAGCGCGTTCGTGGTCAGCTTGGTGATCGCCACCCGGTGGACCTGATACTTGGCGAGCGAGCCGTCGTCGAGCGGATTGGAGGTCAGACCCGCCAGCTTCAGGTTCTTTTCGTTGAACGAATCTTCATTGACGATGATGGTGCCGCCATCGCGCAGCAGCCGCACGTTGGTGATGAGGGCTGCGGGGTTCATAGCCACCAGCACGTCGCAGGTGTCACCCGGGGTGAGGATGTCGACGCTGCCGAATTTGATCTGGAAGCCGCTCACGCCGTACGTTGTGCCGGCGGGGGCGCGGATCTCGGCGGGGTAGTCGGGAAGGGTGCTCAAGTCGTTGCCGAGCGCGGCGACGGTGTTCGTGAACTGGGTTCCGGTGAGCTGCATCCCGTCCCCGGAGTCTCCGGCGAACCGGATGGTGACCTCTTCAAGGGTCTTGACCGTCTTTGTCATTGGAGTCAGTGTGCCTTCTACTGTTCAACACGTTGCGGCATCGGCGAGGTTCCTGAGAGGAAGAGTGGGGGGCTTCGCCTTGCATTTACGCGCGCCTTCGACGAGCTCAGGCGTCACGCCTTCGACGAGCTCAGGCGTCACGCCTTCGACGAGCTCAGGCGTCACGCCTTCGACGAGCTCGGGCGCCACGCCTTCGACGAGCTCACGCGCCGCCGGTTACTCGCGAACCACCCAAACCTTGACGGTTGCCGCGACGTTCTGGTGAAGCTTGATCGGGACGCTGTAGATGCCGAGGGTCTTGATCGGTTCGTCGAGATTGATGATCCGCTTATCAAGCTCAAAGCCCTTCTCCCGGAGCGCGTCGGCCACCATCTGCGAGGTGACGGCACCGAAGAGCTTTTCGTCTTCGCCCACCTTCATCTGGAGCGTGATCGAGACCTTCTCGAGCTCCGCGGCGAGTTTCTCGCTCGCTTTTAGTTCCTTCGCTTCCCGGCGCGAAGCCTGCTTCTTCTCTTCCTCGAGGGCGCGCACGCTCCCCGCGCTGGCGGGGAACGCGATCCCTTTGGGGATCAGAAAATTACGGGCGAACCCGTCCTTTACGTCCACAACCGTGCCCACTGAGCCCAGCTTCTCGTGCTCTTTACGCAGAATGACTTTCATGGCTGTCCTTTGTTCTTCCTTAGCGGATAGTGTCGGAGACGAACGGCAGGAGCGCCAGGTGCCGGGCGCGCTTGATTGCCTGCACGAGCTGGCGCTGGTGCTTGGCGCATGTTCCGGTGATCCGTTTGGGGATGATCTTCCCCTGCTCTGTCACGAACCGCTGCAGCCGCTTCTCGTCCTTGTAATCGATGTAGATTTCCTTTGCGTCGCAGAACCGGCACGTCCGCTTCTTGCGGGGCATCTGGCTGTCTTTTTCGCGCCGGGGTTTCCGAGTGGTAATCACTGTTGTGTGCTCCTTGGTCGAGTGGTGGCGTCAGGGCTTTTTCTCAGCGGGCGTCTCTTTGAAGAGCGGTTCTCGGGCGGGGATCTGGGGCGTCTCCGCTGGCGGGGCTGCCGCCGCGGCCTGCGCCTTTGCCCGCGACGCCAGTGCCTTCCGGTTGAGCACGATGGTGAGATACCGCAGGATCATCTCGTCGAGCTGGAAGGAACGCTCCAGCGGCGCCAGCGCCGTGCCGGGCGCGGTGAACTCGACGTTGACGTAGAAGCCGTTGGTCTTCTTGTTGATGGAGTAGGCGAGCCGCTTTCTCCCCCACTTGTTGAGCGCCGTGACTGCGCCGCCGTTCTTGACGATCGCATCGCTCACCCGTGCGATGACCGCCTCCACCTGCGCGTCATCGAGCGACGCGTTGATGATGAACGTGGACTCGTAGATTTGCTGCGCGTTGTCCATGACTCTACCTCCCTGTGGACCGTTGTTGATTGACCCTCCAGTACTCACCGGGCGGTGAACTGGAGAGTAGAGGGGTTCCTCTGTTGTCTACTTCGAATTAAACTCGCTCATCGCGCGATCGATCCCCGCCGTTGCGAACGCAGCTGCCGCGTCGGCGGCCCTGGCAATCATTGCCTCCACAGCCTTCTGCTCTTCGGGATCGAACGGTGAAAGGACGAAGTCCCGCCGTCTCTCGCCGGGAGGCATTGCTTCGCGTCCGATCCCGCACCGTAAGCGCGGAAACCGGTCGGTTCCCAGCGCTTCGATCACCGAGGCCAGCCCATGATGTCCCCCGTCGCTCCCCCTGGCCCGCATCCGGATCGTCCCGAGCGGGATTTGAAAGTCGTCGGTGACGATCAGGAGCGCCTCTTCCGGGAGCACCAGCGACGCCAGAGCGCGCGCTACCGCGCTCCCGCTCAGGTTCATGAACGTGAGCGGTTTCAGCAAATGGAGCGCACTACCTCCCGATGTTGCCGCGGCAAGTGCATACTCATCCGCGCCGGTCGTCCAGGAGCACCCCGCCCGACGGCAGAGTTCGTCCACCACCATGAAGCCGAGATTGTGCCTTGTCTGCGCGTAGGCCGGTCCGGGATTGCCCAGCCCGACGATAAGTGCGGCGTCCACCTGAGGGGGGCGCTACTTCTTTTCTTTCTCCTTCTTCTCTTCCTTGGCCGGGGCGGGCTTTGCCTCAGCCTTCGGGGCTTCGGCTTCCTCTCCCTCCTCTGCCTTCTTTCCCTTGCCGACAACTTCCGGCTCTTTCGCGGCCTCTTCCGCCACCACGGCCGGTTCGGCCTCCTTCACGACCGTCGGCGGCATCACCCCCACCACCGCGCTCTCGGGGCTGTCGAGGATCGTCACGTTCGGGAGGCTGATGTCCCGGACGTGCACTGAATGATTGATGCCGAGGTCGGCAATATTGACTTCCACCTTCTCCGGGATGTCCTTTGGGAGGCAGGAGACTTTCAGTCGGTGAATCATGTGCTGCACCATCCCGCCGTCGCGCACGCCCCGGGGAATTCCACCGGTCAGCACTACCGGAATCTCGATCGTGAGCCGTTCGTTCTCCTTCAGGCCCTGCAGGTCGAAGTGAATGGGGCGGTCCGTCACGGGGTCGTACTGCACGTCACGGAGAATGCACCGCTTCGACGTGCCGTCGGCCAGTCGCAGGTTGATCACGTGCATTTCGGACGTGTAGATGAGGGGGTCGAGCCCCAGCTTTGGGACCTGAATAATCAGACTCTGCTCGCCGCGCCCGTAGTAGACGCCGGGAATCAGCCCCTCCCTTCGGGCGTGCTTCGCATGCTTGCCGGTCTTTTCCCTGATCTGGGCTTCCAACACAAATTCAGACATCGTGACACCCTTCCTTCCAGTGCTATGGCATTAACCCTTGTCGACGTCGAAGAGCGAACTGATCGACATATACTTGAATGACCGTTTGATGGCCTCCGAGAAGATCCGCGCAACGGATTCCGTGCCGACCTTCGGGGAGCCGTTCTTCAGCGGCAGGGAGTCCGTAACGATGATTTTCTTCAGCCCTGAGGCGTCGATCCGCGCGAGCGCATCGCCCGAGAGCACCGGGTGCGTGCAGGCGGCATAGACCTCCTTCGCCCCCGCCTCCTTCAGCGTCCTCACCGCGTTGCAGAGGGTCCCGGCCGTGTCCACCAGGTCGTCGACGATCAGAATATTTTTTCCCCTCACCTCGCCGATGATGTTCATCACCTCGGCCTCATTCTGCCGCGGGCGGCGCTTGTCGATCACGATCAGGTCGGCCTCAAGTCGCTTTGCATACGCGCGCGCCATCTTGATCCCCCCCACGTCCGGCGACGCAACCGCGAGGTTGTTGACCTTCAGTTTCTTGAAGTGCTTCACCAGGACAGCCGACGAGTAGAGATGGTCCACCGGGATATCGAAAAAACCCTGGATCTGCGGCGCATGCAGATCCATCGTGATGATCCTGTCCGCACCGGCGTGGGTGATTAAATTCGCAACGAGCTTCGCGGTGATCGAGACACGCGGCTGATCCTTCCTGTCCTGTCGGGCATACCCGAAGTACGGTATGACGGCATTCACCTTGCGCGCCGACGCCCTGCGCGCCGCGTCTATCATGATCAGGAGTTCCAGGAGGTTCTCTGCCGGCGGATTGGTCGACTGGACGAGATAGACGTCACAGCCGCGGATGTTATCTGTAAACTTGACCCAGATCTCGCCGTCGCTGAATGACTTGATGTCGCACTGGCCAAGCGGCTGGCCAAGCTCTTTCGAGATCCGTTCGGCGAGAGGCCGGTTGGACCGGCCCGAGAACACCTTCAGGTTCCCCATCAGACCTTATGGAATTTGAGCCAATCAAGATAAGAAAAACCGAACTCTTCTGCAAGGCAACAGACCGATTTCGTTGACTTTCTCAGCACATTTCGGTATTTTTTCCGGCCGCCATGCATCTCACCACGGACGTCACCCGTTACGCATGCTGAGCGAAGTCCCCTTCAGCATCACGAATGCGTCTGGTGATACTCTCAGGGGTGACATCCGCATGATGCAGGGTTCAACCAGAGCACCAGTCGTCCTGGTGTGCCACGGATTTACCGCTCACAAGGACTGGGGACCGTTCCCCTTCATCGGACGCCGGTTCGCCGAAGCGGGCTTCGTCTCGATCGTCTTCAACTTCTCGCATAACGGCGTCGGTGCAGACTCCAGGCGATTCACCGAGAGGGAGAAGTTTGCCGGGAACACCGTTGGCAAGGAGCTCGAAGACCTTCGTGCGGTGGTTGACGCAGTCGCGGCTGGAGTCGTGGGCGGGGGAACTGCCGACCCGTCGCGAGTCTTTGTGGTTGGACATTCGCGCGGAGGAGGGATCGCGATCCTGGGGGCGAAAGAGGATGAGCGCATCAGGGGTATCGCTGCCTGGTCGACCATTGCCACGTTCTACCGCTACACCGCGCACCAACGGTCCGTGTGGGAACGTGACGGGTTTCTCCCTGTGACGATCAGGGGACTGCGAACCCGGCTGCGATTGGACGTTGCGGTGCTGCGCGATCTGGAGGAGCACCGGGCCCGGTACGACCTCCGCGAGGCAGCGAGGACTCTTGGCGTGCCCCTGCTTCTGATCCATGGATCGGCAGATGCGGCCGTCAGGGCCGCAGAGGCGGAAGAACTCTATGCGGCAGGCGAATCATCCCGAACCGAATTGGTGCTGCTGGATGGGGCGGGGCATTCACTCGGGGCGACACATCCATTTCGAAGCAGGAGCCCGGCGCTTGATCAGGCAATTGATCTGAGCGCACGCTGGTTTCAAAGCATCACGTAGGAGCCGATAATGATTGAGCCATCGAAAACCACCTCAGCGCCGATCCTGGATCTTCGCGGCACACACACGCTCGCTCAGACGTTCTGGGTGACCATGTTCGCTGCCTTGACTGCAGTCGGAGCGCGTGTCGAGATTCCACATGAACCCGTGCCGTTCACACTGCAGACTCTCCCGGTACTCCTTGCCGGTGCGTTTCTCGGGCCTCGCAATGGGGCCTTGAGCCAGTGTGCGTACCTCCTTGCCGGAATCCTGGGTGCTCCTGTGTTTGCCGGAGGTGCATTCGGTCTGGCGACGCTCGGAGGGCCGACGGGAGGATATCTGCTTGGCTTCCCGCTGGCTGCGCTGGTCGTCGGCATTCTCGTCCACCGGCGTAAGACGCTCCTCTGGTCGTTTTTGTCCATGGCTGCCGGCCTGCTGGTGGTGTTCTCCCTCGGGACGCTCCATCTCTACGCCTTCACGCTGCACGATGCCGCCGCGGCGTTCAGCTCGGGATTCCTGATCTTCAGCTGGTGGGACATGCTGAAACTCGGCGCTGCCGCGATGACGTACTATGAAGTATCTAAGAGGTGGCGACGACTTCCTGCGTGAAAAGGGGAAGGGGTGCAGCGGTTTAAGGGGTGAAGCAGGTTGAGGGGTGAAGCAGGTTAGGGGCGGCAGCAACACCTTGACCTTAATCTCGATCTTAACCTTAACCTTAATCTTAACCTTAATCTTAACCTCAACCTCAACCTCAACCTTAACCTTACGTCCCTTCCCCTCTCCGTTCGAACGAGAGATACGCCTCCCACCGGCGGAATAACTCCGCCGTTGCCCTGATGTCCCCAAGGCAGTACTCTGCGATCTCGCGGTATCTCCCTTCCGCCACCAGCGGTCCCATGTCGAGCCCCGTGATGCCTCCTTCCTTCGGGCTCGGAATCCCGAACGCTTTGCAGTAGAAATCGAGGTTGAAACGGCGCGTCGTCCCGTAGTAGGTGAGTTGATCCAGAAGGTCGCAGTGTTCGGCGGCGCTGAAGCGGTACGGAACGAGGTTGCGCGTGGGGGTCACCCCCAGGAGCGCCGACCTGAGCATCAGGAAGGGGCCGTCAAACGCGCGTCCGTTGAACGTGATGATGCGGGGGTAATGTGCAACGGCTGCCCAGAATGAGGAGAGGATCTCTGTCTCGGTGCCGGGAATCAGCCCGACGAGACCGTCGTTCGTCATCGATGCTGTTCCGCCGGGATGCTCGTAGAACACCTTTCCCTGCCGTGTGTCGGGGTTGAGCATCCCCACGGCAATGATGCGCGCGGTCAGGGGACTGAGATTGAGACGGAGGAGCGCCTCTGTTCTTTCATCCCCCGTGACGGCGAATTTCAGCAGGTACGTGCGCTGCGCATCGTCAAACGCTTCGATCGGGTAGGCAAGTGTCTCGATGTCAACGACGACTCTCCGATGCCTCTCCATCCTCCGGTCCGCTCTCCGCTAGCACACGTTTCACCGCCGGCCCCACCTCATCCCACGTGTAGCCGCGGCGGAGCAGATATGCGGTCAGTCGCTGGCGGAGCTTCCGAGGATCCTGCCGCTTGCGCCCCGATGCGCGTTTCACAAAGGCCTCCGCAGCGCGCACAGCGTTCTCTTCCTGGCCGACACCTGCCAGCACCTCGTCCAGCGCTTCATCTGCCACCTCCCGCCGGACACCAAGCAAGAGGAGGTTCCGCCTCAGTAACACGCGGCCGGAAGGTTTCAATGCGAGCGCATTCCTGATATACGTCCGTGCGAACGCCTCATCATCGACGAGCCCCGTAGACTTGAGGTCGTTGATCGTCCCGACGATCTCCTCTTCGCCGAACGCCTTTTCGCGGAGGCGGTCCCGAATCTCCCGCTCGGACCGGGGACGCACCGAGAGGAGACGCAGGGCTGCACTCTTTGCCCCGAGCAGTTCTTCCGTGCGCTCCATCAGGCGAAATGTTGCGGGCGTGATCTCATCGCCCGTCCGCAGGCCAAACCGGAGAAGCGTCTCAGCCGCCACACCGATCAAGAACTCCCCGTCGGCATAAATGTTTCTCCGGCCCGGACGGTTCTTCTGTTGCTCGATGCGGGTAATCTTCATGCGCTCAGGCGGGATGAGGAACGCGAATCCCCCGTGCGCCTGTCGCCGCACGGGGGATAGTACTCGCTGACACCCGGCTTACTTCTTTTTCGGCGGCTCGGGTCTCTGGAGCGGCGTCGGGGTGGCAGTCCTGACCGGGGGCACTCCCGCGGGTCTCTGTTGCGGTGGCTCCGCTTTTTGTTCGCCGGAGGCCTGACCGTTCCCCGGCCCCTGTGTCCCGGAGCCGGAGGGCAGACCCAGTTTCTTACGCATCTCGGCGTCAATGGCCTTCGTTACCTTCTCATTCTCCTGCAGATACTTCTTTACGGCATCACGCCCCTGCCCGATCCGCTCATCGCGGTAGGAGAACCAGGATCCCGATTTCGCGATGATATTCTGTTCGACTGCTGTATCGATGAGATCTCCCAGCCGGGAAATCCCCTCGTTGTACAGAATGTCGAACTGTGCTTCGCGGAAAGGGGGAGCGACCTTGTTCTTCACCACCTTGACCCGCGTCCGGTTCCCGACGATGTTCGTCCCATCCTTGATGGCTTCGATACGGCGGACATCCAGGCGCACGGACGCATAGAACTTCAGAGCGTTCCCCCCCGTGGTGGTTTCCGGATTGCCGAACATCACTCCGATCTTCATCCGGAGCTGGTTGGTGAAGATGACGGAGGTCTTCGACTTGCTGATGGCGGAGGTAAGCTTCCTCAGGGCTTGAGACATCAACCGTGCCTGCACCCCCATGCTGGGATCCCCCATCTCTCCCTCGATCTCTGCCCGTGGCGTCAGTGCGGCGACGGAGTCGATGACGATCACGTCGAGCGCGCCGCTGCGCACAAGAGTTTCGACAATCTCCAGTGCCTGCTCGCCGAATTCGGGCTGCGAGAGCAGCAGGTTGTTCACATCGACGCCCAACTTCCTCGCGTAGGCGAGATCGAGTGCGTGTTCAGCATCGATGAAGGCCGTGATCCCGCCGGTCTTCTGTGCCTCTGCGATGATGTGCAGACAGAGCGTGGTCTTTCCCGACGACTCCGGCCCGAAGATCTCGGTCACGCGCCCACGCGGGATTCCCCCGATACCCAGCGCGGCGTCCAGGGAGACGGAGCCTGTGGAGATGACATCGACCTGCTGGATGGGCCCTTCGCCGAGCCGCATGACGCTCCCCTTGCCATGCTGTTTTTCGATCTGGTCCAGGGCAATCTTCAGGGCCTGGTACTTTGCGTCCTTCTCTTCGGGCATGCGCGACTCCTCAATACTATGTATACACGTGAAGAACGGAATTTACGAGGGGGACACCTCCTGCTGTCGGGAAGGGCCGGGCGATCATGCGGACAGGGGGATCGAGTGCAGGATCGTATAGACTGATCCTCCTGACTTCAGCTCGCTGCGAATGATGGCGATCTCCCGGACGGTCACCGATGGGTGATCAAAGGTACATGATTCCGCAATGGTAATCAATCGGTTGATCCCATGCAGACTCTTGACTCGACCCAGCGTGATGTGGGGGTGGAACGGTTTCTCGTCGCCGGGGTATCCGGCCGTCGCAAGCTTCGAGGCAATCTCCTGCTGGAGTCGCCCCAGTGCACCTTGCGGATCCTCCATGCCGGCCCAGACGACGCGCGGACGACGGCTGTCGGGGAAATACCCGATGCCACGGTAGGCAACGGCGATCGGCGCGCATCCTGCGCACGGCTTCATGACCGCTTCGCGGATCGTCGGGAGAGCAGATTCTTCGGTCTCTCCGAGGAAGAGCAGCGTGCAATGGAGTTTGTCGTTCGGCTCCCATCGCACCTGGGCTCCGGACGCTGCGAGGCGGTCGCGGAGCTGTCCGAGGGCCTCACGGACATCCGCGGGAGTCTCGACGGCGATGAACAGTCGAAGCATGCCCATGGGCACTCAGACGATCTTCATGATCCGGCGTCGCACGAGCTCCATCGCCGCCTGCGATGCACGCTCTTTCACACGTGTGCGCCCTTCGCCGAAATGAAACTTCACGGCGATGCTCCCCGAAGGGTCCGCACATCCGATCCAGACAAGCCCCACCGGCTTTTCAAGCGAGCCGCCCGTCGGACCGGCGATGCCGGTCGTCGACAGGCCGATGTCGGCCCGCGCAATCTTCCTGATCCCCTCGGCCATGGCAAGCGCCGTCTCCTTGCTCACCGCGCCGTGTGTCGCGATGATTTCGGGCGGAACGCCAAGCAGTTCGGTCTTCGAGACGTTTGAGTACGCGACAACGCCCCGTTCAAGATAGTCCGAGCTCCCCCCGACGTTCGTGATCCGATGTGTGATGAGCCCGCCAGTACACGACTCCGCGACCGCGATCGTCATCTTGCGCTCCCTGAGTATCCGCCCGAGCACGTCCTCAAGCTCTTCCTCGCCTGTTCCGTACACGTATTTCCCGACCTTCGCTCTGATTCGGAGTTCCGCTTCAGCCACACGGCGTTCAGCTTCCTCAGCGGTGGCCGCCAGGACGGTGATCCTGAGCCGGACGCCGGCAGGCGAGGGAAGGAAGGCGAGCGAGGAACCCTGCAAGAGCGTATCGAGATCGCCGAGCTGTTGTGCGAGAAAGCTTTCCGGGATTCCAGTGGTGCGGAGAGTCCGGTGGCTGATTGCCTGTCCTCGGATAAGAGGCGCAAGGAACGGGATGACCGACCGGGTGAGCATCTCCTCCATCTCATAGGGAACGCCCGGGAGAACGATGAAATGTCTCGCATCTCTCGATATGCGCACACCGGGCGCGGTGCCGATCGGATTCGCTATCACTTCAGCCCCCCGCGGGACCATAGTCTGGTCTTCTGCAGCGGGGGTCCAGGGGAGATTTCTCCTGGAAAGGAGTTCCTCAACGCGCCGCCGGATGTCGGGGTTGCTGACGAGTTCCATGCCGAAGAATTGACACACTGCGTGCTTGGTGATGTCGTCATGCGTCGGCCCCAGACCTCCCGTCACGATCACGACCGGGCAGGATTCCCACGCCCGGCGGAATTCGGACTGAATGGCCTCAATATCGTCCCCTACCGTCGTCATGGCGACCGTCCGCACGCCGATGGCGCTCAGGCGTTCACCGATGAAGGCCTGGTTGGTATTGAGCACCTGGCCGATGAGCAGTTCATCCCCGATGGTGATCACATGCGCGGTCATGCAAGCACTCCCGTGCCAGGCATCAGCGTGAGGAGAAAGAGGATCACTCGTACAAGCACATTTGCATACACGCCGGCGACCACGTCGTCCAGCATGATTCCCCAGCCCCCCGGGAGCCGTTCCACCATCGTTGCCGGTTCGGGCTTCAGCACATCGAAGACACGAAAAGCGATGAATGCCGCTGCAAATGAGACAATTGAAGGTGGGAGGCCGAGGAGAGCAATCCACATCCCGACGATCTCGTCGATGACCACAATGGAGGGGTCGGGGTGTTCGCGACGCCCCGGCTGGAACACCGCTTTCGCGGCAGCGGCGCTCCTGGTCAGGCGGTGCCCCTCCTCGCGTGCGACCTCGCCAGCGGCATAGACGCCGATGGCGAAGCCGACGAGAATAAGCAGGACGAGGGTGGAGGGGGGATGGACTCCCGGAATGAGACAGACCAGGAGACCGACGAGTGTGCCGAACGTCCCCGACGCCCAGGGAATCAGCCCGACGCACATTCCGGTGGCCAGGAACCGGGTCAGGAACCGGAGGGGCTGCGATCCGGAGCCGTCATCGCGTCGATCGGAACCGATCATAGAGTTCGCGGATCACCTTTCTGTTGTCGAACAGATATGCGATGCCGGTCCCGACTGTCGAGAGCATGACTGTCAGCATCATGCCGAACAATACCTGCGGATGCATGAGCGCATCGATCGTTGGCCCGAACTCCGCGTACACGGGGGGGACGCTCCGACCGACGTAGAGAATAAGGATATAATAGATGACTACAAATTGGCCAAAGGTCTTGGCCTGCGCCCCCTTAGTGGTAACGATCGGTTTGTCGAGGTATTCTGCGTAGCTGCGCAGCCCGGTAATGAGGAAATCCCTCACGATGACGATCCAGACCATCCAGGCGTCGACAAGGTTCAGGCCGACAAAAGTCAGGAGGGCCGCGGAAGAGAGGATCTTGTCCGCAAGAGGGTCGAGGAATTTGCCCCACCGCGAGGTATAACCCATTTTCCGCGCAATCCATCCGTCGTACCAATCCGTCATGGCGGCGATGACAAAAACGACGAGTGAGAGCTGAAGATAGAGAGAGGACTCCGACATCAGGAAGACCACGAACAACGGGGTGAGGATGACCCGGAGGAGCGTCAGCTGGTTCGGAAGGTTGAGCTGTACCTCAAGCTTGGGCATGGGCTGTTACCGGGGGGAGAGGATCGAGGAGGGGAGCGGCGGCAGGCCCCGCTCCTGTCGTGGCCTGGTCAGGCGACCTTCAGAACCCGGTTCGACTTGATGCACGTGGTGCAGACGGTCAATCGGGTCGTGCGCCCGTTCACGATTGCACGAACGTGCTGAAGGTTGGGCTCCCAGCGACGGCGCGTGCGGTTGTGTGCGTGGCTGATGTTATTCCCGGAGACCGGCTTTTTCCCACAGATATCACAGACCTTTGCCATGCTGCTTCCCGTTTCATGAAAATTGAGGAACACAATATACCGAAAAAACCTCTTCCATGCAACGGTTCCTTGAAATTCAGGGCCCCAATACGTACCATAAACGGATTGAAGGAGTCGGGTTGGAATCCATGATAATTCTCGGTATCGAGACCTCCTGTGATGAGACCTCGGCGGCCGTGGTCGAGGCGCGGACGGTGCGCTCCAACGTCATTTCGTCGCAGCTCGCGCACCGCAGGTACGGCGGCGTCGTGCCGGAACTCGCGTCGCGCGCCCACCAGCGCCTGATCATCGATGTCGTGGATGAGGCCCTGCGCCGCGGCGGCACCGCCCGGGAAGATCTCGACGGCGTCGCGGCGACTCAGGGTCCGGGGCTCGTGGGGGCGCTCCTTGTCGGCCTGAACTTTGCCAAAGCGCTCGCCTACGCCCTTGAAAGGCCGTTCATCGGAGTGAATCACATGGAGGGACACCTCTACTCCAACTTCCTCACGGAGCCTGCTCCTTCGTTCCCCCTTGTCTCCCTGATTGTCTCCGGCGGGCACACGATGCTGGTACATCTCCGCGGCCCCCTCGACCACACGCTGCTCGGACAGACGCGAGACGACGCTGCCGGTGAAGCGTTTGACAAGGTCGCCAAAATGCTCGGCCTCGGATATCCCGGGGGCCCATCGATCGAGCGACTTGCGGAACAGGGCGATCCGGAGGCGATCCGGTTCCCTCGCTCGTATCTCGAAGACGGTTCGCTTGACTTCAGCTTCAGCGGGATCAAAACGGCTGTCCTGTACTACCTCAGAAAAGAAGGTGTGGGGGAGCTGGGCGCGGCGCACACCGCCTGGAGTGAACGACGACTGGCGGATGTCTGCGCGAGTTTTCAGGCCGCCATTCTGGATGTGCTCGTTGCGAAGACACTTGAGGCGGCCCGCCGGACGACTGTGCGGGAGATCGCAATTGCCGGTGGTGTGTCCGCAAACGGCGCACTGCGCCGTCGTCTTTCCGCGGCGGCGTCCGGGCTTGGCTGTTCGGTGTTTACGCCCCCACTGGAGTATTGCATGGACAATGGTGCTATGATCGCCTATGCCGGCTCCTTGCGCCTCAACCGCGGCATGACGTCGCCGGCCACGCTTCCGGCCGACGCCGGACTCTCGCTCTGAGCCGGGATGACGGCGACTTCCGTGGCCGACTCTCTCACGTTCCGTCGCTACGCTTCCCTTGCGGTCGTCCTGATCCTTGGTGGGGCGCTCTGGGCTTCCCTCACGGTGGTGGAAGCCTGGAAGTCAAACGGCGAGCCCTCCTTCCCCCTCGATGACATCTGGATCCACCTGCAGTTTGCCAGAAACCTGCACGACTTCGGTTCGTTCTCATACTTCCGCGGCGCGATGGCGACCGCGGGCTCGACCTCGCCATTGTACACATTCATACTCGCCAGCGGCATGTTTCTCACCTCCGATCACCTGGTGCTCTGCGCCGTGCTTGGGATCCTGTCATATGCATTGGCCGGGTATTTTCTGTTCCTGCTGGCGTACAAGCTGTTCGGAGACGCGCCGTGGTTTTCGCTGGCTGCCGTTCTCCTCTTCATGCTGGAACCACGTCTTCGCTGGGGCGCGCAATCGGGGATGGAGACGTTGCTCTTCGTCGCCGGGGTGCTTGCTTCGCTCTGGGCATTTGCCTCTTCCAGGCGAACGGCACTGGGATTCATTCTTGCGACGCTCCTGTGGGTCAGGCCGGAAGCGATGGTGCTCATAGGAGTATTTGCCGCGGCTGAGGCACTGGCGGTAATCTTGTCGCTGGCTTCGGATGAGAGGCATGGGGTCGCGTCGACCGCGTCGGAGTTCTGGTCTCGTGTCCGGCTCCCACTGGCATTCATCGCGCTTTCGTTTCTGGGCTATGCTCTTTTCAACTACCGTCTTTCCGGAAGTCCGTTCCCCAACACGCTTGCCGCGAAGATAGCGTACTACGGTGTCGGAAGTCAGGAATACTTGTCAAAGGTCGCTGCCTACCTTGCGGGTGGGCACTTCCTGATCGTGGCGCCTCTGGCGGTTGCAGGGTGTGTAAAGGCGCTTGCCGATCTCGTCGGACGCAGAGGAGTCTCAATGGTGCCGCTCGTCCTTTGGGGCACGGCCCTCGTCGTCATGTACGGGATGAAGCTCCCGTACCTGTACCAGCAGGGGAGATACCTGATGCCGGTGCTCCCAATCCTGCTTCTGCTCGCTCTGGCCGGACTGCACGTGCTGACCGGTCTCCTGTTCGGTCGCCTCGCGTTGAGCCGTCCGACGGTGCGCAGTACCATTGTTGCGGGGACGGTCGTCCTGGTGATTTCGGTGCACTCCGTTGTCCGCGGAGCCGAAATCGACAGAGACTACGTCGATTCCTGCCGGTACATCACGGAACGCCACGTGGCCACGGGACGCTGGCTTCACGACCACACCCCCGAGGATGCCGTCGTCGCCACGCACGATATCGGGGCAATCGCTTACTACTCCGGCCGGAAGGTCGTTGATGTTCAGGGCGTCGTCACCCCTTCCGCGGTCCGGGTGCTCAGTGACCTCGATTCCCTCAAGAGCTTCCTTGTTGCAAGCGGTGTAAGCCATCTGGCCGTCATGCGCCTGTGGTACGACGTGGTAAATGTCTCTCCTCTCTTTGCGAGTCGACACGAGCCACCAGAGGTGATGGAAGTATTCGCATTCGATTCTGCACGGCTGCATTTCGTCACGCGTGCGGTGTCTGATGCAACTCAGGCAGGCCTTGACAATCTTGCCCGCGGGAATGTGGCACTCGCGGGGCCGATTCTGGAGTGGGCCGTGCAGGTTGATCCGCTCTCTTCCCGCGCACAGTTCGGACTCGCGCTTGCACGCCGGGCCGTCGGTCAGCGCGGACGTGCCGAAGAGGCACTCCTGCGGGCCATTGCCCTCCAGCCCGACCTCTGGAGTGCGCAGGTCGTCCTTGCGCAGCTTGAGATTGAGGGGGGAAGGGTCGATGAAGGGATTCAACGGCTCGAATGGGTGATCGGGCAACACCCGGATTATACGATAGCCTATCGTCTGTTGGCGGAGACGTACGCGGAAACCAAAGGAGACTCGCTGCGGGCTCAGGAAGTCCGCGATCAATACCGGCGCAACGCCGGGAAGGGGGAACTATTCTGACGCTGGTGGAACGACGGTCGTTGTTGATCGGAGGGGGGGTGCTTCTTGCGCTCCTCGGCGGCGCCATCGGGGCGGGGCTCTGGGTGTTTTACGGCGGGAATTACTTCGACCAGGGA
Source organism: Bacteroidota bacterium (assembly GCA_040756745.1). GTDB lineage: Bacteria > Bacteroidota > Ignavibacteria > UBA10030 > UBA6906 > JBFLYO01. The sequence continues at coordinate 99,830 of JBFLYO010000001.1, forward strand.
AATGAGCGGGTCTTCACCGTCAACCGCGGCGAGAGCTTCATCTCGGTAGTCGACAGCCTTGAAGCACAGGGAATCATCCGAAGCCGGGAGCTGTTCGTCTTCGTGGCGAAGGTGTATGGGGGGACGGAACGCATCCAGGCAGGAAAGTATGGTCTCGTCAGCGGTATATCCAATGCCGAGTTGTTCCAGATGCTCCGCTCCGGCAAAGGGAACATGCTCATCCACGTCACGATCCCCGAAGGATCGCGGATCAGGGTACAGGCAAGACTGTTCGCTCGCACGCTCGGCATCGATTCCGCTGCGTACGCGCGCCACGCATTTGATCCCTCCTTCGCGGCGGCCCTGAGGATACGCCAACCCAGCCTTGAAGGATATCTTCTCCCCGATACCTACGGCTTCCACTGGGAACAGGACGAGCGCGACATCCTCCGACGACAGGTGGACAATTTCCGGGCCTTTTTTGCGGACTCACTTGAACAGCGGGCCGCAACGTTCGGATGGGATGTTCACACGATGTTGACATTTGCCTCGATCGTGGAAGGAGAAGCTGTACTTGACGAGGAGAGAGCGATCATCGCAGGGGTGTATCACAACCGCTTGCGGCGGGGGATGAAGCTGGAAGCGGACCCAACGATTCAGTACCTGCTGCCCGACGGGCCGCGGCGGGTCCTGTATTCCGACCTGAAGGCTGATAATCCCTATAACACATATCGTTACCCCGGATTACCCCCCGGGCCGGTCAACAACCCGGGGAGGGCTTCCATCCTTGCCTCGCTCTATCCGGTGCGGCATGATTACCTGTTCTTCGTGGCGAACGGCAAAGGGGGGCACTGGTTCACCCGGACGTATGACGACCACCTGCGCTACGTCAGGCTCTTCAAGCGGTTCAGAATGCGACACACGAATAACGGGTGAACGGAAGGATGATAAAAAAGGGATCCCCCGGACCAAGCCATCAACGTCACCACCCACCATCGACGCGTCACAGCCAACATCACGGTCCGGGGATCCCTCACGTTCCCCATGACTTCTGCGAGGTCTCATGAACCTCACACTCTCATGAACGCCGGCCTCCTGCAAATGGTTCCACGCGCGCAGAACTATTTTTGGCCAATAGTATCGATACCTGTCTGCGCGTGGCTTTTCTTCAGTTGCGCAGGCCAGGTGCCGCCGGGGGGCGGACCGGTGGACACCATTCCGCCGACGGTCATACGGACCGATCCCGACACCAACGCAGTGAGAGTCGATACACGGTCGGTCACCCTGGAGTTCAGCAAGTACGTCAACCGCAGGACGCTGGAGGAGTCTGTGTTTATTTCGCCGTATGTGGGCGACCTTGAGTTCGAGTGGAGCGGCCGGGAAGTGACGGCGCGCTGGGCCGACTCGTTGCGGCGAAATACGACCTACGTCGTTACGATCGGGACTGACGTCGCCGACATCCGCGCGGGAAACAGGATGGCGTCCGCGTTCACATTGGCGTTCTCGACAGGAGACTCGATCGACCGCGGTTATGCGGCGGGGCGTGTGTACGACGACAAGCCGGAAGGTGTGATGGTCTTCGCGTACCGACTGGCCGGCGGAAGAGGGGACACACTTGATCCGTCGCACTCAAAGCCTGACTACATTACGCAGACGGGGAAAATCGGCACATTTGAGCTTTCACATCTTGCCTTCGGGACCTACCGGCTCATCGCGGTCCGCGACGAATACCGCGACCTGTTATACGAGAAGCAGGTGGACCAGTACGGCGTAGCGACGGGGGATGTTGTGCTCAATGACTCCGTCCCGCGCATTAACGGAATAGCGTTCCGCCTCGCAAAGGAGGACACGACGCGCCCCTTCCTGGCAGGCGTGAGGGCGCGGGACCGCTACCGAATATCCGTGCGGTTCAGCGAACCAATCGATTCGGCGTCCATCGGCCGTGCCAGAGCTGTGGTGGTCGATACGCTCACGGGCATGGAGGTCCCCGTTCGACTGCTGTATCAGGAGCGAACTCAGCCCTCTCTTGCAGGAGTTCTGACAGCCGCGCCGCTTGACAGCCCTGCAACCTATCGAGTACGTGTTGCCGGGGTGGCTGACCGCTCCGGCAATCGTATCGACTTTGCCTCGCCGGGAGAGCTCATCGCGGGAATCCTTCTGCCCGACACGCTCCGTCCAAGGATCACCGTTCGCGATATGCGCGACAGTGTTCGGGGTGTTGCGAATGACCTTCCCATTGAGGTGCTGTTCTCGGACCCTGTCGCCCAGCCGCCCCTCTCGAACGCCGCCGTTGGGCTTTTCGACAGCACCCGCTCAGTGGTGGAAGCCCCGATCACATGGACCGGACCCGCTTCGCTTGCACTGGTGCCGCGTGCACCGCTGAACAGCAAGGCATGGTATGTCGTCAGGGTGGTCATGGATTCCGTCCGTAGTCTCCTTGGGAGAGGGTACAGGGATTCCACATTTGTGCTGCGGTTTCAGACGGTCGATCTTCGTGCGACGGGGACGTTCAGCGGTGTCGTGGAGGACCTGGAGGGAGCGCGCGGGAAGGGAAGAGTGTTTGTGACCGCGACGAAAGTCGACGGCGCGGGAAGAAACGTTTCGATTACCCTCAATTCGCCGGGACTTTTCAGCTTCGATCACCTTGCAGAAGGGAAGTACGTGCTGATTGCGTATCGCGACGCTGACAACTCCGGGAATTTCTCCTTCGGGCTTCCATTTCCGTTCACGCCGGCGGAGCGGTTCGTCGTCTCTGCAGACACCGTTCGGGTGAGAGCGCGATGGAGCGTGGAAGGTGCGGTGTTGAAGTTCAGGTAGGGGGGCGTATCACCGGGGCGGGGTGCCGGGGTGTCTCAGCACCTTTTCGGGAACGGTCCAGGCGTCCGCGAACCCCTTTTCCGCTGCAAGCCGTGCAAACCTGTCGGCCTCATAGCGTGCCCGGAAATTCCCCACCCTGATCTTGTACGTGGGGGGGTCGTATTCGAGATAGATCCATTCGCCAGGGAAGTACGATTCGGCCTCCGTCTTCCTTGCCTGCGCCGCGTCGATGTTCGTGGTGGAAAATATCTGCACCCGGAACCCCTGCACATACTCCTCTGCCTCGGTTGCTGCCGTGTCGGCAGTGACGGGCGTTTCTCTGCCGGTCAGATGGCCTGCTGAATCGCGTTGCATTGCATTCCCCGGGGCGGGATCGTGGTCGGATGGGCGGAAGTCTGCTTCGTAGCGTCTCAACGTCTCCGATGCAGCAGCGTCCCCCTCCTCTTGCGATTGCTGCGACCCGGCGCAGCCCGCGAGCACCAACACAAAAAGCATTGCGAACCTTTTCATTCGTCACCGTTTCAGCTGGACGACCCAGGAATCCTTGTACTCGCCAGGGTAGGCCTGCAGCATCTGCTCGCGGAATTTGCGGGCGCTTTCCCGCGATTCAAAAAAGCCAAGGCGTATCTGGTAAAGGCCGAGCCCGGCGTGGTAGTCGTTGAGAACGGGCATCCGGTACCGCTGCCGGGCTAGTGCCTGGACGGCGCTGGCGTGGTGGGGGTCCTTGAATGCGCCGATCTGGACCATGTACCGGATCTGAATGATGCGCCCGCCGATCGGAGGCGTGGAGCGTTCCGATCCATGGACCGCGGTGACTGTGTCGGTACGCGTTTCAAACTCCAGCGTTCGGCGTGGTTCCGCGGTGGATGCGGGATGGGGTGGGGGCGGCGCCGGCAGCGGCTGTTCGGCGGTCGATTCCTCGGTCGAACCACAGCCGCTCATCGCTGCGGCGAAGGTGCATGCCAAGAGGAGCATGGGGGATGATTTCACCTGGAGGTGCTCCGCACGCTTAGTATGCTTTCCCCGCCGGCTCCGGCTCGCCGCTGACGATCTTGACGCTTGCACTCGCACCGATCCGATCGGCACCGCTTGCCACCATGGCGAGGGCGTCTTCCCTGCTCCGGACGCCGCCGGAGGCCTTGACACCCATGGCCCTTCCCACGACTCTCCTCATCAGTGCGATGTCACCCGCCGTCGCTCCTCCCTTGCTGAAGCCGGTCGAGGTTTTCACAAAATCAGCGCCGGCCCGTTTCGCAAGAACGCACGCCTTGATCTTTTCTTCGTCGGTGAGAAGTCCCGTCTCGATGATCACCTTCGTCAGAACCCTTGAACGCCGTGCCGTACTCGTGACGGCGAAGATGTCGGACTCCACCGCTTCAAAGTCTCCCGACTTGAGCAGTCCGACGTTGATCACCATATCCACTTCCTGCGCACCGTCATGAATGGCCTGCTCCGTCTCGAAGGCCTTCGCGGCCGTCGAGGTGCTTCCGAGCGGGAAGCCGATGACCGTACAGACTTTGACAGCGCTCCCGCGGAGCAATCGGGCACAGAGGGGAACGTAACCGGGGTTCACGCACACACTGGCGAACCCGTACTTCACGGCCTCCCGACAGAGCTTTTCGATGTCGCTGACAGTAGCCTCCGGCTTGAGGAGCGTGTGATCGATCATGCCGGCGAGGTCTGCTTCAATCCCCCCCGCATCCTCGATTCCCATCCCCGACGTCACACGGGACGCGCCGTTGCCGACGATGTTCCGCACCCCCTCTTTATTATGGACGACGCACAGGTTATCCGTGCACACCCCATCCTTGCAGCACGTATGCTGATGCACGCCTTTGAGCTTTTCGGCGAGGATTTCTGAGATGATGCGATCGACGGCTTCCCGGTTCATGCGGGGGTTGCGTTAACGGCGGTAATCCATTATGTTATTTGGTAATATAACCCAATCAACCGAAAATGCAACGCATGAACAACTGTCGGTCGTGCGGCGCTGATCTTCTTCCCAGTCATCGGTTTTGCCCTTCGTGTGGCACGCCGGTGTCGACATCGGATCCAGCAGAGAGGGCCCCCGCGAATGAAGGAGGGTCGAAGAGCATTTCGACGACCAGGAAAGTCGGGCGGGTCCTTATCCCGGTGCTGCTTGTCGCAGGGGGAGTGCTGGTCTGGTCATACGTTAACCCCTCCGTTCATCCTGTAATTCGGGAGCAGCCGGTGGTGGACGCGCCGCGGGATTACGGCCCTGAGTTCGTGACGATGACACCCGTCGCATGCTCACAGGAGGGGGATGACCTTGTCTTTTCTCTTAACGAGCTCAAGAAAGACCGCCTGATCCGGTTTGAATACGCCGGCGGTAAGACCCCCCGCGCGGTCATGGCCTACATAGCCAAAGACGGGCGTCTCGTCACCGCAATCTCGGTCAGTGAGCATTGCGGCTCGACGGAGTTCCGGATCAAGGAGAACAGGATCTACTGTGCGCATTGCCCCTCGTACTGGGACATGATGACGATGGAGGCGTTTGCGTGCTGCGGGAAATATTACCCGGATCCGATCCCAAGCAGAGTGGTGGGGGAGAAGGTGCACATCAAGAAAGAGATCGTGGAGCAGTGGGCGGGAAGGCTTTAGCGTCCGCCCAATCGATCAATCGAAGATTTTTCCCGGATTGAGAATTCCCAGCGGATCGAAGACCGATTTGATCTTCTTCATAAGCGAAAGCTCTTCGGTCGACAGGGCGATCGGCAGGTAGGGCTTCTGCGAATACCCGATCCCGTGCTCTCCTGAGATCGCACCGCCGAGAGAGACCGTGAGCTGAAAGATCTCCCGGATCGCGGCCTCAACATTCTTGTCCCACACCGCGTCCGACACCTTGTCCTTCAGCAAATTGACGTGCACGTTCCCGTCGCCCGCGTGGCCGTAACAGATTGAAGTAATTCCAAACCTGCTGCAGATTTCCTTCACACCGCCGACCAGCCGCGGAAGCGACGCCCGGGGGACGACCGTGTCTTCCTCACGGTACGCCGAGATGGATTTCACCGCCTCCCCGATCCCCCGCCGCAACGCCCAGATGTCCGCCACCTTCTGCCGCTCCTGCGCCAGCAGAACATCCAGCGCCCCGTGCGTCTCGACGGACTCAGCGATCACGCGGATATCCTCATCGATCGATTCCTGGTGGTTGCCGTCCACTTCGATGAAAAGCTGAGCCCCCGCGTCGCCGTTCGGAAATATCTTGCCCTGTCGCTGTTCGGCGACCTGTACTGCCGCACGCTCCATGAATTCCAGTGCGGACGGCGTTACTCCTTTCTGAAATATTCCAGCGACCGCCGCCGCTGCATCTTCAAGTCTGTCGAATGCAACCAGGATGACTTGTCTATGACGGGGGAGAGGAATGAGGCGGAATACGATCTTGGTGATTACGGCGAGCGTCCCCTCGCTGCCGATGATCAGCTGGGTGAGATTATAGCCGGAGACGTTCTTGACGACCCGTGCGCCTGGAGAAATGATTTCACCGGAAGGGAGGACGGCTTCAATCCCCAACACATAATCCTTGGTGACCCCATATTTGACAGCCCTCGGACCACCCGCACATTCGGCCAGATTGCCGCCGAGATGGCAGCTTCCGCGAGAGGCGGGATCAGGCGGATAGAACAGCCCCTTCGCCTCGACCGCTTCCTGAAACTTCTCTGTGATCACCCCCGGTTCGACAATCGCCTGCAGATTTGCCGTGTCGATCTCGAGTATGCGGTTGAGCCGCTCCAGTGAGAGCGATATGCCGCCATGCACCGGCAGCGCCCCTCCAGACAGCCCCGTCCCACCGCCCCGCGGTGTCACAGGGATCCGCTCCCTGGTCGCAAGCCTGAGGATATCCGCAACCTCCCCCGCATTTGCCGGCTTGACCACGACCTCGGGTGGGAACGTCAGATCCTCCGTCTCATCCTTCCCGTAGATCGCCCGCGTCTCGTCGTCGGCAAAAACGTTTGCCGGTCCAACGATTCGGCTCAGGGCATCAACCACCGAGGGTGTCACAGGTGCATATTGTTGGGCCGGCATGCGTTACACGTGAGAAGTCAGTAGGCAGAAGTCAGACATCAGAAATCGGACCTCGTCTACCAATTCCCGCTCACGTCCTTCTGACTTCTGATTTCTGAATTCTGACTACTCCTTGCTCTCTATTGACGCTTCCTCGGCAACCGCTCCTCCCTCATCGCCGCATTATACGCAAATGCGGCCATGATGACCGACGCCTGCTTCAGGTCCTCCTCCTGGGCGCGGTCGTACACGTCCATGGTCGAGTGCCACGTCCGCGCACCGTACTCGATGGGATCCTGGATCCACTGGAACGCCGGTAGGCCGATCGCGTCGAAGGACACGTGGTCGGTGCTCCCGGTGGAGAGAGGCGTGATGGTGGACGCACCCATCGAACGGAACGGCGCAAACCATGCGCGGAAAATCGGACGAAGGGCCTCGTTCCCCTGAAGATAGATCCCACGGACCTTGCCGGTCCCGTTGTCATTGTTGAAATAGGCGCAGAACTTTTCCCCTTCGGGCTTCCATTGCACCTCTGCGGTCGGATTGTTCCCAGCCCGTTCGCCGAAGTGGGTTCGTACGTATGCGCGGGAGCCGAGCAGGCCCTGTTCCTCCGCCGACCAGAGTGCAATGCGGATCGTTCGCCTCGGTTTCAGGCCCAGTGATTTGATGATGCGGATCGCTTCCATGCCCGTGGCGACCCCCGTTCCATCATCCGTCGCCCCCGTGCCGCCGTGCCATGAATCGAGATGTCCCCCGATCATTACCACTTCGTCCTTCAGGTTGGAACCCGGAATCTCCGCGATGACGTTGTATGCCGAATCCTCCCGGGTGAACGCGACCTCCAGCCGCATTTCGACGCGGACCCCCTGTCCTTTGCGGAGCATGCGGACGATCCGGTTGTAGTGTTCGGCCGCCACCGCAAATTGCGGGATGGTCGAGGGCGCCTTCAGGTCCTGAATACGTGGGCGGCTCTGGAAGGACGTGTCGCCCTGACCGAGGGGGAGTGACGCGGACTGCACGAAGATCGTGCCGCCGTCGCCGCGGCTGGGAGTCAACACCGCCGCGGCGTCTTCCTCGACGCACATGGTGAACTTCCGGTTTTCAAGCTGAAGGAGGCGGCGTGCCTCAGGGTTCGAAGCGAATTGTTGCCTTCTGCCGCGCCGCGGAATTTCCGGTTCCGCGTTCGCCATGACAAGAAGCGAAGAGTCGGAGGTGCGCATGGCTTCGGGCTCAAAGTGCGCCTTCAGCGGCCGCTCGTCGCCGAGCAGAACGATCTTCCCCTTGAGTTTTCCCTTGAAGGAGGCAACAGCGCTGTCGGTTTTCGCGTCGAAGTTTATCACATCGCCCGTCACGGTTCCGTCAGTCCCCGGTGACCAGGCCTTCGGATACATGAGCAGTGGGAAAGGTACCGGCTCGATGACGTTTGCTTCGAGCCGTTTGACCCACCACCCGCGCCCGAACGGCCCCCATCCTTCCCGGTGTACGTTCTCTAATCCCCACACCTTCATCGTATTCATCGACCATTCGACCGCCTTCTTGTACCCCGGCGACATCGTCAGTCGTCCACCGCAAACGTCGGTCAGCCAGCTCAGCGATTCCATGACCTGAGAACGGTTCATCCCCTCGTCGACGATTCTTGCTACCGCGACGGAATCGTATCGCTCTGCTGCCGCGGAGCGGTGCTGCGGGGGGATTTGTGCAGTCAGGAGATTCGGGGAAACTGCGGACGCCGCAAGAACAATGAGCAACACAACAACACGGTGTTTCATAGAACGCACTCCATGTGGATAATAAGACGACGGCGGGCAGCGTTTATGACCCGCCGGACAACTGCCGCAGATTGTGCGAGAGTTTCGCGAGGCTTGTCGCGAAAGCCGATTCCTTTTCCCGTTCGCGTGCAATCACATCCTCGGGCGCCTTGCGCAGGAAGCTCTCGTTGGTTAGCTTGGCGCGGATGCCGGAGAGGATGCCGGTCACCCGGTTGATCTCCTTCTCCAGCCGCGCGCGCTCGACCGCGAGATCGACGATACCTTCCAGCGGAACGAACAGTTCTTCGCCATGCACCACCGCGGTTGCAGCCGGGTGCGGCCGCGCCGTCCCTTCCAGGAATGAGAGCGAGCTGACACGAGCGAGCCGTTGCATGTATCCCTCATAGCGCCGGAGAACCTCCGGGGGATGGGCAGGGCCCGCCGTCATTGCGACTGTAATGTCGCGCGATGGGGGGATCGCCATCTCGCCCCGGATGTTCCGCACCGCCTCGATCACCTCCTGCACGAACCCCATCTGATCCTCGACGGCCCTGTCCAGCAGCGAACCATCTGCCTCCGGGATACGGGCCCGCATGATCGTCTCATCCGAGGCACGCTGACGAATCGCTTGCCACAGCTCCTCACTCACGAACGGCATGAGGGGATGAAGCAAGCGTAATGCCGCATCGAACACGTCCAGCGCCCGGCTCATCACCGCGCGCTTTACATCCGCCGGCTCGTCGCCGTAGAGGCGGGACTTCACCATCTCGACGTACCAGTCGCAGTAGTCATGCCAGAGAAAATCGTAGACCGTTTTTGCCACTTTGCTTGCTTCGTATGCAGCGAATGCCTCATTCACCTGTGCGAGGGTCGATTGCAGTCGCGAGAGGATCCACCGGTCGGCAAGATCGCAGTGTTCAGTGTTGTATTCCCCGCGACGGGGTGCTTCACCCACCTGGTCGCGATTCAGCAGGAGGAAGCGTCCCGCGTTCCAGATCTTGTTCGCGAAGTTGCGGCCCAGCTCGTTTTTCTCTTTTGAATACATCACGTCCTGGCCGAGAGGGGCCAGGTACAGCATGGTGAACCGCACTGCGTCCGCACCATATTCCTCGATCAGCTCAAGAGGCTCGGGGGAATTGCCGAGCGACTTGGACATCTTGCGTCCCTTTTCGTCGCGCACAAGACTCGTGAAGTAGACGTCACGGAACGGGACATTCTTCGCCATGTCGACGCTGCCGGTGAAACCGGGCCCGAATTTCAGCCCCGCCATGATCATGCGGGCGACCCAGAAGAAGATGATGTCGGGCGCCGTGACGAGCGTATCCGTGGGGTAGAAGTAGCTGAGGTCCTTTGCGCGACCGGTCTGCTCCTGCGCAGGCCAATCGTGCACTGAAAAGGGCCATAACCACGAAGAGAACCAGGTGTCCAGCACGTCTTCGTCCTGCCGGAGGTTTGCGCTTCCGCAATGCGGACACCGTTCGGGAGGGGTGCGGGAGACGATCGGCTTCCTGCAATCGATCGTGCAATGATCGTCACCTACACAGTACCAGACGGGGATGCGGTGCCCCCACCAGAGCTGCCGCGAAATACACCAGTCGCGGATGGACTCCAGCCAGTGCTCGTACACCTTGACCCATCGTTCGGGATAAAACCGGATCGTCCCGCTCCGTACGGCCTCCAGGGCCGGCTCCGCAAGCGGTTTCATCCGGACGAACCACTGGTCAGAAAGGTACGGCTCGATGACCGTGTCGCAGCGGTAACAATGGCCGACGCTGTGGGCATGATCAACGGTTTTCTCGAGCAACCCCGCGGCCTGGAGGTCGACCAGGATCCGCTTCCTCGCCTCGAACCGGTCCAGGCCGCTGTACTTCTCTGGCGTGTTTTCATTGAGCGCCGCCGAGACATCGAAGATGGTGATCTGAGGAAGCTTGTGCCTCTGGCCGATCCAGTAGTCGTTCGGATCGTGCGCAGGCGTCACCTTGACCAGCCCGGTGCCGAATTCGGGATCGACCACCTCATCCGCGACGATGGGGATTTCACGTCCCGTGAGTGGAAGGTGAACCCTTTTGCCGACCAGGTGCTTGTAGCGGTCGTCCTTCGGATTGACCGCCACGGCCGTATCGCCGAGCATGGTCTCCGGGCGCGTCGTCGCCACGGTCAGGGATTTGCCTTCCTCGCCGACGAAGGGATAACGTATGTAATAGAGCTTTCCCTGATGGTCTGCGTACGTCACCTCATCGTCGCTGATGGCGGTATGATCTTTCGGGCACCAGTTGACGATGTATTTCCCGCGGTAGATCAGTCCCTCTTCATACAGCCGGACGAACACCTCTCGGACGGCGGCCGATAAGGTGTCGTCCATCGTGAATTTCTCCCGCTCCCAGTCACACGAAGCCCCCAACGTGCGAAGCTGCTGGACAATCACGCCGCCATATTTTCGCTTCCATTCCCAGACACGCTCGACAAATCGCTCGCGCCCCAGGTCGTGCCGAGTCTTCCCTTCCTTTGCCAGCGACCGTTCCACGACGGCCTGAGTTGCGATGCCGGCATGGTCCATTCCCGGTATCCAGCATGCTTCGAACCCGGTCATTCGCTTGTAGCGGATCAGCGTGTCCTGCAGCGTATTGTTCAGCACGTGTCCCATGTGAAGCACGCCGGTGACATTCGGCGGGGGGATGACGATCGTGTACGGAGTGCGGGCGGGATTGAACTCGGCATGGAAGTACCCGGAACGTTCCCAGTGGGCGTACCAGCGGGGCTCGACGTCGTGAGGGTCGTATACTTTGGCCAGCGGTGCGGTGGGCCGGGTTTCGGTCACGGTGCGGCTCCGGGGTCTGGGACCGGTACGAGGCGGCGACGGAACAACAGGGCGTTACCGGAGGAAGAACCTCCGCTCCACCGTTGTCGCATTGCCCAACCTGTCGTGAAGGCGAACCGTCAGTTGGTGGGGACCGCGTTCGAGAGGCTCAGTGACCTGGCAGACTGCCCTGCGGTGTTCGCCGTCGATCTCTGGAATTACAACGGCTCCATCAATGTACACCTTTAGCCGGTCATATTCAATGCCGGAACGGTCATCCTGGAACCTGAACCGGATCACCGGCCTGCGGGTTCCGCGCGTCGAGATGGAGAGGCCGTAGATCGACGGCGGCGTGTCGTCCCGCAGAAGCGCAACCTCACCGAGGGAACGGTCGATGTGTCCTGACGTCCTGTCCGCTCCCTCGCCTCCGATCAACTCCCAACCTCCACGGGAGCGGAAGAAAAGTGCCCGATGAGGATCGTCAGAGGAGTCGCGCACAGTGACGGTCAGGCCGTCCCGGAGAATCGTCTCGACCGGCTTCAGGGCGTACCCATGGACGTCGTCCGATGCGATGGCCTCCCACCGCAGGAACAAGGGGGTGAGCACAGACAACGTGTCGTACCTGATCACGAGGTTTCCGCCATCGAGCGAGAGTGCGCCGCTTGACCCCGGTACGACCGGGAAGAGAGCGATTGACGCTTCGCCCGTTGCAGGAACGCCGTTGACGGCGGCCTCCGCTGTGACCCGGCGGGTCCCCTGGATCCGTTCGCTGGGCCGGAAACGGCCTTCGTAGGCGCCCGCATCTTCCTGTCGCACAACTACGGTGAACGTCTCTGCTCCCTCTGCCACGGTGACCAAAGGCATTGCTGTAAAGACGCCGGTGGCATGGAGGCGCACCCGCACGCCATGATCGTCGGATGCACAGGTCACAGTGAACTCCGACGGACGCTTCTCAGTCAGTGTCCCCGTGATGAAGCGTGGGGGGGATGGTACACCCCAACGATCCTCCACAAAGACCTTTAGCACATCCCATCCCCCTTCGGGAATCGGGATGGTGCTCGTCCCTCGCGGCCCATCATGTTCCGTCGGCCAGATACGATTTGACCAGAAACCGAGCGGTGACCGGGCAGCCACGAAGATTCGGCTGATGTCCGGCGACCCCGCAAACCGCAGATTCAGGTTGTTCCCCGAGCGTTCGACGGTGAACCATGGCGGCGAGGTCACAATGATTGTTCCGCTCATCTCAGCCTCGTTCCCGTTGAAATCGCGGCTGACGATTCGGAACCGGTGGGGTCCCTGGGTGAACGCGGCGTCGCTGATGACTCCCGCCATCCATGAGCGCGGTGCGTAGAATGGAAGATCGTTCGGGCCCGTCATGTATAGCTTCTCGAATCGACCGCGGCGCTCGCGGAGCAGATCTCCCTCATAGTAAAGGCCGATCTCGTGCGACTCACCCGCAGGCGTTCGGTCAAGCCGCACAGTGTACACGTCAGCGTCGTCCACCAGCAGCGTGTGCGCATACACTCCGTTGCGGAACCGGCTCCCGTCGATCCGGTCCCTTGCATCGACGGAGAACCCCGCCGCCCCAGTTACGATGATGGGCCGAGCGACGCGGTAACGGTGCGGACCCGCGGATCGTGCGGCATAGACCTGCGGGGCCGATCGACCGTCCACCATCGCACCGGGTGCAAGAGGAGAGACGGCGATTTTTCTGATGGTGGGGGGGATATCGTCACGTATGCGCAGGGAAGGAGCAAGGAAGGGGTTGAGGGGGTTCATGCGTCTGTCGCGGATCTCAAAATGCAGATGAGGCGATCCTGTGCCCGTCTCCCCACTGTACGCAATCAGATCTCCTTTCAGGACCGGGAACTCGTCGGCCGTGAAAGTGAGATCGAGGGGGTAACATTCACGACGTCGTTGTTCTGCCTCTGCCCTTGCGTCGATTGCCGGGGCAAATCGTTGCAGGTGGGCGTAGGTGGTCGTAAATCCGTCCGGATGTCGCACGTAGAGCATTTTCCCATACCCAGTTGCCCCGATCCGCATCCTAGCGACGTATCCGTCACGGGCCGCGCGGACCCCGTAGCCGGTGATGTCGCCGCTGCTGATGTCGATCCCGCCGTGGAAATGAGTCCTCCGGTATTCCCCGAATGTCGAGGTGACGATCCTGCCCGCTTCAGTCGGCCAGGCGTAGTCGTGGAAGTCGGTGGTCAGGCTATCGAAAACAGAGAGGAGGGGCGTAGGGGGAAGGGAGGAGGGGGGAATGGGAGACAGGGGGAAAGGAGGAGGGGGGGAAGAGGAGAGTAGGGGGGTAAGGGGTAAGGAAGACCAGAAGGTGACCCCTCCTACGAGCAACACAATGACGATCAGCCGCACCATGCTCCGTCAGGCATGCTGGCTGATCTGCATCACCGTCGGCTGAAGCGGCACAGCGGCCTGTGCGGCACGCTTGGCCATGATTTCGCGCGCGAGTCTGAGATAGGCAGACGATCCCCGCGAATTGATGTCGTACAGGATCGCCGGCTTGCCGTAGAAGCTCGCTTCGCTCAACACGGTATTCCGCGGGATGGAGGTCTCAAACATGTACTTCCGGTATTTGCCGGTCAGTTCCCTCATGGTGATATCGGTGACGCGAGTGTGTGGCTCGTGCATCGTGATGAGGATTCCCTCGACTTCAATCGACTTGTTGCCGACCTCGCGCACCCAGTCGAGGTACTTGAACAGCCGGTCCACCGCGTCAAGGGCGAAGTGCCCCGACTTCACCGGGATCAGGACGGAGTCGGCAGCGGCAAGCGCATTGGCCGAGAGTCCTCGCAGGAAGGGGGGACAATCCAGAATCACATACTCATAGTCGCGGGCGATGCCGCGGAGCGCGTTCCGGAGGATTGCGCGGTTGTCGGCGACGCGCATCATCCGGTCTTCCATCTGCATGGACTGCACGTTGGAGGGGATGAAGTCCAGATGCTTCAGTTCTGTCTTGTGGATCGCATTCTGCATCCCGGTGACGAAGTTGAAGACCTCATAGAGCCCGGCGCGGATGGTCCCCTCGGTGAAGCCAAGCGACAGCCCGGATGCGCCGAAGGTGTCCATGTCTATGAGAAGAGTGTGCTGCTCGGCGACGGCGAGGCTTGCGGCCAGGTTGACTGCCGTCGTCGTTTTGCCGACGCCCCCTTTCGGGAGCGCTACTGCGATGATCCGTGCCATGGGGCTAACGGACTCCGACCGTGATTGTGCCGACTGATTCCAGTTCCGCGCTCAAGGTGTCTCCATGCGTGACGGGACCGACGCCCTCCGGAGTGCCGGTGTAGACAAGATCGCCGGGCTCAAGCGTGAAGACCGAGGAAAGGTACGAAAGAATCTCAGGGATGCGGAAGATCATCTGTCGCGTGTTCGCGCTCTGTCTGACGGCTCCGTTGACACGGAGCGAGATGTCCAGGTTGTGGGGATCGGGTACGGCGTCGCGGCGGACTGCGATGGAGAGAGGTGCCGACGTGTCGAATCCTTTGGCCACGCTCCACGGGAGCCCCCTTTTCTTGGCTTCTGCCTGCACGTCGCGCAACGTCATGTCGAGCCCGACAGCGTATCCGGCGACGTAATCCATCGCATGAGCTGGACTGATAGCGCTTGCCTGTGTGCCGATGACGACAACCATCTCCACCTCATGATGGATCTCGCTCGAGAACGAAGGGATGACGATCGTTCCTCCCGGTTCGAGCAACGCTGTCGAGGGTTTGATGAACACGACCGGCGTCGATGGCACCTCTGCCTTCATTTCCCTTGCATGCTCGGGATAGTTCCTCCCCAGGCAGAGGATCTTGCCGACGGAAAGCGCCCCGTTCCCGTCGGTGAACCGGACCGTGTTCATCCGAAGCGTCTGCCGATATTATCCCGACGAATATAAACAGGGGAGTCGAAATTAGCAATAATCTGAGGGGAAATCTGAAAAAAAATGCGAAGGAGAACTTATCCCTTGCGTTTTGCGAATAGAATCAATAGAATGGTTCATTTGGCTCCCATCTGCACGAATTAACCCATGTCTCTGACGTATCAGAAAGCCGGCGTCAATATCCCCGAAGGCGACAAATTCATTGGGTTGATCAAAAGAACAGTCCGTTCCACCTATAAAACAGGAGTGTTGGGCGATATCGGGGCGTTCGGAGCGTTCTTCGACGCGAGGTTTCGGGGCATGAGGTCACCCGTCCTGGTCTCAAGCGTTGACGGCGTGGGAACCAAATTGATCGTTGCCCAGATGATGGGGCGCCACGACACGGTCGGACAGGATCTCGTCAATCATTGCGTCAACGACATTCTCTCCTGTGGCGCTGCTCCGCTGTTCTTCCTCGACTATTTCGCTACGGGTTCGTTGAACGCCGACGCCGCAGCGAAGGTCATCAGCGGGTTCGCGAAGGCGTGCAGGGAGAACGGGTGTTCTCTGATTGGCGGCGAGACCGCGGAAATGCCAGGGCTCTATGAACCCCATGAGTACGATCTCGCAGGGACGGTCGTCGGCGTGGTGGAACGCGGGCGCATCGTCGACGGCCGCAGAATCAGGAAAGGGGATGTGCTCATCGGTCTCCCTTCCACGGGATTGCACACCAACGGCTATTCACTTGCCCGCGCGGCGCTTCTGGGGCCGTACGCACTCGATCAGTTCATCGCCGAGCTCGGCACGACCCTCGGCGAGGCGCTGCTCGCGGTTCATCGCTCGTACCTGCGCACGGTGCAGCCACTGTTGCGCCGGTTTGACGTTCGCGGGCTGTCGCACATCACCGGCGGTGGCATCGTGGGGAACACCAGTCGCGTGCTTCCGAAGCGACGGACCCTGCGGGTCGATTGGGGGGCGTGGCAAAAACCACCGATTTTCGATCTCATTCAGAAGACTGGCGACGTTCCTGAAGAAGACATGCGGCGGACGTTCAATCTGGGCATCGGGATGATTGTCATCGTTCCCGCCGCCCAGGCGGAGGGCGTGGTCTCCTTTCTCGCAAAGAGACGTGAGCCTGCAGTCATCCTGGGGGAAGTCGTCTGACACAACTCATGAACGCGCACATTGACGATCCCGTCCCCGTCCAACATCCAGGACGAGTGGAACACTCTCTGCTGAGCGATACCTTTGCCGGACGTGTCAGCACCCTGCACGAAATCGCCCTTCAGATCGATGCGGCGCGGAGCAACGACGACATCATGGCGGTGCTCCGCAACGAGGTTCGGTGGATCATCCCCGTCCAGATCTGCTTCGCATGCCGGGTCGACCACTTCCACACCCGTTACACCGTCACCTCGCTTTCGCCGGCAGCAGATTCTCTTGCGCTGGAGGGGAGAACGTTCGCCGTGAAGGAGGGAGACGCCGGAACCGTGATTCAGAACCAATCGCCTCTGTTTGTTGGCCTCGAGGGGGACGGCCGCCGGGATGAGCTGGGGGCAACATTGCGAGATGCAGGAATGCGATCAATGCTGATCGTGCCGCTCCGCACGGGAGATGAGACTGTCGGAGCTCTCGCCTTTGCCTCGCCCGAACCCGCGGCCTATCAGGAACAGGAACTGGTCCTCGCTCAGCTCCTTGCCACGCAAACTGCCGTAGCCCTCCAGAACACGGCGCTGTTTGAAGATGCAAAGAAGCGGATCGCACAGATCGAGCTGGTGAACGAGCTGGCCGAGGATCTTACCTCGACGCTCGAACTGGATGCGTTGCTCACTGCGGCGGCGGAGACGATCCGCAAGACGTTCAGTTACTACGATGTCACGATCTTCCTCGTCGATCGCCCGCAGGAGGAGGCATACGTCGTGGCTCATTCGGGAGCTCATCCCAACTCCCTGCCGAACGGATTCCGGCAGAAATTCTCCGAGGGGATTGTGGGATGGGCGATCACGCACGACGAACGGGTGCTGGTCGACGATGTGAGTGCCGATCCGCGGTACGTGTCCCATTCAGACTCGGAAGCCGTCTCGGAGCTTGTGATTCCCATCCGTGTGGAGCATGAGATCGTCGGGGTCCTCAACGTGGAGGACAGGCATCCGGCGGCGTTCGACGAAACCGATGCGATCGTGCTGGAGACCCTGTGCGATCAGCTGGGAAGCGCGATTAAGAACGCCCAGCTCTATGACCAGGTGAAACGGGCGAACGCAAAGCTGACGGAACTCGACAGAATGAAATCGGATTTCCTCGGCATCGTGTCGCACGATTTCCGATCGCCTCTGGCCAGCATTGTGCTTGCGGCGAAAGGCCTGTTGAAACGTCCCGAGGCGGTGGACCGGAATCGGCTGACGGAGTACCTCCAATTGATCGTGGACCAGGCCAACAGGCTCGTCCGGCTGGCCGAGGACACGCTTTCCATAACGAAGATGGAAGCCGGCCAGCTCAGCTATTTCTTCAACATGGTGAGTCTCGAGCGGCTGATCAAGGACGCGATGAGCGGCGTGAATCTCTCGAACCGGCATACCCTGACCTGTGAAATCGATCCACGGGTGGAATACGTGAGAGGTGATCAGACGAAGCTGCGGCAGGTGCTCCAGAATCTCCTCTCGAATGCGGTGAAGTATTCACCCGCAGGAGGGAAGATCACGATCCGCGCAGCACATCACTCTGCCGATCACCTGGTGGTGGCGGTCAGTGACGAGGGGATCGGGATTCCGCAAGATCAGGTGTCGCGGCTCTTCCAGAAGTTTTCCCGTATCGACACGCCTCAGGCGCGGGAGATCAAGGGGTCGGGGCTGGGACTCTGGATCTGTAAGGAAATCGTCCGTGCGCACGGCGGAGTGATCTGGGTCGATCGGAATCAGGGGAAGGGGAGCACATTTGCCTTCACGCTGCGCAAAGCCCATCCCGACGTCGAGGAGGGATAATCAGCGTCTCTTCATACCCCCTGCGCGTTCCTCGAGGATCCGTTCCGTTCGTTCTGCTACTGCTCTCCATCTGCTCAGGTCGTCGTTCAGCCAGGCGACGGTCGTACGATACTCATCGCGCGTCACCCCTTCGTGGACAAGCAACGAATCAACGGCCTGCCGGACCCGCGTGGAATCCCATCCGGCCAGTTTGCCTGTCTGACCGATCTCAAGGAGCCCCGCGTACAGCCCGCTGAACCGTTCGGTCGCGATGATGCGGGCGCCTCCCCCCGTTCGCCCGACGCAGGAGACGATCGTCATGCATGCAATGATCAGGAGTCGGCGCATCGACCCATTGTAGGGAATTCATCCTTCCCAAGCAATCGAGGGAGTGCCGACACTCACCTTGACTTTGAGGGGGAGGATGCGTATATTTTTATTCTTGAATTCCCGTTACGTTAATATTATCAATGGGTTATGCCTTCCACCTCCGATTTCAGGCCGGGGCTTGTCATTAAGTACAACAACGACCTGTGGCAGATCATAGAGTTTCAGCACGTCAACCCGGGCAATTGGCGTGCCTTCGTCCGGACCAAACTGAAGAACATCAAGAGCGGCAAGGTCATCGAGAACCGGTTTCGCGCCGGGGAAGCGATCGATACCGTCCGCATCGAGCGGAAAGAGTTTCAGTTCCTGTACAGGGACGGGTCGGGGTATGTCTTCATGGACAAGGAGAACTACGAGCAGATCTCCGTGGAAGAGGAACAGGTGGGGGAGGGGGCGAAATTCCTGAAGGACGGCGAATCGGTGGATATTCTGTTCAACGGCACCGAGATCACGGGGATTGAACTGCCGATCACCGTGGAGCTGAAGGTCACGGAAACCGTGCCCGGCGTGCGCGGCGACAGTGCGAATGCGGGGACCAAGCCCGCCCGGCTTGAGACAGGAGCGACAGTGAACGTGCCGCTGTTCATCAATGAAGGGGACGCCGTTAAGATCGACACACGGACCGGCCAGTACATCGAGCGGGTCAAAGGGTGACATCCGCAGGCCACTCGTCATTGTCTGAACATCGCGGAGACCGCATGGACCTGAATTACGTCAAGCGACTGGTAAAGCTCCTGTCGGAAAGTGCGGTGGACGAAATTGAGATTGAAGAAGAGGGGCGGAAGATCCGTGTTGCGAAGAACGCGCCCCCCGCAGTGCAGGGGGTGATGGTTCCCCCGACCATGCCGGCCCCGGGGGCGAATCCCGCTCCGGCACCTCCGGCAGCAGCTCCTTCGTCCCCCCCCGCAGCTCCACCCCCGCAAAATCTTCATGAGATCCGTTCTCCCATCGTTGGGACGTTCTACCGGGCCCCGGCACCCGATGCGGCCCCGTTCGTGCAGATCGGCTCACTCATCCAGCCCGGTACGGTGCTCTGCATCGTGGAAGCCATGAAACTCATGAACGAGATCGAGGCTGACGTTGCAGGAAAGGTTTCCCGCATTCTCGTTGAGAATGGCCAGCCGGTCGAGTATGACCAGCCCCTGTTCCTCGTAGAAAAATCCTAAGCCCACCCCGCCGGAGTCCACGGGTGTTCAACAAGGTCCTGATCGCCAACCGCGGAGAGATCGCGCTCCGCATCATCCGGGTCTGCAAGCAATTCGGCATCAAGACCGTCGCAGTCTATTCCAAGGCCGACCGTGACTCGCTTCATGTCCGTTTTGCGGATGAGGCCGTCTGCATCGGTCCTCCCGCCGGACGCGAGAGCTATTTGAAGATCCCACGCATCATCGCCGCCGCAGAGATCACCGGCGCCGAGGCGATCCATCCCGGGTATGGTTTCCTTGCCGAGAATGCGTCGTTTGCCGAAATCTGCGCCACGTCAGGGATCAAGTTCATCGGTCCAAGCCCCGAGATGATCAGCGCGATGGGGGACAAGGCGGTCGCGAAGGAAACAATGCAGAAGGCGGGTGTGCCCGTGGTCCCGGGGAGTGAGGGGGTGGTGAAGAACGCAGGAGAGGCGATCGAAATCGCCCGCGAGATCGGGTTCCCCGTGATTATCAAGGCGGTTGCGGGAGGCGGCGGCCGGGGGATGCGCATAGTCCGGGGGGAAGCGGACATGGAGTCTGCGCTGAATACCTCCCGGCACGAGGCCGAGCAGGCATTCGGGAACGCGGACGTCTACCTGGAAAAGTACATCGAACAACCGCGCCACGTGGAAGTGCAGGTGTTCGGCGATCAGCACGGCAACGTCATCCACTTCGGCGAGCGGGACTGCTCCGTCCAGCGCCGGCACCAGAAGCTGATCGAAGAATCGCCATCGCCGATCGTGGATGACGATCTCCGCGAACGGATGGGAGAGGCGTCGATCAAGGGCTGCAAGGCGGTCAAGTATGAAAATGCCGGGACGATCGAGTTCCTCATCGACAAGGACCGGAACTTCTACTTCATGGAAATGAACACGAGGATTCAGGTGGAACATCCCGTCACCGAGCAGGTGACGGGACACGACCTGATCAAGCTTCAGCTTCGCGTGGCGGCGGGGGAGCGGCTGCCGAAGAAGAGAATCCATCAGCGCGGCCACGCCATCGAGTGCCGCATCAATGCCGAAGACCCGGCCAACGGTTTCCGCCCGTCGCCCGGGAAGATCACGGACTTCCACATGCCCGGTGGCTTTGGCGTCCGGGTCGATACGCACGCCTATGCCGGCTATGATGTCCCTCCGTATTATGACTCACTGATCGCGAAACTTGTTGTTTACGCGCAAACGCGCGCAGGCGCGATCAACAAGATGGCAAGCGCGCTGGAAGAGTTTGTTGTCCAGGGGATCAAGACAACGATCCCCTTCCACCGGCAGGTGATGCAGGACGAGAGATTTCGCGCGGGGAAATTCGACACAAGCTACCTTGACGATTTTCAGTTCAGCGCGCAGGAGAATACGTAGCAGCGGCACGCGAAGTCCACTTCCCTCGAAAGGATGCTCTGTCATGAACTTTCCAGAAAACCTCAAGTACACCAAAGACCATGAATGGGTGCTCATCGCCGGGGAGAGCGGCACGGTTGGCATTACCGACTACGCCCAGGGTGAACTGGGCGACGTGGTCTTCGTGGAGCTCCCGCCTGTGGGGAAGGCGGTGAAACAGGGTGAGTCCTTCGGCACGATCGAAGCCGTCAAGGCGGTGTCCGATCTCTATGCGCCGCTCTCGGGAACAGTTGCCGAGGTGAACCCTGATCTCGCGAAAACTCCCGACCTCGTGAACAAGGATCCGTACGGAAAAGGGTGGATGGTGAAAGTGAAGATTACGAATCCCTCAGAAGCTGCCGGGCTCCTGGCGGCTCCCGCATACATGGCAATCATCGGCAAGTAACCCGGGCTGGCACGGTCACGAGGATGACACCACAGGGACGAACGGACCTGAGGAACGGGGAGACCCACGGCCTCACGTCACGCGTCGGTCGAGAACGTCAGGTGAGCCTCTTCCTGAACGATGAGTATTTCGATAGTGCAGTGTATGCCGCGCTCGCAGGGATCGAGCAGCAAGAGGATCGGAAGCGGCTCCTTACGACGCTTGCCGACAAGGAGCGTGAGCACTACGTGTTCTGGAAAGAGATCTCAGGGGAGGAGGCCCGTCCGCCGAGCCGGCTGAAGATCAGTGTTCTCAAGGCGATGCGCAGGATCGCCGGGCTGACCTTCACTATGAAATTTCTCGAGCTGCACGAAGGGGCGGTCGTTGCAAAATACCGCGAGTGGCTTCCGATGCTGAGCGAGGAGCGTCGGAATCGACTCAGTGCAATCCTCAAGGATGAAGAGGAGCACGAGCGGTATTTTATGTCGCAGGTGGACGAGGCAATCGTTCGCTACATCGGGTTCGTGGCGCTCGGCCTCTCGGACGCAATCATCGAAATCACCGGTGTCCACGCGGGTTTTCTTGGGGTCATGGGGTCAACGCTGGTTGCTGGGATCGCGGGAGTCGTCGTGGGGTTTGCGGCGTGCATCTCGATGGGGGTGGCGGCGTACCTTAAGGCGAAGAGTGAATCCCGGAAGTCTCCTCTCACATCCGCCTTTATCACCAGCGCCTCGTACCTCGGTGCGGTGATCCTCCTCGCTTTGCCCTACTTTCTGACCGGGTCAATGGCCCTCGCGTTTGCCGTGTCGACCCTCGTTGCAGTCCTCATGAGCATGGGCTTCACCTTCTACGTCTCGGTCGTCAATGAGACGAAGCTTGGACGCGAGCTCATCGAGAATACGGCATTGCTGCTCGGTACTGCCGTTGCGACCTATTTCTTCGGAGAGCTGGTGGGGTCGATCTTCGGCGTTCGGGGGGTAACGTAGTCCTCCACCGGCGGACACGAGCAGACCAGATTCCTGTCCCCGTACGCGTTGTTCACTCTCCCTACCGCGGGCCAGAATTTGTTGGCGCGGACCTGCGGCGTGGGGAACGCCGCTTGCTCCCGGCCGTACGGCATCGACCATGCATCGCTGACGACCATGGCGGCCGTGTGGGGCGCCCCCTTGAGCACGTTGACGCTCCTGTCCGCTCTCCCTTCCTCAATTTCCCTGATCTCGTTCCGGATAGCGATCATGGCATCGCAGAACCTATCGAGTTCCTCGCGCGACTCGCTCTCCGTCGGCTCGATCATCAACGTCCCCGCCACGGGAAACGACACCGTCGGTGCGTGGAAGCCGTAGTCCATTAACCGCTTTGCGACGTCTTCCGCTTCGATCGCCGCAGACGACTTGAATGGTCGAAGGTCGATGATGAACTCGTGTGCGACATGCCCCCCTCTACCCTTATATAGAACCGTATAGTGTTTCTCGAGTCTGAACGCCATGTAGTTCGCATTCAGGATAGCCATGGCGGTTGCCTTCGTCATCCCGGCGCTCCCCATCAGCGCGATGTACGCCCAGGAGATGGCCAGGATCTCTGCACTGCCCCAGGGAGCAGCGGAAACGGGTCCGATCGTTTCGGGGTGTCCATCTGATACGACCGGATGACCAGGTAAATGGGGGGCGAGGTGCTGTGCGACGGCGATCGGGCCCATGCCGGGCCCCCCTCCGCCATGCGGGATGCAGAAGGTCTTGTGCAGATTCAGATGGCACACGTCCGCACCGATTTCCGCAGGCCGGCAGAGACCTACCTGTGCATTGAGGTTTGCCCCGTCCATGTACACCTGTCCGCCGTTTGCATGCACGATCGCACAGATCTCTCTGATCGATTCTTCGAAGACGCCGTGCGTTGAGGGGTAGGTGACCATCAACGCGGCAAGCCGGTCGTTGTGCTGCTCCGCCTTCGCTTTCAGGTCCGTCACATCGATGTTCCCCCGCTCGTCGCAGCGGACAACCACCACTTCCAACCCGGCCATCACGGCACTTGCGGGGTTCGTACCGTGAGCAGAAGAGGGGATCAAACACACCGAGCGGTGTGCCTGACCGCGGTGCTCATGATATGCCCTGATCACCAACAGCCCGGTGTACTCTCCCTGTGCGCCTGCATTCGGCTGAAAGGACACAGCGGGGAAACCCGTGATATCCTTGAGCCATGTGTCAAGCGAATCCAGCAATGCACGGTATCCCGCTGCCTGATCCGGCGGCACGAACGGGTGTAGTCTGCCGAACTCCGGCCAGGAGACAGGGATCATCTCCGTGGTGGCGTTCAGCTTCATCGTGCAGGAGCCGAGGGGAATCATGCTGACGTTCAGCGCGAGGTCCTTTGACTCGAGCCGGTGCATGTATCGGAGCATCTCGGTCTCGGAATGGTAGCTGTTGAACACCGGATGTGTCAGATATGAAGAGGTGCGCTTCATCAGGCCGGGGTACGCCGGGGTGGGACTATCCTTCGGTGGGGTTACCTTCGCGCCACCGTTGAGGATGGCAAGGATCTGAGCAACCTCTGCCGCATCGGTGCGTTCGTCGAGAGCGATCCCGAGTGTTCCGTCTTCAAATTGCCTGAAGTTCACGCGCGCAGTACGGGCCGCATTCAGGACCGACGCAAGCGAGCCCTCCCTGGGCCGCACTCGTATGGTGTCAAAGAAATCTTCGTGGAGGACCCGGTGACCGAGCCCGCGCGTTCCCGCGGCGAGCAGTTTGGCCATCGCGTGGATTCGGCCAGCGATGTTCTTAAGTCCTGCCGGCCCGTGATACACGGCATACATCCCTGCCATCACCGCCAGCAGCACTTGTGCCGTGCAAACGTTCGAGGTGGCCTTCTCTCTTCTGATGTGCTGTTCGCGCGTCTGGAGAGCCATTCGCAACGCCGGAGCGCCGTTTGAATCGACTGAGACGCCGATGATGCGCCCCGGCATGTGGCGCTTGTACTCATCCCGCGTGGCGAAATAGGCGGCGTGAGGCCCTCCATAGCCCAGCGGCACGCCGAACCGCTGTGTGCTCCCAACCGCAGCATCCGCTCCGAACTCTCCCGGAGGCGTCAGCAGCACCAGGCTCATCGGATCGGCTGCAATCGCAACCAGCGCTCCGGCGGCGTGAGCCCGCTCGCAGAAACTGCGGTAATTATGGACTGCCCCGTCGGTCGCAGGATACTGCAAAAGCGCGCCGTAGACGTCCTCTGAAAACTCAAACCGCTCATGGTTGCCGACGACCACGTGGACGCCAAGGGGCTTTGCACGGGTCCGTACCACCTCTATCGTCTGAGGATGGCAGGCATCGGAGACGAAAAAGGTGCCGCTGTGCTGTCCCCCTTTCAATGAGAGAAACATCGACATCGCTTCGGCGGCCGCCGTGGCCTCGTCGAGCAAGGAGGCGTTGGCGATATCCATCCCCGTCAGATCGATGACCATCGTCTGGAAATTCAGCAAAGCTTCGAGGCGTCCCTGCGCGATCTCCGCCTGGTACGGCGTGTAAGCGGTATACCAGCCCGGATTCTCGAGGATATTGCGCAGAATAACCGGCGGAGTGACGGTGTCATGATACCCCATTCCGATGAACGAACGATACAGCGTGTTCTTCAGTGCCATAGCACGCAGCGATTCGAGCACGTCTTCTTCAGTGCGCGGCATCCCGATGGCGAGAGGGGTGCGAGTGCGGATTGCCTGAGGGACGACCTTTGCCAGGAAGCCGTCGAGATCACTGTATCCCAAAACAGAGAGCATGGCTGCTGCGTCGGCATCGCTGGGACCGATGTGACGGCGTGAAAACGGAATTGGCGCGAGACTGTTCAGTGACATGAACGGCAACTCCTTACGAGAGCGAAGCGGTGATCACGGCCGGTACGAGGGAGGCGGAAACGGTCGGCGCTGGTGAAGGGATCCGCCAAATCACACAAAGATACAGAGAGGCAGCAACATATTCAATTGTCGAACAACCCGTGCTGCCCGCCCCCCGTGCGGCGGAAGTGTGCACTCGACAATCCGCTCCACCGTTTGCCCAGTCCGTACCGGTCAACGTGGAGACGGAAGAGCGACCGCACGGTATCTGCGATCTCGCCTTCTCCTCTCATGCGGGAACCGAAGCGCGCATCGCTGAGCGCTCCGCTGCGGGTGTCGCGGATCCTGCTGAGGACCTTGGGCGCGCGTTCTGGGAATTCGCGCTGGAGCCAGTCGAGAAACAGCGGTTCCACCGCGCCAGGAAGCCGCACAAGGATGTAGCCGGCGGTCTTCGCGCCATGCGCTGCCGCTTCGCGGAGGATTGCAGGAAGCTCCTCGTCGGTCAGGCCCGGGATGATCGGAGCGGCGTTTACCCCGACGGGGATCCCGTTCCGGGCCAGCGTCTCAATCGTCTGGAGTCGACGCGCTGGCGGAGGAGTGCGGGGCTCCATGACGCGAATCAGTTCATGTCGCAGACTTGTCACGGAGATCATGACGTGGACCAGATTGTATTTCGCTAACTCCCCGAGAATGTCGATGTCACGCAGGATGAGCGCATTCTTGGTCACGATCCCGACCGGATTGCGGTATTCGAGGAAAACCTCGAGGCACCTGCGGGTGATCCGGAGCTTCTGTTCAGCGGGCTGGTAGCAGTCGGTGTTGCCGGAAAGCGCGACGACCTGCGGTTCCCAGCCGCGCTTGCGGAACTCGCGCGCCAGGAGTTCCGGCGCGTCCAGCTTCACCATGATCTTCGATTCGAAATCGACTCCTGCGGAGAAGCCGAGATATTCATGGGAAGGACGAGCATAGCAGTAGATGCAACCGTGCTCGCAGCCGCGATAGGGATTCAGGCTGAACGTGAAGTCGAGATCGGGGCTGTCGTTCTTCGCAAGAATGGACCGCGACGTATCCTTGTAGAAGGCGGTCTTCACCGGCCGCAGGTCGTCAGTGTCCGGCTCGGTTTCAAGCGGAATCCGGTGCAGCCGTTCGAACCGGTTCGGCGTGTTGAGCGCAGCACCTCTGCCTTTATTCCGCACGGATCTCATCGGGCAAAAGACCTCCATCTCAATCTCAATCTTGATCTCAATCTCTACTTCCGCCTCACCCCCGCCTGCGGATACGTCCCAAGAATCCTGAACTGGGACACGACCTCTCTCAGGTGTTCAAACGCACGGGCGACATGCTGTTCTTCCGGCCCGCCGGCGAGGTCAATATAAAAGAGGTACTCGAACGGCTTCTTCGGATCGGGCCGGGATTCGATCTTGAGGAGGTCGATGTCACGGAGCGCAAACACGCCAAGGATGTGGAACAATATACCGGGCCGGTTCGCAGCGGGAATGAACGCAATGCTTGTCTTTACCTTCATCCCTCTGCGGGCATGCCAGGGGGTGCGGGAAATGAGGAGGAAGCGGGTGAAATTGTTGCCGCTGTTTTGGACGTTGCGGCGAAGGACGCGCAGGCCGTACCTGCGGGCGGCGAGGGCTGAGGCAATTGCGCCTGTATCCTGTGCGCGTTCGCTGGCGACCGATTGCGCTGCTCCGGCAGTATCGAAGTACGGCTCGGGGAGGAGGCGGGGGTTTCTGCGGAAGAAATCGCTGCACTGGGCAAGAGCCTGAGGATGAGACCGGACCGATCTGAGGTGTCGCAGATTCGTTGAGGGGTGGCATAACAGCACGTGCTCGATCCTCAAGTGGGTCTCCGCCGTGATATGGAGTCGATGGGCGAGGAGCAGGTCGTAGTTTTCATGGATGCTGCCCGCCAGCGAGTTCTCAATCGGGATGATCCCATGGGCGGCCCGTCTCGATTCCACCCGTGCAAAGACGGCGCGGAAAGTTGTGCATGGAACCGGTGTGCATGCGCTCCCAAGGAGCTCGCGTGCCGCGAGCTCACTATATGCACCCGGTACACCCTGAAATGCGACGTTCATCGGATGGCCTGCGTCGGTTCTTCTCAAAGATAAGAAAGGTTGGATACCGCGCGAACGAAATCTGTCAAATTGAAATTTAAACTCACCTCCCCCTCCGGCACACTATTTGACCATATTCGCCCCGATCTCCCCGTGTGCGTCTCCTTCGAACGATTGCAACCTCATCCCCCGCATCGTACCTTATGATAAGAGGAATATACAGCGAATTACATGTCAGAATCCAGAAGGAGCGCATCGTTGAAACACACCAGCAAGAAACGCACAGCATCCGGAATGCGGGGGAGGGACTTTCTTTCGGTTGACGATTTCAGCGGCTCAGAGCTCCGATCCATTCTTGCTCTTGCGGCCGAAATGAAAGTCCGACCAAAGAAGTACCGGTCGGCGCTCGCGGGGAAGATGCTGGCGATGATTTTTGAAAAGCCTTCGCTCCGGACGCGGACGACCTTCACCGTTGGCGTGAAACAGCTTGGCGGGGATTCACTCCTGCTGACACCCGCGGACATCGATCTGGGAAAACGTGAGTCCGTGTATGACGTCGCCAAGAACCTGGAACGGATGGTCGATGGGATCATGATTCGGACGTTCGGGCACGAGATCTGCTCGTCGCTTGCGGCGCATGCCTCGATACCGGTTATCAACGGGCTCACCGACCTGGAGCATCCCTGCCAGGTGGTCGCCGATTTCCAGACGATCCTGGAATACAAGAAGAATCTCAAGAAGCTCAAAGTCGCATACATTGGCGACGGAAACAATGTGGCGCATTCCCTGATGTTGATTGCGGCAAAGTTCGGCACAACGCTCGTCGTGGGGACTCCGCCGGACTATAAGCCGGAGCAACGGGTGGTCGAGCGATCGCTGGCTCTGTCGGAGGAGAGCGGTGCCACAATCACCTGGACGCCTGATCCCCTTGAGGCGGCGCGGGATGCCGACGTGATCTACACGGATGCCTGGGCGAGTATGGGACAGGAGGCGGAGGCAGAGGAGCGCCGCAAGGTCTTCAAGCCGTACCAGGTGAACCGCGACCTCTTCTCACATGCGAAACCGGACGCCCTGTTCATGCACTGCCTCCCAGCGCACCGGGGGGAAGAGGTGACAGACGAGATCATTGATTCGAAGAACTCCGTTGTGTTTCAGGAAGCCGAGAACCGGCTTCATGCGCAAAAGGCCATCATGCTTGAGCTGATGCGGGACTGAAATGTCCAAACTGGTTCTTGTGGCGGTCGGTGGCAATGCGCTCATCCGCGCCGGACAAAAGGGAACCGCCCAGGAACAATTCCAGAACGCAGCCGATACCGCGCAGGTGGTCGTCAAGCTCATCAAGGCCGGCCACCGGGTGGTGCTGACCCACGGCAACGGTCCACAGGTAGGGGCGACCCTCGTGCGCTCTGAACTGGCGGCGGCGCATGCCTACCGGCTCCCCCTCGACTGTAGCGTGGCCGCGACGCAGGGTGAGATCGGCTACGTGCTGCAGTATGTCATGTGGCAGGCACTCCAGGCTGAGGGGTTGAACACTCCGGTGGTGTCGCTCGTGACACAGGTGCTCGTGAGCAGTGACGACCCTGCATTCAAGAAACCGACGAAACCGATCGGCCCGTTCTACACGCGGGATGAAGCGGAACGGTACCGCGACATTTTCGGTTGGGAGATCGTGGAAGATGCGTCGCGCGGGTACCGCAGGGTCGTTGCCTCTCCCGAACCGAAGGGCATTGTGGAGCTTGATGCGATCCGTGCGTGTGTGGACCGGGGGCTGGTGGTCATTGCTGCCGGCGGAGGAGGCGTGCCGGTGTTCAACGACCACGACATCTCTAAAGGGGTCGAGGCGGTCATCGACAAGGATCATACGTCGGCTATTCTCGCCTCGCAGCTCCACGCCGATGTATTTGCCATCACGACCGATGAACCGGTGGTATACCTGAACTACCGAAAAGCGTCGCAACGTCCCATGCCGGTATTGACGGCGGACGATTGCAGAAAATATCTGGCGGAGGGACAATTCCCTCCGGGGAGCATGGGGCCGAAGATCGCGGCGGCCCTGGTCTATCTCGAGCGCGGCGGGAATGAGGCGATCATCACGAACGCCGCACATCTGCTGGCCGCGATCGACGGCGAAGGGGGAACCCATATCGTGCGGGACCTGTCGAGCGTTGGCTCAAAGTGAAGGATTCACGCTGCTAAACTGGAGAACGCTGCATGGCGAGAAAACGAGTGCTGATCATGGGAGCCGCAGGCCGGGACTTCCACAATTTCAATACCGTGTACCGCGGGAACAAGTCATATGAGGTCGTTGCGTTCACCGCGACGCAGATCCCCAACATCGACCGGCGAAAGTATCCCGCAAAACTTGCAGGATCGCTGTATCCCCGCGGCATCCCGATCTATGCGGAGGCAGATCTTCCAGCGCTGATTCAGAAACTGAAGGTCGATGAGGTCATCTTCTCCTACTCCGACGTCTCCCACCAGTACGTGATGGACAGGGCCTCACTTGTCATGTCGCTTGGGGCCGACTTCACAGTCCTCGGCGGCAACCACACGATGCTTGGAGCGAAGGTACCGGTTGTCTCCGTCGTGGCGGTCAGGACCGGATCGGGAAAGAGCCAGACATCCCGTAAGGTCTGCGGATATCTCCGGAGCCAGGGCCAACGAGTGGTGGCCATCCGCCATCCAATGCCCTACGGTGACCTCGTGAAGCAGAAGGTCCAGCGCTTCGCGTCGCTCGACGATCTCGTGCGGTATAAGTGCACCGTCGAAGAGATGGAAGAATACGAGCCGCATCTGGTGGAAGGGACGGTCATCTACGCGGGGGTCGATTACGAGGCGATTCTGCGGCAGGCGGAGAAAGAGGCCGACGTTATTGTTTGGGACGGCGGGAACAACGACATGTCGTTCTACAAGGCCGACCTGACCATCACCATTGTCGATCCTCACCGGCCAGGCCATGAGATCACGTACTACCCCGGGGAAGCGAACGTCCGGCTTGCCGACGTCATCGTGATCAACAAGGTTGATTCGGCGCCAAAGGAAAGCGTGGAAGCGGTGGTACGCAATGTCACGGCGGTCAACCCGCACGCGCAGATCGTGCGGGCGAACTCGGCCATCACGGTGGAAGACCCTGCAGTGATCAGGGGAAATCGCGTGCTGGTTGTGGAGGATGGCCCGACGCTGACGCACGGCGAGATGCAGTACGGTGCGGGGACCATCGCGGCCAGAATGTTCGGTGCCCGGGAGATCGTCGATCCCCGTCCGTATGCTGTTAATTCTATCGCCGCCACCTACGAGAAATATCCGAAGACAGGGGCCGTCCTGCCGGCCATGGGATACGGCGCTCAGCAGGTCAGGGACCTTGAAACAACCATCAATGAGGTTCCCTGCGACGCCGTGGTGATCGGCACGCCGATCGATCTCCGCCGAGTCCTGAAGATCCGCAAGCCCTCAGTCCGCGTCCGCTACACGCTCGATGAAGTGACGAAGCCGGACCTTGCGGATATACTTCACAAGTTCTTACACAAAGAAAAGGGGGTGGCGTTCAGGAGGAAGAGATAAGGTTCAGGGAAAGGTTAAGGGGAGGTCGAGATTGGAATCGAGATTGAGATTTAGATTGAGATTGAGACCGAGGAGTTCACTCTGCTTTGACTACGGCTGATCTTGGTCCGATTCCGCTTTCGTTAAACGCTTCGATCTGAAAATACTGCGGACGGTCGCGGTCGAGGCCGAAGAAGAAGTACTCGTTCGCGCCGTAGACCATGATGTTGTGATAGAGCTTGTCGGGTGTCGTGCCGGTATAGATCGTGTATCCCACGGCGTCATTCGACTGCCGCCATTTGATCCAGGCGTTGCGCCGGTCGCTGTCTCCCCTGAGGACGACAAGATTCCGCACGGTATCAGGAACCGCCCCCGCCCCCTTTCCGAACACCCTGAAGCCGAGCAATGCGAACCTGCCCGTGGGGACATGCACGTTTTCGATTCTGACGAATCGGGCGTTCACGGGGCGTTGCAGTTCGACGTAGTCATTCGGCACATCCTGCATACTGCGCCGCTTGTCAACAAGCACCGACCAGCTCTTCCCGTCCGTCGAAGCAGAAACGATGTATCGATGGAAGATTCCCTTCCGTTTCCCCACGAGCTCCGCATCCTGATCGGCATAGTTGATCTGAACCGCCATGACGGTCGAAATTTCTCCCAGATCACTGGTGAACCACTCTCCTGCATTGCCTGTTGCGGCTGACCAGTACGTCTTGATATTCTCATCCACGGCATGATTCGGGACGAACCCTCCGAGCGTCGATGACGCGGTCGCCGGTTTGCCGTAGTTGAGGATCATCCAGCCGGTGGAGCCTGTCTTTCCCGAGCCGGGGAGATACCAGGGATAGTCTCCATAGGCGGTGTTACAATAGAGAAGCGTATCCTTGTCGAACCCCGCCGGCCACAATCCGATTCGTCTCTCAAAGTTGTTCTTCACTCCGATGGCGATCGTCGCCACGTGCCACCAATTGCCAAATGTGTCTTGAAATGTCGAGCCGTGTCCAGCACCCCGCGCGAAGCCGCCCGGTTTGTAAGAAAACGGGTTATGGGTTTGATAGCTGAAGGGCCCGAAGGGGTGTTCTCCAACATACACGCCGTCTGCGTATCCGCTGAACTCCGTCCCGGGGGCGGCGTATTGCAGGAAGTACTTCCCTTTGTATTTCGTCATCCACGCCCCCTCGATAAAGGGGCGGAGGAAGGTGTTGTCGCCGTATTCCCCGAAACGCTCCCACCCGTGAATGTCGTCGTGCAACCACAGCAATTCCTTCCGATTGCCGATCGACCGCAGAGTCCTGCGGTCGAGCTCCTGACCGTATATCGGGCGATCGTTGCTCGAACCATAATACATGTACAGCCGGCCGTCGTCGTCGAGAAAGAGATCGGGATCCCATGCGCCCACGTCGCACGAGTCGAGGGCTTCGTTCCAGTCGTCGACGGTCGGGTCGGAGCTCATCCAGATGGGGAAGTCTTTCGTGCGGGCGGAGCCGAGGAGGAGGAGTGTATCGCCGATCGCCACTGCCGCGGGGGCGCAGAGCTCGTCATACACATGGTGATAGGCTTTGAGAAACTTCCGCGGGACGAACGTCCAGCGCGAGAGGTCGTCGCTCCACCAGTAGCCCCACTGGTTCGTGGAAAACAGGAAGTAATGCCCCTTGAACAGGACGATCACCGGATCAGCGGTCGTGCGGTGATTCCCCATGACGGAGAAGTTCGGTATGGGACTGTACGCGTAGTCGATGTTGAGGGGATTACAGTAGGTTTGCTGCCGTTCAGTGGCCTGCTCGGCGTCGTGGCTCGCAGAAGCGAGAGCGATGGAGAATAACAGCTGTATTCGATACATGGCGGGTAACCCATGGTGAGTGAGCAGTAGACATTGATGGAAGAGAGCTACAATCTAACGAGGAAGGTCGGTGATTGTCAATCCGAAAGCGCACGGTTGAACGGCGGGAAGATTTTCCGTATCTTTAGACATTCATGACCGCCGATCCCCACTCAATGATGTACCGGGAGCTTGTTCTCGTTCTTGATTACGGTTCTCAGTATTCGCAGCTGATTGCCCGCCGAGTCCGGGAGCTGGGGGTGTATTCGGAGCTCCGCCCATTCAGTATCCCTCTGGATGTCATCAGATCCCTGAACCCCAAAGGGATCATCCTTTCGGGAAGCCCCTACAGCGCGTACGAACAGGGTGCACCCATTTCATCGCCGGATGTGTTTACTCTTGGAATCCCCATCCTTGGTATATGCTACGGGATGCAGCTCATGGCCTTTCAACTTGGGGGCGAAGTCGACAAAGCTGCAAGAAGAGAGTACGGGCCGGCCGAGCTCGTCGTCGATGACGCGGGTGATCTCTTTGCCGGAGTGATTCCGGACGGCCCCGGCGGGCTCCATGTCTGGATGAGCCACGGCGACCATCTCACGGGAATCCCAAGTGGATTCGTGACGATCGCGCACAGTACCAACTCCCCTATCTGCGCAATCAGAGACACGGCACGGAAGATTTACGGCGTCCAGTTTCATCCCGAAGTGGTCCATACGCCGAAGGGGAAGGAGATCCTCAGGAATTTCCTGTACGGCATCTGCGGCTGTTCAGGCGGGTGGAATGCCGCAGCGTTCATTCAGGACTCTGTCCGTTCCATCAGGTCAACGGTAGGGAAGGGGAAGGTCATTTGCGCGCTCAGCGGTGGCGTCGACTCTTCCGTCGCCGCCGTCCTCATCCATCAGGCGATTGGGGATCAGCTCACCTGCATCCACATCAATAACGGGCTGATGCGCAAGGATGAATCCGATGCCGTGGTCAGGACGTTCCGCGACAGGTTTCACATCGCCCTCGACTATGTGGATGCCTCCGAACAATTCCTGGCTGCGCTGAAGCGGGTAGGGGATCCTGAAAAGAAACGCAAGATTATCGGGAACCTGTTCATCGACGTCTTCGAGCGTGAGGCGAAGACGATGGGGAAGGTGGAGTTCCTCGCGCAGGGAACGCTCTACCCCGACGTGATCGAGTCGACGTCGTTCCGCGGTCCTTCGGTTACGATCAAGACACACCACAACGTCGGTGGGCTCCCTGAAAAGATGCACCTGAAGCTCATTGAGCCCTTCCGGGAGCTGTTCAAAGATGAAGTGCGTGCGGTTGGGGCCGCACTGGGACTTCCGGATGATCTGCTCTGGCGTCATCCTTTCCCGGGGCCGGGCCTGGCCGTCCGAGTGTTGGGAGAAATCACCCCCGACCGGCTCCGCTTGCTACGCGATGCCGACGCGATCTTTGTCGAAGAGTTGAAAAGCGCGGGGTTGTACCGCGACGTCTGGCAGGGCTTTATTGTGTTGCTGCCTGTGCAGTCCGTCGGCGTCATGGGGGACGGGCGCACGTACGAATACACCGCGGCGATCAGGGCAGTGAGCAGCGTCGACGGCATGACCGCAGACTGGTTCCGGATGCCGCACGAGGTTCTCGCGCGCATCTCCTCCCGTATCACGAACGAAGTGCGGGGGATTAATCGGGTCGTGTATGATGTGAGCTCCAAGCCACCAGCCACTATCGAGTGGGAGTGAACAGGCGTGCGTCGCTATTTCGCGTTCGTCAAGATCGAACATACGCTCTTTTCACTGCCCCT
The DNA here is from genome assembly GCA_040756745.1 of Bacteroidota bacterium. Classification (GTDB taxonomy): domain Bacteria; phylum Bacteroidota; class Ignavibacteria; order UBA10030; family UBA6906; genus JBFLYO01. The sequence goes on from JBFLYO010000001.1 coordinate 134,375, forward strand.
GATCTACAGCGGTGTCCTGCTCGGATCTCGTGGCTCGTCACCGTCGTTGGGCGTTCTCATCCTTGTTCTCACGGCTGCCACAGGTGCCAGGACCGTTGCGTTCGCGCTCAACCGGATCATTGATCGGCAGATTGACGCGCGGAATCCCCGGACTGCGATGCGCGATTTGCCGAGCGGACGGATGACGGTGTGGGAAGCGGCATGGGTGATGATCACAGGCATGGCGCTCTATTTCGGATCGGCATGGCTCATTTCCCCCTTCTGCTTCATGATGTCCCCCATCCCGCTGCTCGTGTTCATCGTGTATCCGACGATGAAGCGATTCACGCCGCTCGCTCATTTCGGCGTCGGCCTCGGGCTCGCAATGGGTCCGCTGGGAGGGTGGTTTGCCGTTTCCCCCTCGTTCGACCACCTGCTTGTCCCTGCCCTGCTTTCTCTGTTCACCCTGTTCTGGGTTACCGGCTTCGATATCATCTATGCGACGCTTGACGAGGAATTCGACCGGAAGGAATCGCTGTATTCCTTCCCCGCGCGGTTCGGGCGGCACCGCGCACTGCAATACTCTGCGCTCTTTCACCTGATCGCCTTCTTCCTGCTTGCCGTTCTCTTCTACATCTCCGTGATGTCCCTCCTGGCGCTTCCGCTCCTCCTGCTGACAGGCTTTCTGCTCTACCTGGAACAACGGAAGGCAGAGGACGTCGAACTGGCATTCTTCAGGATCAATGCCGTTGCGGGTGCGTCTGTCTTCTGCATGGTGGTCGTAGGGGTGTACGCATGAAGACCGTCATCGGCATCACCGGCTCCTCCGGCGCGGTGTATGCGCTGGACTTTCTGAAGAAATGCCCCGACAAGAAGTTTCTCATCGTCAGCTCCTGGGGAAAAGTCCTGTTGCGCGACGAGCTGCAGATGAGCGAGAAGGACTTGAAGCCGTACGTGACGCGGGTGTTTTCGGATGACGACCTGACCGCACCCACGGCCTCAGGGTCGAATGCATTTGATACTCTTGTCATCATCCCGGCATCAACGTCGACGGTGGGAAAGATCGCATCCGGCATCGGTGACACGCTCATCACCCGGACGGCGCAAGTCTGCCTGAAGGAACGGTACAAGCTGATTCTCTGCGTTCGCGAGACACCTCTCTCGACAGCCACGCTCGAGCAGTGCGCCCGGCTTTCGGCACAAGGGGCGGTGGTGATGCCGATCGCGCCGCCGATGTATTTTGTCCCCAAAAACGTGGAAGAATTTGTCGGCGCGTTCACCGACAAGGTGCTTGGCCAGCTTGCCGTTCGCGCGGGGCGTGGGTGGAGGGGGGAGGAACTCGAATGAGGTTCTCGACATTCGGTGACTTCGCGCGGTATCTCGAGTCGGTGGGGGAGCTCCACCGCGTTCCTTTCGAGGTCGATCCGTTTCTGGAGATTACTGAAGTCGCCGCACGGGCGATTCGGGAGGGAAAACCCGCCCTCTGGTTCGAGCGAGTGAAAGGGTCGCCGTATCCCGTGGTGATCAACGCGCTCGCGAGCGATTTCCGCTGCGAGCTCGCGCTTCACAAACACCCACAGGAGCTCGGGAACGAGTTGATCAGATTCTTCGAAGATGCTCTACCGCCTCACCCCCGCGTGTTCTGGAAGAACCGGCCGGTGGCCCGTCGCCTTCTCCATGCATCGGTGCGACGCGTGTCTGCAGGCCTCTCCCAGCAGGTGGTCGAAGAGCCGAATCTCGATGCATTGCCGGTGCTCACATGCTGGCCGGGCGACGGCGGGAGATTCATCACGCTTCCCCAGGTCATTACCTGCGACCCCCGCACCGGCAAGCGGAACATGGGGGTATACCGGATGCACGTGTTCGACCGGAAGACGACGGGGATGCACTGGCAGATCCAGAAAGGGGGAGGGTTTCATTACTATCAGGCCGAGAAGCTTGGCCAGCCGATGGAACTGGCCGTGGCGCTCGGAACCGACCCGGCGCTCCTGCTCGCGACGGTTGCGGCTCTTCCCGAAAACATCGATGAGGCGATGTTCGCGGGTTTCCTCCGCGGTCACCGGACGCAGTTCGCGAAAGGAAAGACGATCTCACTCCCGGTCCCTGCCAATGCGGAGTTCATTCTTGAAGGAGTCGTCCAGCCGGGTGAGCGGAGGATGGAAGGGCCCTTCGGCGATCACTTCGGCCATTATTCACACGCCGCGGAGTTTCCGGTCTTCCACGTCACGGCGGTCACTCACCGGCACAACCCCGTGTACCCGGCAACCGTTGTCGGCATCCCACCCATGGAGGATAAGTTCCTCGGCGATGCCACGCAGCGGATCCTCGGTCCGTTGGTGAAGCTGATCCATTCGGAGATTACAGACCTCTGGGCCTACTACGAAGCGGGTTTCCACAACCTCCTGGCCGTCGCCGTGGACCAGCGGTACGGCAAGGAGGCGATGAAGACTGCGCTCGGACTGATGGGCATTTCGCAACTCTCGCTCACGAAGTGCATCGTGCTTGTGACAGAAGGAGTCGATGTGAGGAGCTTCGACGCTGTGCTGAGTGAAATCAGGGAGCACTTCGATCCCCGGCACGATTTCCTCCTTCTGCCTCGCGTTCCGCTCGACACACTGGACTTTACGAGCTACACGATGAACCTGGGCAGCAAGATGATCATCGACGCAACCCGGAAATCCCGGCGCCGTGGGGGGCAGGCCTCCGGACGCGGGCCGCGCCGTCACCCGCGAATTCCCGATCTGAGGGGGGTGGACCGGCGGATCACCGACCAACACCTCATGGGGGAGGCACTTCTGCTCGTCAAGATCCGCGGGCTTGGCCTGCCGGTCATTAAGCGGCTGGTCAGACATCCCGCCCTTCAACAGGTTCCGCTGATCGCTGCGGTGAGCGACGACGTGGAGATCCGTGACCGCGAAAAGACCATCTGGGGGGTCTTCACGCGGTTTGACTGCGCACGGGACATACTATTCACAGAACAGAAACTCGTCGGGGCAAGTCCGGTCTACGGTGGCGCCATGGGGATCGACGCGACATGGAAGCCGGGGTATCCTGAGCCGCTCGCGATGAGCGAGGACGTCAGGCGCAGGGTCGATGAGCGCTGGGAACAGTACTGGCGCTGAAGCCTCAGGGAATATGAATGAACGCCAAAAGAGACATCCATGACGATACGTGACAATGCACTGATCCCGATCTGGTCGAAGGTTGAGCGGGGCGAGAGGCTCTCCTTCGACGACGGAAAGGTGCTGTACGCGACCCCGGACATCATCTCGCTCGGCAAAATGGCCCATGCCGTCCAACAGTCGCGCAGCGGCGATGCAGTCTACTTTGTCCTCAACCAGAAGATCGAGCACACGAACATCTGCGTACTCTCCTGCAAGTTCTGTGACTTCGCCGTCAAGAAAGGTGACCCGCGCGCCTACGAGATGACGACGGAGGAGATCCTTGGAAAGCTGACCCCGGAGATCCGTGAGGTGCACGTTACGGGGGGGATGCCTGCGGACTGGCCGTGGGAGCGGTACCTGGAGATTGTCGCCAGTATCCGCCGCCATCTTCCGGACGCGGATGTGAAGGCCTACACGGCCGTGGAGATCGATTTCTTTCACAAGAAGTTCAAGATGCCGGTCGAGGACGTGCTGCGCCAGCTCCAGCAGGCCGGTCTGAAGACCCTGCCCGGAGGCGGCGCGGAGGTGTTCTCCGAGCGGGTGCGCAAGCAACTCTTCACTCAGAAGATCGGCGCCAAGGGATGGTTCGAGGTTCACGAGACGGCACATCGGCTCGGCATTCCGACCAACAGCACGATGCTCTACGGGCACATCGAAACCATCGAAGAACGGCTCATGCACATGATCCGACTGCGGGAGGCGCAGGACCGGACCGGCGGGTTCCTCACCTTCATCCCCCTTGCGTTCCAGCCGGGGGACACAGGGATCAAGCCGAGAAACCGCTTCACATCCGCGATCGACGACCTCAAGACCATCGCCGTGTCACGCCTCATGCTGGATAATTTCCCTCACATCAAGGCCTACTGGGTGATGCTCACGGAAGAGGTGGCTGCCGTGGCGCTGAATTTCGGTGCCGACGACATGGACGGCACCGTGGGGGGTGAGAAGATCGCGCACGACGCCGGGGCAATCAGCCCTATGTCGCTGGCCAAGGACCAGATCATCCGGATCATCAAGGATGCCGGCAAGATACCGGTCGAGCGCGACGTCTATTATAATCCCCTCCACATCCACCATGACAACGTTATCGGGAAGATTCCCTACCTGAACTCAGTCCCTTTCTACGCGCGTCTGGAACGTCGCCAGTTTCGAATCCTGCCGGTCGTTCCGCGACGGATGGGAATCCTGAGCGCCGAGGGGAAACTCGATGCCGGCCCGTTCTCCCTCATGGACTATCTGCGGCAGGAGTCGACCCTCGAGGTGATGGACTGGTGCATCGCCTCTCGCGATCAGGTGAAGAGCGTGATGCTCTTTTCCAGGGACGAGTGGCACGATCTGGAAGGGAAAACGATCGGCATCATCGACGACACCGCGACGTCCGTGCAGCTCCTGAAGATCCTTCTGGAGAAGCGCTACGGCGTCAGCGTTGTGTTTGAGCGTCTCCACAGCGGCGTCAACAACTACGACAAGTATTCCGCGGTCTTGTTGATCGGCGACGAGGCCCTGCGAAGAAACAAATTCGGACTTCCCGGTTTTACAATCGTGTACGATCTTGCGCGTGAATGGTATGAGTGGCAGAAGCTTCCGTTCGTGTTTGCGGTGTGGGCGGTGCGCAGGGCGCTCCCCACGACCGTCAAAGCGGATCTGAACGGCATGCTGGCCCGATCACTCGATGCCTCCGAAGATGATGTTGCTGCGATCGCGGCACCGCATGGACGGCGCATCGGGCTGACGGAGGAAGAGAGCGTGGAATATCTTGAGGGGTTCAATTACAGGCTCGGCGAGCGGGAACGGGAAGCGATTGCCGTCTTCAGCCGGCTCTCCAGAGAGATCGACGCAGGCCACCCGGTCGGGAGAGGCGACCTGTATTCAGAGTTGCCGCACAAGCGAATCATGTAGAGGACGCGCCATGCACTGTTCCGACATCTTCGCACGGGCACGGAGGGGGGAGCGGATCACGCGCGAGGAGGGGCTCGAACTCCTCCGGCACGGCGAGCTCCTCGACCTTGCCGACGCCGCCAACGAGATCCGCTTCCGCAAGAACCCGCTCCAGCAGGTAACGTTTGTGACGGACACGAACCCGAACTACACCAATGTCTGCAACGTCGACTGCATCTTCTGCGCCTTCTACAGGCATCCGGAAGACGACGGGGCATACACGCACACGGTCGACGACATGATCGCGAAGTTCCGTGATGCCGCGGCCGCGGGCGTGACAACGGTCTTATTACAGGGGGGAGTGAATCCCGCACTCCCGTTCGAATATTACGTCGAGCTTGTGGAGAGGACGGTGCGGGAGGTCCCCGAGGTCCACCCCCACTTCTTCTCCACGTCCGAAATCATCGGCATGGCCTCCGTTGCGAGACTCTCAGTCCCGCAAGTGTTACGACGTCTCTGGGAAGCGGGACTCCGGACAATTCCCGGAGGAGGAGCGGAGATCCTCTCCGACAGGGTGAAGAAAAAAATCAGTCATCTGAAGGGGACAAGCGCGGACTGGATCGACGTGATGCGCGAGGCGCACCACATCGGATACAAGACGACTGCGACGATGATGTACGGGCACCTTGAGCGGGATGAGGATATCGTAGAACACCTGGAGGTCGTCCGCGTATTGCAGGATGAGACTGGCGGGTTCACGGCGTTCATCCCGTGGAGCTTCAAGCCGGGCAATACGCCGCTCGAGAAGCTCATCCCTCACTACGCAACGCCGACCCGCTACCTGCAGATGATCGCACTGGCGCGGATCTACCTGGACAACGTTCAGCACATCCAGGCCTCGTGGTTTTCGGAGGGGAAGAAGACTGGTCAGATTGCACTGCACTTCGGAGCGGACGACTTCGGAGGGACCCTGCAGGAGGAGAACGTGCATGCTGCGGCAAAGTTCGTCAACACGACGAACACCGAGGAGTGCATCCAGCTGATCCACGATGCAGGCTTCGCTGCCGCCCAGCGAACGACGCTCTACGAGATTCTCCGCGTCTTCAGACCGTCAGAAGTTGCCGCCTGAGGCGGGGGATAACCCGCGCTCCGGGATCATCGCGACCCCCAGCCGCTCACCCGAAGGTGGGAGAACTGCAGCATGACGTCGGGATCCAGCACCATCAACGCCAGGGCCGCGAAATTGGGCTTCGCCAGATCCGATGTCTTCAGCAGGAACGAGAATGTCTGCTCCCCTGCCGAAATCGAATCACGCAGAGAGAACGCCGGCCCCACTTTGATCAAGAATCGGTCGTATGCCGAAGACGGCGAGACTCTTTTGACCGAGACAGTGATCCGCAGGCTGTCGTATTGGGAGAAGTCATGGTACCAACCGATGCGGATGTATCCGTAGGGTCCAATGGCGGAAGCGGGTGCGTCGATGAGGCTTTCGATGATGACCAGGGGCTGGCTGCCGTTGGGGCTGTCGCCGAAGGGGAGCACCGGGCCCGTCGAGGGCCTGCCGCAACCGATGACTGTGAAGGTCACCAATGCGGCCAAGAGACGGACGAACATTGCGTCCTCCGATATCTTCTCGGAAGCTGACGCGGGTAACAACGCAAGATTTCATGAAATAGTCAATGCGTGGGGCATTCCGCATCCGGCTTGCGCTCAATAGAGCTCTATCGTCGGAACTTTCGGGACGAGACCTTTCTCGCGTGCTCGAAGAAAGAGGAGTTCGATCGCCCGCCGCCCCTTCTCCCCCATGTCGATTGTCAGTTGACTGACGTACATTTTGACGAATTTTTCTCCCAATTTCCGATCTATCCCCCTTCCCCAACGGAGGGCATACGGGATTGCCTCATCCTGGTGGTCGTACCCGTAGGCGATGCTGTCTCTCAGTCCCTGCGAAAGCCGGTGTGCCAACTCCTCACCAAGATCCTTTCGCACCACATCCAGCCCCAATGGCAGCGGCAGCCCTTCAGTTTCCTTCTGCCAGAATTCCCCGAAATCCAGCACTTTCGTGTACCCGAGCGACGCATAGGTGATCTGGCCCTCGTGAATCAGGAGGCCCGCGTCGACCGTCCCGCGATCCACTGCGCCCATGATAGCATCGAACGGCATATCGACGTTCCTGATCCCGTCGGTAAAGGTCTTGAACAATAAGGTTGCAGTGGTAAGGCGGCCGGGGGTGCCGACGGTCTTCCCCTTCAGCTCATCCAGTGATCTGAATTTCCGGGAGATGATGACCGGTCCGTACCCTTCTCCCATGCTTGCGCCGGTCCGCATGACCCGGTAATTCCCCGCGACCGAGGCGAATGCGTGGGCAGAGATCGCCGTGACTTCGAGCTCCCCGCGCAATGCGCGCTCGTTCAGCGACTGGATATCCTCCAGAAGGTGTTCGATGCGGATTCCCTCCAGCTTCACCTTACCGCTCGCAAGCCCGTAGAACATGAAGGCATCGTCAGGGTCGGGACTGTGTCCTACGTGAATGATGCGCTCGCTCATGACGTTCGCACACCGGTATAAATGGACACGATGCCAAACGTCAGCCGTGCGGCAGAGACGGACGAGAATCCTGTCCGTGACAGGATATCGAGGAATTGGCGATCCTGGGGGAACTTCATGACGGTCTCAGGAAGATAGCGGTACGCCGTGTCATGCCGCGACACGATCCTCCCCACGAATGGGATTACTCTGCGGAAATAGAGGAAGTAGAGTTGCTTGAACGGGAACGCAGCCGGGCGGGAGAACTCGAGGATGACGATCATTCCGCCCGGCCGAATCACCCTTCGCATCTCTGCCAGGCCGGCTGCGAGGTCGGCAAAGTTCCTGACGCCGAATGCGACGATCGCCGCATCGAACGAAGCATCCGGAAACTCGAGTTGCTCGGCGGTTCCTCCCTGAAGCGTGATCAGGCGATCCAGTCCGCGAGCCGCAACCTTTCGGCGCCCCAGGGCAAGCATATTCCCGGCAATGTCCACCCCCACAATGCGTTCAGGGTTGAGACGCGCGGCAGCGATGGCGAGGTCTGCGGTCCCGGTCGCGACGTCAATCACACGCCGCGGTCGGAGGTCGCGAAGCTCTGCGATCGCCCTCCGGCGCCAGTAGTGGTCGATGCCTCCGCTCAGGAGATGATTGAGGAGGTCGTAGCGGTATGCGATGGAATCGAAGAGGGAACCGACGTCCTGATGCGGCACTGAACTCCGACGAATGGTCACGCGGGTAAAGATAGGAAAATCGGGCGCGACTTCCAAGCAGCCGTGATGGCCTGTATATTGACTTTCTTGCCGGTTTCGTGTATACTTTTCCGGCATATCATGCACCGCATCGACACTCCATATTGGTTCTACCGGAAGGAGTATTATCAGCGCACGGCGCGTCCGGTGGGGTGATGTTCAGGGTGCTCTATGCCACGAACAGAGAGACCTTCACCGGAAGCAGGTGAAGGTTTTTTGTTGCCCTCCACGGAATGGTCCGGGCCTGCATGACGCGCATTCGAGTGAAACTGGATGCCCGACGGGAGCGATCGTATACCGTCGAGATACTCCCGGGACTCCTGACGATGCTTCCCCGGCGGCTGGCGCGCATGATGGGGGGCGGGCGGGTGTTCATCATTACCGACACACGGGTTGCGCGGCTCTACGGGCGCGGCCTCCGCCGGAACCTGAGGACGAAAGGAGTGGATGCACGGCTGATTGCTGTTGCGCCGGGTGAGCGCTCCAAGAACTCCTCGACTGTCAACAGGCTGCACACGCGGCTCCTCCATGGCGAAATCGGAAGAGACAGCACCATCGTTGCCCTCGGCGGAGGGGTTGTGGGTGATCTGGCCGGATATGTGGCCGCCACAGTGCTCCGCGGCGTGCGGCTCATTCAGGTCCCGACCACCCTCCTTGCCCAGGTTGACAGCAGCGTCGGGGGGAAAGTAGGCATCGACCATCCGGCGGGGAAGAATCTCATCGGCGCGTTCTATCAGCCCACCGCGGTCTTCATCGATCCGCTCCTGCTGCGGACGCTGCCTGAACGTGAATTCAGGAACGGAATGGCGGAGGTGGTGAAGATCGCGGCGGCCCTTGACCGTCACTTCTTTGATTTCATCGCCGCGAGGATGCCCGCGATCATGCGGAGGGAACCTGAGATCCTGAACAGCGTGATTGCCCGATCCGTCCGTCTGAAGGGGCACGTCGTCGAACGGGATGAGTATGAAGCCGGACTCCGCAAGACGCTCAACCTCGGGCACACCTTCGGCCATGCTCTCGAAGCATCCTCCGGATTCAGAGTGAAGCATGGTTATGCCGTTGCCATCGGGCTCGCATCGGAATCGGCCTTGGCCGTAAGGATGGGGATACTCAGAGAGGCCGAACGGGTACGGCTCCTCTCCGTCCTGCGTGCCGCCGGCCTTCCGACCAGGATGCCGAAACGGGTCGTTACAAAGGCGTTCCTCGACGCACTCGCAATGGACAAGAAGAATGTGGGGGGAGAAACACGATTCGTCCTTCTCACGCGGATCGGTTCGTGCGCCACCGGCGCGAAAGTTCCGACTGATCTTGTTCGCAATTCTGCCTTGGGAAAGGATATATATAGAGGGGAGGAGGGGATCCGTGCCCCGAGGGGTGGAACTGCTGGAAGCGCCTCGCGGCCATGATCATCGTCTCGATCACTGGCCCCCGGATGAGCGACGCGCTTTCACAGGTGGCCGCTTCGAACAAATACGCCGATGCCCTGGAATTCCGTCTCGACCTTATCCGTTCCCCCGAGCTTGCAGTCCTTCTTCTCTCCACACGCAAGCCGGTGATCGCTACGTGTCGTCCTGTCGGGCAGGGAGGAGGGTTTTCCGGGGCGGAGCGGGACAGAATGGAACTGTTGAGCGCTGCCTCGTTGCTCGGGGCCGAGTACGTCGACCTGGAGTTCGGAGTCAGTCGTGCATTTATTACACAGTTTCTCAAGAGACGGCGAGAAACGCAGGTCATTCTTTCGCACCACCTCCGACCGGGCGATCCCATTGCTCCGGAGCGCACATACCGACGGATGCGCCGTGCGGGAGCGGACATTGTGAAATTCGCGTTTCCCGCGACTGATGCCTGGCAGAACCGGTTCGCGTTTGACTTTCTCGCCAGCGCAAAGCGTGACAACGCCAGGGCCGTGGCAATCGCGATGGGTGAAGCCGGCGAACCAAGCAGGATCTTGTACCGCGTCGCAGGCGGCTGGGCGACGTACGCGGGGACAGAGGATGGCAAGACTGCGGCACCCGGCCAGATCCCGGCACGCCTGCTCAAGGAGCTCTACCGCTCCGATCGCCTCAACTCCGGCACAAAAGTGTTCGGTGTGATCGGCAACCCTGTCGGGCACAGCAAGGGGGTCTACATCTACAACCGAATGTTTGCCGTCGCGGGATCGAACGCCGTCTATTGTCGTTTCAACGTGACGGATCTCTCGCGGTTCATGAAGCTGATTGCACCGATGGCACGCGGCTTCAGTGTGACACTCCCTCATAAGCAGGGCGTCATGAAATTCGCTTCCTCCCTTGACCCCGTTGCCCGGGCAATCGGTGCGGCCAATACGCTGTGCAGGAGGGGACGAACGTGGTGGGGGACGAACACCGATGCACCAGCTGCACTCGACGCCATCGAGCATACCATCCGCGTGGAGGGAAAGCGCGTGCTGATTCTCGGTGCGGGCGGAGCGGCCCGTGCCATTGCGTATGAGGCGAAACGGCGCGGAGCATCGGTGACGATTGCAAACAGGAAGCCGGCAAGAGCACGCGCACTAGCGAGGGAATTCGAACTCACGACAGCTCCCTGGCATCGTCTGCACTCCCTGCCGTGGGACGTGCTCGTCAACGCAACACCCGTGGGAATGACGCCGGGCGCCGGACGACTTCCCATCGCACGCCGGTCGATGCAAGGGAAGGTGGTCTTCGATGCCGTGTACACCCCCCCGGTGACGACGCTGCTGCGCGACGCAGCCAGGGGAGGAGCGAAGGTCGTGTCGGGGACCGAGATGTATATCAATCAGGGGTCGAGGCAATTCCGACTGTTCACCGGCCAGGACCCTGACGTCCGATTGATGAGGAGGATCCTTGCCGATCACCAGTGACGTGAGGCGATGATCAGGGAGATCCGTCCGGCGGGGCCTCTTCGTGCCGTAGTCCAGGTTCCGGGGTCGAAGAGCATCACGAACCGCGCATTAATCTGCGCTGCGCTGGCTGAAGGCGATTCGAGGCTGCTCAATGCTTCGGACAGCGACGACTCGGCGCTCCTTGCCAACGCCCTGAATCAGCTTGGCGTCCTTGCGAGGAAGGTGCCGGAAGGGATAAACGTCCAGGGGACGGGGGGAAGACTCTTCGCACCCAAGTTCCCCATCCCGGTCGGCAACGCGGGAACCACACTGCGCTTTCTGCTTTCTCTGGCGGCGCTGGCGGAAGGGACGACGGTCCTTGAAGGAAGTCCCCGAATGGCCGAGCGGCCGAATGAGGGACTGATTGAGGCACTGCGGAACCAGGGGATCGCCGTCCGACATGAGAAGGGGGACATACGGTTCGCTGTCCGGGGAGGGGCGCTGCCGGGAGGCGATGTTGCGGTGCACAGTGACCAGAGTTCCCAATTCATGTCGTCGCTTCTCCTTGTCGCTCCGTATGCTGCCCGGATGATGACACTCCGCGCCGAAGGGGAGATGGCTTCGGAGCCATACCTCGACCTCACATTGGACGTCATGCAAGCGTTTGGGGCGGAGGTGACCGCCGGCGGGCGAGGAGTGTTCCGGGTGAGCAATGCCCGCCGCTATCGGCCCGGGGAATTCTCCGTGGAGAGCGACGCTTCAGGCGCATCCTATCCGCTCGCGGCGGCGGCGATCGCAGGCGGTGAGGTCTTCGTTCCCGGATTGCGTGAGGGTTCCCGACAGGGAGACGCGGTCTTCGCTCAGATCCTGAGGTCGATGGGGTGCGGCGTCGACTGGAGGGAGGATGGCCTCCTTTGTGCGCAGGGAGATGAATTGCGCGGAGTGGAGATCGACATGCACGCGACGCCGGACATCGTCCCGACGGTCGTTGCAGTTGCATTGTTTGCCGCCGGTCCAACCCGCGTCGTGAACGTTGCCCATCTTCGGTTTAAGGAGTCGAACAGGGCGGAAGGGCTGGCGGAAGAGCTTGGGAAGCTGGGCGCACAGGTGACTGTGAGGGACGATGCGATTGAAGTGGTGCCGGCACCGTTGCATGGAGCGCAACTGGATTCTCGCGACGATCACCGCCTCGCCATGTGCTTCGCGCTCATCGGTCTCCGCGTCCCCGGTGTCCGCATCGAGAACCCGGACTGCGTGCGGAAATCCTTCCCGCGGTTCTGGGAGGTATTCGATCACCTCTACACTCATCACCCTTAACTCATCACTCTCGTTCATGGCTGGCAACTCTACCGGCAATTATTTTCGCGTGACCACCTTCGGGGAAAGTCATGGGCCCGCCATCGGTGCGGTGATCGATGGCGTGCGCCCCGGCCTCCCCATCGATATCGCGGAGATTCAGCACGAGCTCAACAGGCGCAGGCCTGGACAAAGCGCAGTCACGACGTCCCGCGCCGAAGCGGACGAGGTGGAGATCCTCAGTGGTGTCTTTGAGGGGAAGACGACAGGAACCCCCATCTGCTTGATCATCAGGAACAGGGATCAGCGCCCCGGCGCGTACGAAAAGATCAAGGACATGTTCCGCCCCGGGCACGCGGGGTACACCTACCTGGCGAAATTCGGCATCAGCGACTATCGCGGTGGTGGGAGGTCGTCAGGGCGGGAGACCGCGGCACGGGTTGCGGCCGGGGGAGTGGCGAAGACCCTCCTTGCGAAGCGGGGGATCGAGATCTTCGCGTATACGCTCGAGGCGGGAGGGATCAGGGCGCGCAGCGTCAACAGGTCTGTGATCGAGACAAACCCGTTGCGCTGCCCCGATCCTGTGGCGGCGGAGGCGATGGCGCGCCGCATCCTGCGCCTGAAGCGGGAAGGAGACTCTGTCGGCGGCATCGTCGAGGTCATCGTGAAGAACCCGCCTGTCGGTCTCGGCGAGCCGGTGTTCGACAAGCTTGAGGCGGATCTCGCAAAGGCGTTGATGTCGATCGGCGCGATCAAAGGGTTCGAAGTGGGCAACGGCTTTGCTGCCGCCCGCCTCCGCGGAAGCCAGAACAACGATCCGATATACCGCGAGTCATCGACCGGCCGGATACGGACGAGAACGAACAATGCCGGGGGGATTGCGGGAGGGATTTCGAACGGCGAGGATATCGTTGTCCGCATCGCCGTCAAACCCCCTTCGTCGATCAGGAAAGAACAGGAGACCGTAACCGTCGAGGGAAAACCTGCCGTGATTTCGGTGGAGGGGAGGCACGACCCGTGCATCTGTCCGCGGGTCGTTCCCGTCGCGGAGGCCATGGTCGCGCTGACGATCCTCGACCATCTGACGCGACAGAGGCTCCTGGTGCGCCGGAGCACGTTGAACAGATTGCGCGATACCATCGACTTGATCGACAGTAATCTTGTCCTCCTCCTCCACGAGCGGCAGGCGCTGGTGCGGCAGATCGGCGAGGTGAAGAAGCGGAGGGGATCGCGGATCGTGGACAGGAATCGGGAGCGGGAAATCCTGCGGAGACAGCGGGCCATCGCATCCGATCTCGACCTGAATGATACGTTGATCGCAGAGATGTTCCGGGCAATCTTCAAGCTTGCCAGGACCACGCAGAAGTCGATCGCCCGACGATGAGGCCGTCCGTCGGACTGATCGGTTACGGGCGGTTCGGGCGTTTCGCCGCCCGATGGATTGGCCGCCATGCACGAATCGTGGTGTTCGATCCGCGCCTGAAGGGCGTCGCCAGCCCCTCCGTCGCCCGGGGGACGTTTGGCGAAGCGGCCGGACAGCCGATCGTGGTCCTCGCTGTGCCCATCTCAACACTTCCACCTCTCCTGCAGAAGCTGCGAAAGCACGTCCGGCCGGATGCTCTGATCCTGGATGTCTGTTCTGTCAAGGTGTACCCGGTACGGTGGATGAAACGGGCCCTGTCACGAAGCGTCTCGATTATTGGCCTCCACCCCCTGTTTGGGCCGGACAGTGCCGCCACATCGTTGCGCGGGAAGAGGCTCGTTGTCTGCCCCGTCCGGGTGCGGAAAGCACACATGGTCACACTGCGGCGGCTCGCGGCACGGGAGGGCCTCCGCTGTCACGTCATGTCACCCGCTGCGCACGATCGTCTGATGGCCGACACGCTGCTCGCAAGCCAGTACGCCGGGCGGCTGATGGTCGAGGCCCGAGTCCCGTTGAGGGCGTGGTCGACGCCGTCGTATGATCACCTCCGGGTCCTCCGCGAGATCGCGGGACGTGATTCCTTGCAGTTGTTCAGGGACATGTGGCGGTACAATCCGTATGCCGCACGGCTTGCCCGTCGGCTCGACAGGTCCCATCGGCTTCTCATGAGAGAGCTCCGTCAGGTCGGTTGATTCTGAGGGGATTTTTCGGCTAATTGTTTTTTTGCATGACCGAGGCAAACAACCGGCACTCATGATTGAGCTCCGCAACGTCACAAAGCGATTCGGCACCTTCAAGGCCGTCGACAATGTCTCTCTCCAGATCGGCCAGGGGCAGTTTTTCGGCTTCCTGGGCCCAAATGGCGCGGGAAAGACAACGACCATCAAAATGCTGACCGGCCTGTACGCTCCTTCAGAGGGGGTTTGCCTGGTGAACGGTCATGACATCCATCGTGATCCTCTTCCGGCAAAACGGAGCATCGGGTACGTCCCCGACCAGCCGTTCCTGTACGAGAAGCTGAGCGGGCGGGAGTTCCTCAGCTTCATCGGCGGCCTCTTCGAAATGTCGGTGGAGCAGATTCGCGATCGGATTGACGAGTGCATCGAAGTGTTTGAAATCGGTGATTTCATCGACAGGCGCGCCGAGGAATACTCGCAGGGGATGCGGCAGCGGATCGTGCTTGCCGCGGCGCTGATGCACGATCCCAAGGTGCTGGTGATCGACGAGCCGCTCGTCGGCCTCGACCCCCGAAGTTCCCGCCTGGTCAAGGACCGCCTGAAGGAGCGGACAACCAACGGGCTGACGATCTTCATGTCGACCCACCTGCTTGAGATCGTCGAGGAGCTCTGCGACCGGATCGCGATCATCAAACAGGGGCGCATCATCTATGAAGAGACGCAGAATGCGATGCGGCGGTTCAACGGCCAGCTCGAGGCCATGTTCCTGGAGCTCACGAAATAAGGCCCCATGCGTGAAATTGCTCTCGTCCTGAACGTCAAGGCCGCGGGCTTTCTCAAGAGCGCGCTGGATTTCCGCGTCCAGAGCCTCTTCAAGAACCTTTCCTCTCTTCTGATCTTTGGCGGCGTGGCCGTCGGCGTCTTCCTCCTCTCCCGCGCCTCGACCGGGTACCTCCTTCAGCAGGCCCACATCGGGCTCTTCCTGTTCCATCGCTTCCTCTCCATGCTGCTTTATGTCTTCTTCATTACGGTCAACCTCGGGAACATGATCGTCTGTTACGCCACGCTGTACCGGTCGGAAGAAGTCGGCTTCCTGATGGGGCTCCCCGTCTCGCATTACAAGGTCTTTGTGGTAAAATTCATTGACAACTTTTTTTACAGCTCAAGCACGCTGCTCCTGCTCGGTCTGGCACTGCTCCTGGGGTATGGTTCGTATTTCTCCATGCCCTGGTATTTCTACCTGTTCACCCTGTTTGTGGTGCTCCTTCCGTTCATGCTGATCGCGGGGATCATCGCAGTGATTCTGCTGATGGTGCTCGTCAAGATCGCCTCGCGCATCGGCATTCGGTGGCTGCTGGCGGGGATCGTCCTGGTCTATCTTTCGGCCATCTATCTTTACTTCTCGGTGGTCAATCCAGTCCTGCTGGTGCAGGAGGTGATGAAGCATTATCCGGACGTGAACGCATATTTCGGCTACCTCGATCCCCCGTTCATCCGTTACCTGCCGAACCACTGGGTCTCGGAGTACCTCTACTGGACGATGTCGGACGACTCGGGGCGGGCGGCTGCCAACCTGGTCATATTGTTGCTGACACTCGGCGGCCTCCTCGTGGTGGCCGGCTTCATGGCCTGGCGGTACTACTACCCGAGCTGGCTGGCGGCGGCCAGCACACGGAGCCAACGCGGCGGCGGACCGGGGTGGCTCACAGTGCGGTTCATGTCGTTCGGCAGGCCGGGGATCCTGTCAAGACAGACCGACGCGCTGCTGCGCCGGGATTTCTGGGTCTTCTTCCGCGAGCCGAGTCAGTGGCTGCACCTTCTTTTGATGTTTCTTCTGCTTATGGTCTTTCTCGTGTCGATGGGGTCGCTGGAGCTCCGGTTGAGCCAGCCGTTTCTCCAGACCGTCTCGTTCCTCGTCGTCTTTCTCTTCGATGGGTTCCTGATCGCTTCGGTGTCGCTCCGGTTCGTTTTTCCGGCGGTCAGCCTCGAGGGAGATGCGTTCTGGTGCGTCCGCTCGGCGCCTGTTCCGATCCAGAAGGTGTACTGGCACAAATTCTTCGCGTCGTTCGTGCTTGTGCTGTTCCTTGCGGAAATCCTCGCAATCGTGTCGGCCACGATGATGAGAGACAATCCTGTGCTGACCGGGGTGGCCCTGCTCTGCACGGCGTTCGTTGCCCTTGCACTGACGAGCATGAACCTCGGTGCGGGTGCCTATTTCGCGGCCTATCGTGAGAGGAACCCGATCCGGGTGGCGTCGTCCCAGGGCGCGTCGCTGACGTTCCTGGCAGGCATGGTGTACCTCGGCTGCATTGTCATGATTCTGGTCGTCCCGCTCAACAGATATTTTGAGATGCTGATCCTTCGCGGCTCTTCAGCGCCCGAGTGGCTGACGCTGCCCGTCGTCGCGGTGGGTGTTCTATCGCTGTTGATGTTCTTCGGGTCGACTTCCATCGGTCTGGCGACCATCCGTCGCGACTACTGACGCCGCGCTGAGTCATCCTTCGGATCCCTATGCCCCGCTCTATCGTCCGTGCATCGTGGTACCTTGGGGGCCTGCTCACCATGCTGGCCCTTGGCGCCCCGGCCCGTCATGCCGCCGCGCAGGTCGTCGTGGAGTACTCCGAGGAAGCGGAGCGCCAGTTCCGTGACGCCGTTGCCCTCTACGATGCCGGCGCCTTCCGGGAAGCAGCGGGGCGTTTCGAGCTTCTGATGCGCGACTTCCCGACGTCGCACCGCGTCACTGCGGCGTTCGTGATGCGCGGGAAGGCGTTCTGCCTCGCAGGGGAGAACCTGGAGGCCGCAAAGTCGTTGAAGGCCTTCATCGCCCGCCACCCGGAGAGCACATACATCCCCGATGCGGAGTACACGCTCGGCGTCGTGTACGCGAGGATCGAACGCTGGGAGGAGGCGATGGAAATGTACCTGACCGCCTTTTCCCGGCTCGGTCCTTCTTCGCCGCCGCGGCTCATCGGCGAAATCACGGCGGCGATGGATTCAACCATCCGCGCGCACGTCAGTCTGTTCTCCCTTCGTGCCTGGCTTGCCCGTGCCGGCTCTCCTGCGGAGCGCGCGTACCTCTGGATGGTGATCGCCGAGCAGGAAGCCGCGGGGGAGAACTCGGTGCAGGCGGGCATTGCGCTCGATTCCCTGGACGGTAGGTATCCGGGTCACGCGTATGCTGCCCGTGCGGCAGCCATCCGCCTGCGGATCTCGGCGCAAAGCAGCGTCGCACTCGGCGTGCTGCTTCCGCTGATGACGAATCACGAACGCTCGGCCGTCAAGGAGGTCGGTACTGAGGTGTTCGACGGCGTTTCCTTTGCCGTGGAAGAATTCACGCGACGACCCGGCATGCGCGTTGCGGTGAGAATGGAGGTCCGCGACACGGAGCGCGATCCGCAGGTGGCCAGCCGGGGCGCTCAGGAGCTTGCGGCGATCCATGAGGTCATCGGGATTATCGGCCCCGTGTTCTCCGCCACGGTCGGTCCCGCCGCTGCGGCCGCAAACGCGCGTGGGGTCCCGCTGATCAGCCCGACGGCGAATGCCAACGGGCTTGCGGCCACGGGGAAGTACGTCTTCCAGGCAAACCCGGACTATGACGCGCGTGGACGGGCGATGGCGCGTTATGCGGTGGAACAGCGCGGCTTCCGGACGCTTGCAGTACTTGCGCCGGTCGATGCATACGGCAAGTTCCTTGCCGAAGGGTTTGTCAGCGAAGCCGAGCGGTTGGGCGCGCGGGTGCTGGCGACAGAATGGTACCAGCGTGGGTCGTCCGATCTCAAGCAGCCCCTCGCCAGAATCCGGCGCGCAGGCATGCTCGCCTCCCCCGATGCGCGCATCACGTTTGCCGGTCGCATGAAGCCGACGACGCTGATGAAGCTGGCTGATCTCGGCGTCCCACTGCGCCGCATCGACTCCCTCCTCAATGCTGCGGCATCCATCGGCGCCACGGCCCTCCTTGGCCCGCGTGCCAGGCAACGGTTGGATTCGGCGGACGTCCCCGTCTCGTTCGATGAGTCGAGAGTGGACAGTCTCGAGTACCCTGTCGATGCGATCGAGGCGCTCTATGTCCCCATCGCTGGCCCCGAGGAAATCGGCGTCGTCTCCTCGCAGGTCGTCTACTTCAATGTGCAGACGCAGCTCCTCGGGTCGGGGGAGTGGTTCAACGTCCAGGAACTCAGCGCGAACAGGCGGTACTGCGACGGGGTCGTGTTCGAATCCGATACGTATGTCGATACCGCGGCGGCGGACTTTCACCGGTTCGTCGAGGGCTTCACGGCCCGGTTCCACAAGCGTCCCACGAAAAACGCTCTCTTTGGATACGACACCGGCGCGCTCGTCCTGGACCTGATCGCCCGGGGAGCCACTTCGCGGGAATTGCTGCAGAGGGCGCTCGATGACTTGACTGAGTACCGGGGATTTCA
Source organism: Bacteroidota bacterium (assembly GCA_040756745.1). Lineage (GTDB taxonomy): Bacteria > Bacteroidota > Ignavibacteria > UBA10030 > UBA6906 > JBFLYO01. Next base: position 153,309 of record JBFLYO010000001.1, read on the forward strand.
TGCGAGGATTGGACTGAACGACGGGCGGGTCAACACATGGGTGATGCTGCTCAAATACACGCAGGACGAGATCCGGAAGGTCGGCGAGATCCATGCGCCGGCTCCGCCGGAGGGAGGGGGGAATGTCGAGAGGATCGTACACTGAGGAAAACGACGGGCCGGGCATCCGCCGCGGTTCGATCAGGACCTGGCCGTCGGACGAACGGCCGCGTGAAAAGCTCTTGCAGCATGGACCGTCGGTGTTGACCGATGCGGAACTGCTGGCAATTCTCCTTCGGACGGGGAGCGGGACGGAAAGTGCGGTGGATCTCTCCCGTGGACTCCTCGCGCGGGAGGGCGGGCTCCAGGGAATCGCGCGGCGCAATGTCGATGAGCTGACGCGGTGCACGGGGATCGGCGCGGTGAAGGCAGCCGGCATCATGGCCGCGGTGGAAATCGGACGGCGGCTGCAACGCGAGGGGAACAGTGGAAAGACATTCGTGAGGTCTCCTGAGGATGCGGCACGGCTACTTATCCCGCGTCTGCGCGATCTCCGGCACGAAGCGTTCATCGTCCTTGTCCTGGATTCCAACAACGGCGTCGTGGCGGACGTCGAACTCTCCCGTGGCACGCTGAACGCCAGCGTCGTCCATCCGCGTGAAGTATTCAAACTTGCCATCGACCGCCTCGGCGCCGCAGTGATCGTTGCCCACAACCATCCCAGTGGAAATCCCGAACCGAGCCGGGAAGATCTCGAGATCACTCGACAGCTCGCCGAAGCCGGGAGAATCGTCGGCATCCCGCTCCATGACCACCTGGTGATCGCCGGGAACGGATTTACCAGCCTCGCTTCCAGGGGACACCTGTGATGTCCTTGAGGAATCGGCGCGAAATGCAGATTCCGACGCAATTCACGGCACGATTTCTTCATTGACAAAAAGAGCTTTTTTCCGTATTGTTGGTTTTAGTGTGGTTCCCACGGCAACGATGTACCCTATCACGTACCAACTCTCAGGAGGGGTTCCAATGCGAAAACTTAACAGGACGGTCACCGCGTGCGCGTTGGCTCTCCTCTTTTCAAGCTCGGCCGCTCTTGTAGGATGCTCATCGAGCCCCGACGAGGCGCAGATGAAGCAACTCAACGACTTGAAAGAGGAAGTCACGTCCCTGGAGAAGGACGCCGCGGCGAAAGAGCAGCAGAAGGGCGCCCTGGACAGGGAAGTAGCTGAGAAAAACGCGAAGCTGAAGAAGTGCAACGACGATCAGGCGATCGTCAAGCAGCGGCTGGCGAAGTGAACGCACGATAACCGAAAAGGAGCCATCGACCATGAAATGGAACAGTGCATTCGTCGTGCTCGCCGCCCTGCTCGTGTTTGCAGCCGGAGCGACTGCACAGGAAATGACGAAGGAGCAATGGCAACAGGAAGTCACGAAATACACCCAGCAGCGGACCGAGCTGACCGCCAAGGTCAAAGCGCTGACCGATGAAGTGGCGCGCCTGCAGGCGCAATCCAGCCAGCTCGATGCCGACTATGAGAAGTGTCTCGACGCCCTCTATGCGCTGGTCGGGTCGGATCGGGCAAAGGCCGACGCCTACCGGTCGGAGATAGAGGCCGCGGAGAATACGGCCAACGAGCTCATGCGTCTTTCTGATGCGGACCTCGTCGAGCGCAGCAAGGACGTGGACGACCTCGCGGCGCGCGTGAAATCCCTCTGGGAAAACAAGCTGTCGCTCATCCCAGAGTTCTGGGACCGCCTGACCGCGTTGAACGACAAGGTGAAGAGCCTCCAGACGACCCTGGCCAACCAGGTGAAAGTGTACACGGTGGGCACGTGGGCGAAAGACCGCGATTGCCTCTGGAACATCTCGAAGAAGAAAGACATCTACAACAACGCATGGCTCTGGCCCAAGATCTGGCAGGGGAATCGCGATGAGATCAAGGATCCCGACCTCATCTACAAGGGACAGAAGTTGAAAATCCCCAAAGGGAACGAGCTGAACGCGGAAGAGAAAGCCGCGGCAAAGAAATACTACGCGAAGAAGGCTGGCCAGTAGGAGGCAGACGGCTTCGCGTGATGGAGTCCGCGTCCTGCGTCGGCAGGTCTTGTAACCACAGGCAGCCCCCTTCCCTGTCTAGCACAGGGGAGGGGGTTGTGTGTTTTCAGCAGGAAGGGGGGCACGATTGACGGAAAAGAAGATCAGAATGGAGGGGGTGGACGCTCTGGCGCTGCTGGGGCTCAACGATGCCAATCTTCAGGTCGTCGAAAAGCGGTTTGACTCCACCGTGGTGGTGCGCGGGGATACCATCATGCTCCGGGGAGAGGCGCCGGAGGTCGAACAGCTCGAACGGATCTTCAAGGAGATGATGTTCCTCCTGACCCGCAACGGGTCCCTAACGACGAACGACGTGGACACGGTCATCGATCTCGTCACCGCCAACGGCGAGCCCGCCCTTCCGCGGGCCGTGGCGTCGTCCCTCACGCGCGATGAGCTGGACACACTGATCCTGTTCACGAAGAACCAGATGATCAGGGCGAAGACGCCCGGCCAGCGGGCGTACGTGCGGGAGGTGCGGAAGAACGACATTGTCTTCGCTATCGGCCCGGCGGGGACCGGGAAAACCTACATGGCCGTCGCGCTTGCAGTCGCCGCGCTGAAGAACAACGAAGTGACGAAGATCGTGCTCACGCGCCCGGCCGTTGAGGCGGGCGAAAGCCTCGGGTTCCTCCCGGGCGACCTCAAGGAGAAGGTCGACCCCTATCTCCGTCCCCTGTATGACGCACTCGACGACATGCTGCCAGCCGAAAAGCTCCGCGGCTATATTGAGAAGCGCATCATTGAGATCGCGCCGCTGGCCTACATGCGCGGCCGGACCCTCAACAACGCCTTCGTGATCCTCGACGAGGCCCAGAACGCGTCTGCCATGCAAATGAAAATGTTCCTCACCCGCCTCGGACCCAATTCGCGCGCCATCGTAACGGGCGACGTCACGCAAATCGACCTCCCGAACAAAATGGCCTCGGGGCTCGTGCAAATCCAGGAAGTCCTCCGGGGGGTGGAAGGAATATCGTTTGTCTACTTCGACCGGAACGACGTCGTACGGCACCGTCTCGTGAAGGACATCATCGATGCGTACGACAAGTATCACAACGGCGGCCGTCCCGAGGGCCGCCCCGAGGATCCCCCCGAGGCTCTCGAGGGGTCCTAGGACGACCGCCGTTTCCGTTTCGCCTTGTTCCAGAGCGCATCCATCTCGCCGAGCGTCGCATTCTGGACCGAGCGCCCCCGCCGGGCAAGGGAGCGTTCGATGTAGCGGAACCGGTGTGTGAACCGGCGGACCGTCCCACGCAGTGCCTGCTCCGGGTCGACCCCCAGGAACCGCGCAAAGTTGACGAGGGCGAAGAGCAGGTCCCCGAATTCCTCCTCGCGCCGCGCCCACGCCTCCCGGCGCGAAGCGGTCCGAAGCTCTTCCATCTCTTCACGTACCTTCTTCCAAACATCCCCCGCCCGCTCCCAGTCGAACCCCGCCTTTGACGCACGCTGCTGTACCCGGAGGGCGCGTTGCAGGGACGGCAAGGCAGTGGGAACGCCGTCGAGGAGAGAGCGCCTGCCTTCCCTCATCTTCAGCCGCTCCCACCTGTGCTCAACGTCCCGGGCGCCGCGCACGGTGGCCGATCCGAACACATGCGGGTGCCGCCTGATCAGCTTGTCGTTGATGTTCCGCAGGACATGCTGCAGGGTGAACTCTCCCCGTTGTTCCGCGATCGTTGCATGCATGGCGACGTGCAGGAGAAGGTCACCCAGCTCGGGCATCAGTCCCGCCATGTTGCGGCGGTCGAGCGTCTCGACCACCTCGTACGCCTCTTCGATCAGACTTGCGCGCAGCGAACGGTGGGTCTGTGCCTTGTCCCATGGGCACTCGGCGCGGAGCCGGCGCACGATGCGGATGAACCGGCGGAATTCATGGACCGGGATTGGCGGATAGCGTGTCGTCGTCATCGACATGAAGGAAATTGGACTGTCCAACATAGCGAACCATGCCGTCACTTGCAATGGGCTGGAATCTCATGGAGGCCTTCTCTATATTGTTGAGCACTTGAACCACGGTCAGATCATGCGCTCATGGAAATCCGCGTTCGTCCTGCTCGGCCTGCTCATCGGCGCCGGCGTCATCCTCTCCGTCATCCTCTCACATTCCGTGCGGCGTACAGCCACCATGCTTCTGGTGAATGGCGTCATATATACAGTGTCTGACCCCGTCCCGCGCCACGGGGCAATCGCCATCAGGGGCGGGACAATTGCCGCAGTCGGCCCGTCGGAAGACCTGCGCAGCAGCTTCGATGCGGACACCGTCATCGACCTTCACGGCAAACCGGTGTATCCCGGTTTCATCGATTCGCATGCACATCTCGAAGGACTTGGCGCGGCCCTGATGAACCTGAACCTTTCCGGCATAGCGTCGGCGGCAGAAGCGGCGGCGCGTGTTGCTGCCGCAGCACGGGAGCCCGCCCACGGCGGCTGGATCCGGGGAAGAGGCTGGGACCAGAACCGCTGGCCGGGGAAAAGATTTCCGGATCGTCACGTTCTCGACCGGGTGTGTCCCGATATCCCCGTGTTCTTGAAACGGGTCGATGGCCACGCCGTCTGGGTGAACTCCAAAGTGCTCTCGCTTGCCGGGATTACCCGACAGACGCCCGATCCACCGGGAGGGAGGATCCTCCGCGATGCGCGCGGGGAGCCGACCGGCGTCTTCGTGGACAACGCCGTAAATGTACTCGAAGCGGTCATCCCGCCGCCGTCGCGCGAAGAGCGGATCGAAGCGATCCGGCGGGCTGTCGCGGCCTGCCTGTCGTTCGGACTGACCGAAGTGCACGATATGGGGGTTGACCGTGAGGGGGTGGAGCTCTATGCGTCGATGATCGAGAGCGGACAGTTTCCCTTCCGGGTCTACGTCGCAGTGGACGGCTCGAGCCGGGAGACGTGGGAGTACTTCAGGAGATCGGGGCCCCTGGTGGGGGGGTTCAACGGGCGGCTCACGGTGCGCGCAGTCAAGCTATACGCCGATGGTGCACTTGGCTCCCGGGGTGCGGCGCTCTTCGAGTCATACGCGGATGAGCCGGGGAATCGGGGGCTGACACTGACCTCAACGAAAGATCTTCTGGCGGCGGCAACGCAATCACTGGAGAGCGGGTTCCAGCTCTGCACGCACGCCATCGGTGACCGGGCTAACGCTATCGTGCTCGACGTCTATCAGGAAGCATTCGAGGACGACGCACGGAAGGGCCGTGAGGGACGGTTCCGTGTTGAACATGCCCAGGTGCTTGCGCCGGCAGAGATCCCGCGCTTTGCGAAACTTGGCGTTCTGCCGATGATGCAGCCGACTCATTGCACGTCGGACATGCCGTGGGCGGAGTCACGGCTCGGGCCGACACGCGTCGCCGGCGCGTACGCGTGGCGATCGCTCCTGCGTGCGGGGAGCATCATCCCCGGCGGTTCCGATTTTCCCGTCGAGAGCCCGAATCCTCTCCTCGGAGTGTACGCGGCTGTGACACGCCAGGATCCGGACGGCAGTCCGTCCGGAGGTTGGTATCCCGATCAGTGCATGACGCGCGAAGAGGCGCTGAAGTCGTTTACCGTGTGGGGTGCATACGCGGGGCTTCAGGAGAAGGTCAAGGGGACCATCGAGCCGGGGAAATGGGCCGACCTGGTCGTTCTGTCCGACGACATCATGACGATCCCTGCAGCGGCAATTCCGCAGGTTCGGGTTGAAATGACGCTGGTGGGGGGTTCCATCGTGTACCGTAGCACCGCTCAGGGAGTCGCCGAGCAGTGACGGAAACGGCGCCGGCCCCCGGATCTGATTCTTCCCGAATCGAACGGAAGAATTTTCTTCTCAACGCGGCGGAAGGGGCGCTGTTCATCTCTTCTACCGCCTTCATCAACCCTCAGACCGTTCTCCCGGCTCTCGTCAGCCGCCTCGGCGGAAGCAACATCGTCATCGGTGCGCTCGGGGTGCTGGTCTATTTCGGAGCGTTCCTTCCACAGATCTTCTCGGCTCGGCACGTCGAGACTCTTCCGTGGAAGAAGAAATGGGCGCTCGCTCTGGGCACGACGCAGAGGTCTTTTGTCCTGCTCACGGGCGTGATGCTCCTTGCCTTTGGAGGGGATCGCCCCGCTATTGCGCTCTGGACCTTCATGGTCCTGTACACGCTGATGCAGTTGGCTGGCGGGGTGACGACGCCGGGCTGGTATGAGCTGTTTGCCAAACTCACTCCTCCGAGGAAGCGGGGCCGCCTGGTCGGGATCCGCACGTCTCTCGGTGGGGCAGGAGCCTTTGTCTGCGGCCTGTTGCTCACCTGGCTGCTCGGCACCTACGCATTCCCCTTGAGCTTCGCGCTGGCCTTCTTCTGTGCGTATCTCCTGCAGATGTCGTCGATCGCGACCCAGTACCATCTGATCGAGCAGGCCCCGAGTGCGACGACGGCCCATCGTCCGATCGACACATTCCTGCGGGAGCTCCCGAATGTCCTGCGCAACAACCCCCCGTTCAGGGCTTTCGTTTCCTCCTCGGCACTGCTGACGGTCGCCGCCATGCCCATCGGTTTCTACACGGTGTACGCGCTGCATCATTTCCATGCCGATGAGTCGGTGGTGGGGGAATTCACGCTGACGATGGTCGCGGTCCAGGTGGTGAGCGCACTCGTGAACGGGTTTATTGCGGATCGGTACGGCAACAAACTTGTCCTTGCTGTGGCTGCTTCGGCGCTGCTGCTGGCGAGCCTGATCGCCCTCGTGGCGCCCACGCTGGGATGGTTCCGGCTCGTCTATGTCCTTCTGGGGGTCAATCTCGGGACAGAGACGATGACAAGGTACAACATCTCCGTGGAGTACGGTCCCGCGAATCAACGATCGACGTATATCGGGCTGATGAATACCATGCTCGCTCCGTTCTACCTCTCGGGCATGGTCGGTGGCATGCTCGCCGAATGGCTTGGCTTTGGCGCCGTGTTCGCGGGAGGCGTGATCTTCTCGGTGATTGGTATCCTCGCGCTGGTACAGCGGGTGGCTGATCCGCGCACGTTGCAAACGGCAGGAAGCCACGGGTGACCTCTCAATGAAAGCATTGCATTTCCGCCAGTCCACACCTATATTGAGCGACAGATGAGCGCGGGAGCTGATCTGAGAACGGAGGTGCAAAGCTCCGCATGGACGGTGCTGTCGCTTCTCCGGTGGGCGGAGCGGTATCTGACAGAGCGGGGATTCGATGAGGCACGGCTTCATGTGGAACTGCTGCTTGCCCATGTGCTGGACGTGGGGCGACTGCAACTCTACCTCCAGTTCGACCGGCCTCTGACGGCGGAAGAGCTGGCGCAGTTTAAGGAGCTGTTCCTGCGCCGCACGAGACACGAGCCGTTGCAATACATCCTCGGTGAGACCTTGTTCATGGGGCTACCGATCTCCGTCGACCGGCGCGTGCTGATTCCGCGCCCGGAGACCGAACTCCTGGTCGAGGCGGTCATCAACGCCGAGAAGGGCTGGGGGGACGCCCGGAACATTGAAATCCTCGACGTCGGCACAGGGTCGGGCAATGTTGCCATCGCCCTTGCCCGGTTTCTCCCGACGGCGGCCGTGACGTCTATCGATCGTGACCGTGACGCCCTTGCGGTGGCGGAGAGCAACGCCCAGCGAAATCATGTTCCCGGTATACGGTTCATCGAATGCGACCTGCTGTCGGGTCAGTTACCGGCCGGCGATTTTGACGTTATCGTCTCGAATCCGCCCTACGTGTCCGAGGAGGAGTTCGCCTCGCTTCAACCGGAAATACGGGAGTTCGAACCACGATATGCCGTGACGGACGGCGGTGACGGGCTCAGGTTCATCAGGCGAATCGCGGCTCTGGCGTCGGAGAAACTCCTCCCGGGCGGGAGGGTGTTCCTGGAGATCGGGTACAATCAGCGCGAAGCCGTAACCCGGATCCTTGCGGAGGCAGGCCTGGAGAGTGTTGCCGTCCGAGACGATTTCGCCGGCAACCCGAGAATCGCCTCCGGGCGTCGTTCGGGAGCGGCGACGTGAGGGCTGTCGTTCAACGGGTCCGGCAGGGTGGCGTGACCTCCGGCGGGCGCACGCTTGCCTCCATCGGCAAAGGTTACGTTATCCTGGTGGGCGTGCGGATGGGAGACACGAGGGAAGACGCGCTCTTCCTCGCGGACAAGTGTGCCGCCCTCCGCGTGATGGCCGATGCGGAGGGGAAGATGAATCTCTCGCTCCGCGACGCTGGCGGCGCGGCAATCGTCGTTTCGCAGTTTACCCTGTACGGCGATGCGCGCAAGGGGAACCGTCCCGGCTTCAGCGACGCAGCTCCCCCCAACGAAGCAATCCCGTTGTACGAGCTGTTTATCAGCCGCATGCGCGAGCATCTCGGCAGCGATGCGGTGCATACCGGGGAGTTCGGCGCGATGATGGACGTGACCATCGTCAACGACGGCCCTGTGACGATTTTGCTCGAGAGCCCTAACCATAACCATCCAAGGAGCGCAACACCATGAGCTCGATGATTCGTGCACACCGTGGCGCAGTGATGCTGTTCGCGGTTGCAGCGCTTGCCGCCGGCGGAGCTCGTTCGCAGGACACGTACGGGACGCTCAGCAGCGCCCATTTCGAAGTGAAGTTTCAGCGACCGATCCCGCAGGAGGATGCGCGCAAGGTCATGGACTTCCTTCAGTCAGAATACAAGTCTCTCAGCGCAGACCTCGGCGTCGAACTGAAGTCCAGGATCGAAGTGCGGATCTATGAATCCGTCGGGAAGTACCTCAGCGAAACCGGACTCAAGCGCCCGTGGCGTGCCGCCTATTACCAGCGCGGGATGCTCCACCTCCAACCCGTGTCCGCGCTTGTAACGAGAAAAATCTTTGAGAAGGCAATCTCCTACGAGCTTGCGCTGGCGTTCCTCGATGAGGCCGCACAGAAGGGGTGCCCGCGATGGCTGGTCGAGGCCTTTGCGGTCTACTATTGCGGAGAAACTGCTGGGATGACCGCTCCGGTGGGGGCGCGCATGACGTCGTTCTCGGATCTGAACCAGGATGTCCAGGAATATCCCAACCCCCCCCAGCGGGACGACGTCCACTATATTCTGGGAAGCACCATGACATTCCTCGTCCAGAAATACGGGGAGCGGAAGGCCTTTCGGGTGTACAAGGAATTCGACGGCGTGACCACGGTGGACAAGGTCTTCAAGAAGGTGTTCGATGAGGACTATGCGTCGATCGAGAAGGCCTGGGCGCAGTATATCGCATCCCGGACAGCTTCATTCAAATAGCAAGAGGGTGAGTGGGGAAGACTGGCGGCCATGAAGGTGCTGATGCTGTTCCTCGACGGCTGGGGGATCGGCGTGAAGAACCCGGCCGTCAATCCGCTGTTCGCAGCGTCGGTGCCGGCGCTGCGCTCCCTGTTCGACGGCGAGCTTCCCTCCCTCGGGCGGCGCGCCCTGAGATCATCGCGTGCTTCGGAAATCGCTCTTGACGCAACGCTCGGCGTGGCAGGTTTTCCGCAAAGCGGGACGGGACAGACCGCACTCTTTACCGGCGTCAACGGCGCCAAGCTCGTCGGACGGCATTTCGGCCCACACCCGTACTCTACGCTCAAACCGATCATCAGGGAGCGAAATATCTTCCGTCGCGTTCTTGCGACGAAGAAAGGACCCTGTTTCGCAAACGCGTTTCCCCAGCGGTTCTTTGACTACCTTGAACGTCATCAGTCGCGACTGACTGTCACGACACTCTCCTGCGTGTACGCGGGGGTGCCACTCCTCCGCGCGTCCGACCTTGCCACCGGGAGGGGGATCTCGGCAGACATCACGGGCGAAGGTTGGCATGGCCTGGGGTATCCGGACATGCCGACCGTGACACCCGCTGAGGCGGGTCGGAGGCTGACGGCCCTCGCCTCCGCGTTTGATTTTGTCCTGTTTGAATACTGGCGCACAGATCACGCCGGCCACGCGATGAGCATGAAGGAAGCGGTGGAAGTCCTTGAAACCTTTGACGGCCTTCTCGGGGGGATTATCGACACTCTCGATCCCGCCACGACGCTGCTGCTGATCACGAGCGATCACGGGAACATCGAGGATCTCTCCGTGAAGACCCACACTCGCCATCCCGTCCCGCTCATCGCGTACGGCCGTGATCAGCGCGATCTGGTCGAGCGCCTGATGAGCGAGGCCCGCGGACGTCCCGATCTCACGACGGTGACTCCTGCGGTGATGGAGTATCTCTCACTTCCTCTGGCACAGACCGAGGCGCTCACGGCCTGATGACGTGCACGAGGCGCGGTATGCCCGGGGGTATGCCGCACACGAACCTGGACGATTCGCGTGCGATCTCCGAGCATTCCCGAACGACAGAGCTTTCCCGCCCTTCGCACCGCATTCTGGTATGCCATCGGCGTACTTGTGGGAAGCTGCGCGCCGGCGGCTCCGTCTGCCGCCGCAGTCGGAGTGCTTACCCTGCTGCTCGGTGTTCGTCGCTTCTGCCGGGAATCTCCGGCGTTCTGCTGCATTAACGCAACTCTCGTTCCTCCCCTCCTCCTCACCGCCCTTGGTGCATATGCAATCAACACGGATAAGAATCGTGCGCATCCGTTCGATGATTCCCTCCTCACCCGTCCTGTAACACTCATCGGCCAGATTGCGGATCCTCCCTCGTCGCGCGAGACGAGGACGCGGTTCCTCTTTCGGAGCGCTACCTGCCGGTCGGGAGCGGGTGTCGTTCCCTGCGAGGCAACAGTCATCGTTACCGTAGCGTCGGGCGGGCGCCGCCTTCACGCAGATCAACTGCACTATGGGATGACTCTCGCACTTCGGGGCCATCTCTCCGCTCCGACTCCACAACGCAATCCCGGAGAATTTGACTCGCGCCGGTACCATGAAGCGGCCGGAATCGATGGTTTTCTCTTTGTACGGGGAACGGACGACATCAACATCCTCCAGCGTGCCGGCGGGGGGTGGATGATGCGGACAGTCGTTGCACCTGCGCGGGCAGCGATCGTTCGAACCATCGATGCAACTGTCGGAGGTCAGGAAGGGGAATTCCTGAAGGGACTCCTCCTTGGGGAACGATCGGGGATCGCCCCCCGGACGAGACAGGAGTTTGTCGATGCAGGCGTGGCGCACGTGCTCGCTGTCTCTGGTTCGAATGTCGCTGTCGTTGCCGCTCTTCTGATTTTCCTGTACGATCTCCTCCGGTTGCCGCGACGGGGGCGGTCCGTCGTGGTGGCGGTCGGTCTTCTCCTGTACATGGCACTCACAGGAACGCAGCCGCCGGTCGTGCGCGCGACCATCATGGCCCTGGTCTTCCTCCTCGCCGGCGGCCTCCAGCGGCCGGGCTCGTCCTACAATGCACTCGGAGTTTCGGCGCTGATCATTCTGCTCTATGATGCGCGGCAACTCTTCGACATCGGCTTCCAGCTTTCCTTTGCCGCTGTCGCGGCAATTGTCCACTTCTATCCCCGGGCCAGCGCCTGGATCGCGGCGATTCGTTTCGGGAAAATCCCCGGGCGGATGGCGACACCGCTGCTCAGAATTTGCGCGGTGTCCCTCGTGGCGACGCTTGGGACACTTCCCCTGACGGCCATTGGCTTTGGTCAGTTCTCGGTGATCGGCGTTCTCGCGAACATCCTTGTGGTGCCTGCGACCGGGTTGAGCGTCATCCTTGGCATTGCCTCCTGCCTCGCAGGAACAATCAGCCCCTGGGCTTCGCACGCAATCGGCGGGGCAAATGTGGTGGTACTGTACTTTACGCTCAACGTTACGCACGTTGCGGCGGCCGTTCCGTTTGCTTCCCTCCCGACCCACGGTGTTCCAATTCTCGGCTGGATTCCGTATATGCTTGGCGTTGCTCTCCTCTTTCACTGGCGCGAGCCGGCGGTCGTGCGCCGGCTCTTTGCACCGTTCCTCATTTCACTCCAGTTGCTCCTGTGGCTCCCGCCGCGCGATGCACTGACTGTGCGGGAGGGTCTCCTCCGGGTGCATGTTATCGACGTCGGTCAGGGGGATGCAGTCCTCGTCGAGTTTCCCGGAGGAGAGACGATGCTTGTGGATGCGGGACCCCGGACCCCTGCCTACGATGCGGGCGAGCGCACCATCGTACCGTATCTGAAACGGCTGGGGATACATCAGGTTGACGTGCTTGTACTGACGCACCCGCACGGTGATCATATCGGCGGTGCCTCTTCGCTGGTGCGTCAGATAACCGTCCGCAGGATCGTCGAGTGCGGGCGTCCCTTCTTCTCCATGCTGACAGCAGCCTATCGCGCTGCCGCCGCCGAACGCGGGGCCGAGGTCAGTCAGGTCACGCAGGGGACTCTCCTGTTTGACCCGAAACAGGTGCGGGTCTATGTCCTCGGGCCGGGGCAGCAATCCATCGAGCCCGACTCGAGTCGCTCTATCGTGAACCTCAACAATACGTCTATCGTGATTCGTCTCCTCTATGGCGGGGTTTCCATTCTTCTCCCGGGCGACGCTGAAGCAGAAGATGAAGGCGAACTCCTCGCCCGCTATGAAACGTTCCTTCGTTCCACAATGCTCAAGGCAGCGCATCACGGAAGTGCGACGAGCAGCACCGAACCGTTTCTCGAGGCGGTCGCTCCTGATGCTGTTGCCGTCTCCGTCGGCGCACACAATGCGTTTCGTCATCCCTCTCCCGGCGTGATGGATCGATTGGCGGCGCGTGGGTGCACGGTTGCGCGGACCGACATTGACGGAGCTATCATCATGGAATCGGATGGGCGTCGGCTGTGGCAGGTGCAGTGGCGGTAATGAACGGTGCTCTTCTTGATTCTCGCTTCCCTTGTGGTTATTATATCGCACTTGCGTGGAACATCGCAGGTCTGATGAGCGCATGACATGTCCAGAACCCTGATCGACGATCTCAAGCGCGCCTGGGAGGAACGCTCCGTGCGCCCGCTGCTGGCCGGCGGGGGAGAGCGGAAGACGGAGTTTGTGACCGATTCCGGCATCCCCATCGAACGCCTCTACACACCCTTGGACCGTGAGTACGTGGACGCGCTGGGGTTCCCCGGCGAGTACCCATTCACGCGCGGCCCATACCCGACGATGTTCCGGGGAAGATTTTGGACCATGCGGCAGTATGCCGGCTTCGGAACGGCGGAGGAATCGAACACGCGCTACCGTCATCTTCTGGCAAACGGCACGATGGGGCTGTCGGTCGCGTTCGATCTACCGACACAGATGGGATACGATTCCGATCATCCTTATGCCTCCGGTGAGGTGGGGAAGGTGGGTGTCGCGATCGATACGCTCGCCGACATGGAGGTGCTGTTCAAAGGGATCCCGCTCGGCAAAGTGTCGACATCGATGACGATCAATGCAACTGCCGCGATCCTGCTCGGCATGTACGTCGCGCTGGCACGGAAACAGGGGGCCGATCTCCAGTCGCTCGCCGGGACGATTCAGAACGACATCCTGAAGGAATACGTCTCCCGCGGGACGCAGATCTATCCCCCCGAGCCGTCGATGCGACTCGTGACCGACACGTTTCGATGGTGCAACGCGGAGCTCCCGCGGTGGAACCCGATCTCGATTAGCGGCTACCACATCAGGGAGGCGGGGGCGAGTGCAGCGCAGGAGCTGGGTTTTACGCTCGCCAATGGCATCGCTTACGTCCAGGCAGCGGTGGACGCTGGTCTGGACGTCGACACGTTCGGTCCGCGATTGTCGTTTTTTTTCAATGCGCACAACAATTTTCTGGAAGAAGTCGCGAAATTCCGGGCTGCCCGACGTCTGTGGGCAAGGATTCTGAAGGTGCGCTTCGGCGCGCGTTCACCCGAAGCGATGAAGCTGCGGTTCCACGCACAAACCGGTGGCTCCACCCTTACCGCCCAGCAGATCGACACGAACGTAGTCCGCGTTACCCTTCAGGCGCTTGCTGCCGTGCTTGGCGGATGTCAGTCGCTGCACACGAACAGCCGCGACGAAGCACTTGCGCTGCCGTCCGAGGAGGCGGCAACGCTCGCCCTCCGCACACAGCAGGTGATTGCCCATGAATCGGGCGTTGCGGACACCATCGATCCGCTCGGGGGATCGTACGCCGTCGAATCCCTGACCGACCAACTGGAGCGCGAAGCGTCGGCAATTATCGCATCGGTAGATGAGCTGGGGGGCGCGGTGCGCGCGATCGAACAGAGGTTCTATCAGTCGAGGATAGCCGAGAGCGCCTATGCCTATCAGCGTTCCATTGAGGAGCGGAAGCGGATTGTCGTCGGCGTCAACGCGTATGAAGAGGAAGCGCAGAGCGCTCCTGAACTCCTGCAGATCGACGAAGCGGGTACGAAGCGACAGATCGAGCGGCTGCGTGGGGTGAGAAGCAGCCGTTCCGCGCAGAGTGTTCATGATGCGCTTGCCGGCCTGAGCGCGGCGGCGGGCGGCAGCGAGAACGTCCTTCCCCATATCCTCTGCGCGGTGGAAGCGTATGCGTCGGTGGGTGAGGTCGCGGACACTCTCCGTGCCGTCTGGGGGGAGCACACGGAGTGAACATGGCAGTTGCCCGCGCCACGGTCAGGGAGGTGCAATCGCTGGCACAGAAGAAGTTCCGCGATGCGACAGGCAGGTTCGTGGTGGAAGGTTTGCGGATGATGCGGGATGCGGTGGACTCCGATTTTGAATTTGTCGGGGCCTTCCACACGGCCGCATTTGCGGAGGAACCCGGAGCTGAACACCTGCTTCAACGGCTCCATGCCAAGTGTCCCTTCGTCGCGCAGGTAACGGCGCGCGAGCTCGAACGGATGACGGAAACGGTCAATCCCCCCGGTGTTCTCGCCGTCCTCCGCCAGAAGAGGCATGATGCCTCCTCCCTGATTGAACGAAGGGATTCCCCCATGGTACTCGTCGCCCTCGACGGGGTATCCGATCCGGGGAACCTCGGTTCGGTGGTCCGCACGTGCGATTGGTTCGGCGTCGACGGCGTCCTGCTGGGGAGAACCAGCGTGGATCTATACAATCCCAAGGTGGTGCGTGGAACGATGGGGGGGATATTCCATCTCCCTGTTGTCGGCGATGTGGATCTCCTCCCCGCAATTTCCCGGGCCAGGCAGAACGGGTTTACGGTCTACGTCACTGACGCGGCAGGTGAGGCGCACTTCGACCGCGTGAAGTTTCCCGCGCGGTCGTTGATCGTCTTCGGCAATGAGGCCCGGGGTGTGTCGGATCCGATCCGCACCATGGCCGACGCGCGCGTTGCTGTCCGGAGGTACGGCGCGGGTGAATCGCTCAATGTCGCCGTTGCCTGCGGGATCGTGCTGTCGGGGCTGCACAAGCTGGTTGACGAATGACTGCCGGGCCGGTCATACCGGAAGGGTTCCGCATTGGGCACTGGACCGATCCTGTCGCGCGCACAGGGTGTACGGTGATCCTGTGTCCTCCGTCGACCGTGGGGGGCTGCGATGTGCGCGGGAGTTCGCCTGGCAGCAGGGAGCTTGCGCTCCTTGCCGCGGACAAGACGATGCAGGAGGTCCATGCCGTCCTCCTGACGGGAGGGAGCGCATTTGGGCTGGCTGCCGCAGACGGCGTCATGCGCTACCTCGAAGAGCATGGCATCGGCTATCAAACACCTTGGGCAAGGGTTCCCATCGTCCCTGCCGTGGTGGTGTTCGACCTGAACAACGGATCGTCGACGGTCCGCCCCACAGCCGACTCCGGGTACGCCGCAGCTTCGGCTGCAACGGGCAGGGACATCCCGGAAGGATCGGTGGGGGCGGGAACGGGTGTGACGGTTGGGAAGTGGGCAGGGATGGAGTGGAGCTCAAAGGGCGGGTTTGCGCTTGCGAGCGTGGAGCGGAACGGCGTGACGCTTGCGGCAGCAGCCGTCGTAAATGCGGTCGGTGACGTGCTGAATGCGCGCGGTGAAATCATCGCTGGGGCACGCTCCCCGGACGGTCGGTGGCGGGCAGAAGTGGATCCATTCCGCACATTCCGGAGGGGAAACGTTTCCGGAGGCACGAACACAACACTCGTCGCGTTGTTCTGTGACGCGCGCCTTTCCAAGGTGGAGGCAATACGGGTCGCCCAGCGGGGACACGACGGCATGGCTCGGGCCGTAACTCCGGTTCACACATCCTTTGACGGCGACACCGTGTTCTGTCTCGCTTCGGGGACGATTTCGACGGAAGTCGACGTTGTCGCAGAAGCGGGGGCCGAGGCGGTTGCGCAGGCAATCCGCCGGGCCGTGCTCCTCGCGCAGGGTGGTTGACGTGGCCGCGGCAGGGAGGGTTCGATGACCACCGTGCATTCGAGAGTGGTAGAGGTGTGTGCGTTCAGGATGCAGGGAGAGTTTCCGGAATATCTGCTGCTGCGCCGTGCGCCGACGGAGCCGATCTATCCGGGATTGTGGCAGATTATTACGGGCACCATCGAAGGGGAGGAGCGTGCCACCGACGCTGCGCTGCGCGAGTTGCGTGAGGAGACGGGACAGGTGCCGGAGCAGCTCTGGGTTGTCCCCTACACGAACGCATTCTACGACCACGGGCGCGATGCCGTGAGTCTGATTCCGTTCTTTGCCGCACGGTATTCGCCGGCGGTGCAGGTTCACCTCTCGGCAGAGCATGCCGCGCATGCGTGGCTTGCGTTCGCACCTGCGCGGGAGCGTCTCGTTTGGCCCGGACAGCGTGCAGGGCTCGATATCGTGCATCACTCCATCGTCGGCGGAGAAGACGCGCCGCATCTGATCGCCATTCCCCGCTGAATCTTCGCTGTTTGCGAATCAGCAGGCCGTTCCGTACCTTTCTGTCAACTTCAGACTATCGTGCCCAATCCTTTCCTCTTCCGGAGATCACCGTGAGTGTCCTCGTTGTCGGTTCCCTTGCGCTCGACTCAATCGAAACGCCGTTCGGCGTTTCGAAGGAGACGGTGGGAGGATCTGCGACGTATATCGCGGCCTCGGCGAGCTATTTTGCCAACCCGATCCGGCTCGTCGGCATCGTCGGGGGGGATTTCCCGAAACGGGGGCTCGCCTTCCTTGAGGAGCGGCACATCGATTTGGAAGGACTCGAGATCGTGGAGGGAGGCAAGACCTTCCGGTGGTCCGGGCGTTATCGATACGACCTCAACGAGCGGGATACGCTCTCAACCGAGTTGAATGTGTTCGAGAAATTCGACCCGAAAATTCCGGAGAAATACCGGAAAAGCCGGATTGTCTGCCTCGGAAACATTGACCCGCAGCTCCAGCTGAGGGTGCTTGAACAGATGGAACAGCCCCGGGTGGTCGTGTGCGACACCATGAATTACTGGATCGAGCGGAAGAACGCCGAACTGCGGGAGACGCTGAAGCAGATTAATGTCGTGATCTTGAACGACTCGGAGGCGCGTCTGCTCTCGCGCGAGCCCAACCTCATCAAGGCGGGGCGGGTCATCCGGCAGATGGGGCCTTCCGTTGTCATCATCAAGAAGGGGGAGCACGGCGCGCTGTTGCTCACCGAGCAAATCGTGTTCTCCGCACCCGCATATCCCATGGAAAATATCTTCGATCCGACAGGGGCAGGAGATTCATTCGCCGGTGGGTTCGTCGGCTGGCTCGCCCGTACTGACGACATGTCGGAAGAGAATCTGAAGCGGGCGGTCATCTACGGGAGCACGCTTGCTTCTTTCTGTGTCGAGAAATTCGGCGTCGAAGGACTGGCGGATCTGACCTATCTCCAGATCCAGGACCGTTTCCGTCAGTTCCGCGAACTTTCCCGTTTCGACGAAGACTGACCCGTATGACAGCGGTTGAGTGGGTGGACGGGAAGGTCCGGTTCATCGATCAGACCCGCCTTCCCACACACGAGCTTTACGTCGAGACGGACGATTACCGGGTGGTCGGCGAGGCCATCAAGACACTCGCCATCCGTGGTGCGCCGGCCATCGGTGTTGCCGCGGCGTTTGGTGTGCTCCTGGCTGTCGAAGGGAAGGAGTTCGCCACGCCCGACGAGCTGGTCGCCGAGGTGAACCGGGCCAGCGATTACCTTGCCTCGACCCGTCCCACCGCCGTCAATCTCTTCACCGCACTCGACCGCATGCAGCGGACAGTCGACGGCGCAGCGAGGTCGAGCGTGTTCGAACTCCTCGTTCGCCTGCGGGTCGAAGCAATGGTCATCTACCGCGAGGATGTGGAATCGTGCCGGAACATCGGCACCCTCGGCGCGAGGCTGATCCCCGCGGGCACCTCTGTCCTCACACACTGCAACACCGGCGCGCTGGCGACCGCGGGAGAGGGAACGGCCCTCAGCGTGATCATCGCGGCAGCACGGCAAAAGAAGATCGTGCGGGTGTTCGCCGACGAAACACGCCCCCTGTTCCAGGGTTCCCGGCTCACCGCGTGGGAACTGGTCAAACAGGGGATCGAAGTAACGTTGATCACCGACAGCACGGCGGGGACCGTGTTGCAGCAGGAGATGGTGCAAGCGGTGATTGTCGGAGCAGACCGCATTGCCGTCAACGGCGATGTCGCAAACAAGATCGGTACGTACCCGCTGGCGGTCCTGGCCGCCTATCATAAGATCCCTTTCTACGTCGCCGCCCCCACCTCGACAATTGACGCCGCCATGGCGACCGGCGCCGACATTCCGATCGAGCAGCGCGACCCCCGGGAAATTACCCACGTCGGTGAGTCGCGCATCGCAGCCGAAGGGGCTGATGTGTATGCCCCCGCTTTCGATGTAACGCCGTCGGCGCTCATCACTGCGATCATCACCGAAAAAGGAATTCTCCGTCCGCCGTATGCCCGCACCATCGTGGGCGTTCTGGCCGAGCCGGGGCAAGCCCCGGGAGGCGGACGATGATTGTGACGACGGAGGCCGTGGTGCTTCGCACCATGAAGTACCGCGAAACGAGCACGATTGCCACCCTCTATACGCGGCAGATGGGAAAACTGCAGGGGATCGCGAAAGGAGCCCGTGGCGCAAAAAGCAGAATGGCAGCGGCGCTGCAGCCGATGAACCACATCACCGCAGTACTCTATACAAAGGAGTCGCGCGAGCTTCATCTCCTCACCCAGTGTGACTTCGTCCGGCCACACAAGGGGTTAACCGATGACATGGAGCGGATGGCCGTCGGCATGGCCGCGGTTGAACTCGTGGACGCCGTCACACCGGCAGAGGAGGAAAATGCTCACCTTTTCGAATTATTGACGATGACCCTTGCCGCTGCAGACAATGCAACAAAGAATCCGGGGAATGCGTTATATTACTTTGAGATGCGGCTGTTGGAGAATCTCGGCTTCAAACCCGATATGCATCGTTGTTATAATTGTGGGGTCGTGCTGGGGGATCAGGAACACCGTCGGGGACTGCACATGAGCTACGGCGGGGTGGTGTGCGCGGCCTGCTCCGGTCAAGGACTCGGTCGGGAGCCCCTCTCGGCCCCGGCGATCAGGGTCCTTCAACGACTCCAGGAGATGAACGGTCCGCATGCCGCGATGAGCGTGACACTCTCTCCCTCGGTCCGGGGGGAAGTGGCCGGCGTACTGCGGCGTTTCCTCCTGGGGCATGTGGAAGGGCTCAGAACTCTTCGGTCGGAAGCGGTGTTTTCATCATTGCTATGAATGTTTTTTCATCGACTCTTAACGCAGGCTTCATCCTCGGTGCGTATCAAGGAACATCTGATGTGCATGAGAGTGGACGACATTAACGGGAGGTGGGAGACATGAAGAAAACAGTATTGACATCGCTTGTGCTGGTGACCGTTGGGATTGTCTTCGGTGCAATCCTGGTCTCCAATTTCAGCGGAGGCGTCGATCTCGGGTTCGCGCGGGGAAGCGGCGAGGTCAAGCTTGGAGGGCCGGCCCCGGTCACCAACCAGAGCTCGAGTCTGAAGGCCGTCAGCGACAATTTTGTTGCCGTCGCGCGTGCGGTGACGCAGTCGGTCGTCGCCGTCAACGTCACGACAACGGGGAAGAAGTCCGATCGGAGCATGCCGCGTGATTTCTTTCATTTCTTCGGGCCCGACATGAAAACTCCGGAACAGGTGCCGGAGCAAGGCTTCGGCTCCGGAGTGATCATCACCTCCGACGGATACATTGCGACCAACAACCATGTCGTCGATGACGCAGACAAGAACGGGATCGAAGTCGTCATGCACGACAAGATCCATTACAAAGCCCGGCTGATCGGCACGGATCCCTCGACCGATCTCGCCGTCATCAAGATTGACGCCAAAGACCTTCCTGTGGCGGCCCTCGGCAACTCCGACAACGTCCAGGTGGGAGAGTGGGCGCTCGCGATCGGCAATCCTCTCGGACTTTCCTCAACGGTGACCGCCGGCATCATCAGCGCGAAGGGGCGGAACATCAACATCATCCGCGATACGTACAACATTGAGGACTTCATCCAGACCGACGCGGCGATCAACCCGGGCAACAGTGGCGGGGCCCTCGTGAACATGAATGGCGAGGTCATCGGCATCAATACCGCCATTGCGACCACCAACGCCCGTTACCAGGGGTACGGGTTTGCCGTGCCGGTGAATCTGCTGAAAGTGGTCGCTGCAGACCTCATTAAGGAAGGACGCGTGCGCCGCGGCTACATCGGCGTGCAGATTAGCGTCGTGGATCAACCAATGGCCAATGCCCTCGGGATGTCCGAGGCCAGGGGGGTTATTGTCCAGGGAATCGTCAAAGGGGGTGCTGGAGAGAGTGCTGGTGTGAAGGAAGGCGACGTCATCCTGTCGGTCGACGGCAAGGAGGTCAATGCCGCCAACGAGCTCCAGAGCTATATTGCGACACACCATCCCGGCGACCGCGTGACGCTGAAGATCTTCCGTGAGGGGAAAACCTTTGAGAAGGGCGTGACGTTGAAGGCGCGCGAAGAAGACAACGTGGTGGTCAAGGCGTCCGAGCCGAAGGAGAATGACGCGGAGGATGCCACCCCCGAGCTTCCCAAGACCGTGAAATTCGACGCCCTGGGGATGAGCGTCCGAGCGCTGACGCCGGACGAACGGAAGGAGATGGAGGTCAACCACGGCGTGCTGGTGACCGATGTGAAGCTGTATGGCGAGGCCTTCAACAGATACATCGCCAAGAATTCCGTCATCATCGAGGCGGACCGAAGGCCGGTCAACTCGCCGGCCGACCTGAAGAAGGCGGTGGAAGGCCGCAAACCGGGAGACTCGCTCCTGCTACGGGTGAAGACCGACAGGGGGATCAGCTTTGTCGCGGTCCAGATCCCCAAATAGTGCTTCCGACCATCTCAAGCCCCGGGTCTCCCGGGGCTTGGCGTTTACGGCGGAAGGGTTGCTTGACAATGTTGGCATCAGGTGGTATATTTTTTGATATCACACGGCGATCCATTCACCAGGGCCGACAGCAAGGAGGTAAGGAAGACTTCAGCGCACACGTCCAGGCACACGGTGGCAACGGCAAACTGAACGCCAAGGTTCTGATCCTGAATCAGAACTATGAGCCGATGAGCGTCATCAACGCGAAAAAGGCCATCGTTTTGCTCTATCTCGGCAAGGCGGAGTTGATCGAGTCCCACGCGGGGTTGAAGGTCCGCGCGGTATCGATGAGCATGCCCTTCCCAAGCATCGTCCGCCTTTCGATGTACGTCCGGGTTCCCTTCAAGAACATCATCCTCTCCCGCAAGAACATCCTCCGCAGGGATGCACACCGGTGCCAGTACTGCGGGCGGGGGGATATTCCATTGACGCTGGACCATGTGCTGCCACTGTCGCGTGGAGGGGAGGACTCCTGGGAAAACCTCGTTGCCGCCTGTGTGCAGTGCAACAACAAAAAGGGGGATCGGACGCCCGACGAAGCAACCATGGCGCTCCGCCGGAAACCGATGCGTCCGAACCACGTGACCTTCATCAGGCACGTGATGGGTTCGCTCGACGAGCGCTGGAAGCCCTACCTCTTTCTCCACTGATCCTCACCGATCCCGCCCCTGCGGGACACGCCGAACAGGCATCACTCGACACTACGCACGGTTCCTTCGTTGGAAGCACGGAAGACAATCTTGAGCGGCATGCGCCCGACGGGCAAACTGCACCTCGGTCATCTCGTGGGGGCGCTTGAGAATTGGGTGGCTCTCCAGGAGCAGTACGACAACTACCACCTGATCGCGGATTACCACGCGCTGACGACGAACCCCGACTCGTCAGCCATTGGGAGGAACTCCTTTGACATGCTTGTCGACTGGCTTGCTGCCGGCATCGATCCGGCACGCAGCCCCCTCTTCCGCCAGTCGCAGATCAAGGAACACACGGAGCTTCACCTGATTTTCTCTATGCTCATCACAGCGGCGCGGCTGGAACGCAACCCTGCCGTCAAGGATCAGGTGCGCGACCTTCACATCGAGAACGTCAGCTATGGTCATCTGGGGTATCCGGTCCTGCAGGCCGCCGATATCCTCCTGTACAAGGGAGATCTCGTGCCCGTGGGAGAAGATCAGGTGCCGCATGTCGAGATCGCGCGGGAAATCGCGCGCCGGTTCAATGCGCAATACCGCCCGGTCTTTCCCGAGCCGGAACCGAAGCTGACCCGCTTTCCCCGTCTGCCCGGGCTGGACGGCCTCGACCGGAAGATGAGCAAGTCGGCGGGCAACACCATTCTCCTCTCCGATTCCCCCGAGGAGATCGGGAATAAAATGCGAACCGCGGTGACGGATCCGTTGAAGGTCCGGAAGAACGATCCGGGACGCCCGGAGGTCTGTCTGGTGTACACCTACCACGGCAAGTTCAATGCACCGGAGGCCGACGAAATCGGCGCGGGGTGCAGGAGCGGTGCGCTGGGCTGCGTGGAGTGCAAAGCTCGCATTGCGGGTAGGATCGCGGAGCACCTTGCGCCATTCCGCGGGCGGCGCGCGTATTACGAAGCGCACCCGTCGGACGTGCATGCGATCCTCGCCGACGGCGAAGCGCGCGCGCGGACGCGCGCACAGGCGACGATGGCGGAAGTGCGGACCGCAATGAATCTCGGTTGAGCGGAGCCCATGTACAGAGTCAAACTGACGGAATTCGAAGGACCGCTCGACCTGCTTCTCTTCTTCATCAAGCGGGACGAGCTGGATATCTACGACATCCCGATCTCGCGCATCACCCAGGAGTTCCTTGAATACCTCCACCTGATGTCGCAGCTCGACCTTGAAGTTGCCGGCGACTTCATCGTCATGGCTGCCACCTTGATGCAAATCAAGGTGAAGATGCTTCTCCCGCGGGACGAGAACGCACCCGAGGAGGAAGACCCGCGCGCTGAGCTGGTGCGCCGTCTCATCGAGTACAAGCGCTTCAAAGAGATGTCCCAGCAGATGTCCGCGATGGAGGAGGAACAACGAAAAGTCTATTACCGCAAGTTCTTCGCGGCAGATCCGCGCGTTCATACGGAGGACGATGAACCGCTCCTGAAAGATGTGTCGCTGTTCAATCTGATCGCTGCTTTCAAGTCGGCGATGGACCATATGCCCCGGAAGGTGGTCCATGAGGTTGCCCTGCTCACGGTATCAGTGGATGAACAGATGAGTTTTGTACTCGACTTCCTCCGCGTGCACGGTGCGACGACGCTCCTGGCGCTCGTGGCACACATGACGGAAAAAGTGCGCGTGATCGTGACGATCATTGCGCTTCTGGAGCTGACGAAAAACAACGTGATCACCCTCGCGCCTGTGGTGGGGAAAGAGGACATCGCCATCCGGATGAGCGGGGCATGAGCAGGGAGGCGACCGGACACCACGCCCCCGGCGTGCGGGAGATCATTGAGGCGCTGCTGTTCGCGACCGACGAACCGTTGACCGTCAGGCAGATCATCGACATCTTCGGGATCCTTGAAGAGGGGGAGAAGCCGCAGAGGATTACTCCGGAGACTGTGCTCGCGGTGATCGAAGATCTGAACGGAGAGTTTGAACGGACGGGGAGGGCAGTGCGTGTTGTGAAGGTGGCGGGGGGATACCAGTTTGCGACGAAGCCGCAATTCGGTGTCTGGCTTGGCAAAATGGTAAGGGAAAAATCCAGGCGGAAGCTCTCGGTTTCTGCGCTCGAAACACTCGCCGTCATAGCGTATAAGCAGCCGGTCACCAAACCCGAAATCGAGGCCATCAGGGGAGTCAACGCCGATTACGTCCTCCACACGCTGCTGGAGCGGAGTCTCGTTGCGATCGTGGGGCGGGCCGCCACCCCCGGGAGGCCCCTGCTCTATGGGACGACAAAGGAATTCCTGAAACATTTCGGAATCAACGATCTCTCGGAGCTCCCCAAACCACGCGAGATTGATGAGCTGCTCGCCGAAGCGGAATTCGAGGTTGAAAAACGCATGCTCGCCGAACTCGAGGCCAGGAAAACCGCGGGCGAAGGACCCTCATCCGCCGACCGGCGTACGGGAGGATTCGACCGGGAGGGGGATTCGGGTTCCGATTCGTTCGACGAAATCACCCGTGACCCGACGTGATGCCGGAACATCCGAAAAAGGCGTATATTGAGGCATAAGCGGACAACGGGGTCGTCTCGCCGTCCTGCCGTCCCGCCGATCCCCGCTGCGTACCGTATCAACCGGTTCCTCAGCATGTGTGGCATCTCTTCGCGCAGGAAAGCGGAGGAACTGGTGCGCGCCGGCAAGGTGGAGGTGAACCGAAAGGTGGTCACCGAACTTGCGACAAAAGTCGACCCCTCTCGTGATACCGTGTTCGTCGACGGCAAGCGCGCAGTGCCGACACGAGGGTATCTCTACCTTGTCCTGAACAAACCGCGCGATGCGATCACAACCCTAAGCGACGAGAAGGGACGGACGACGGTCATGAGCATGGTCCGTACGAAACAGCGTGTGTATCCCGTCGGCCGGCTCGACCGCAATACGACCGGTGTGCTCCTTTTCACCAATGACGGGCAATTCGCCCACCGGTTGATGCACCCTCGCTATGAGATCCCCAAGACCTATCGTGTAACATGCAGCGCCCCACTCAGCACCGGGCATCTGGAAGCCCTCCGGCGAGGCGTCGAGCTCGAAGACGGCCGCACGGCGCCTACCGACATTTATGTTATCCCCGGAGGCAGGCGGAGGGAGATTGGCGTCGTCATCCACGAAGGGCGGAACAGACAGGTCCGCCGGATGTTCGAATCGCTCGGCTACGAAGTACAGAAACTCGACAGAGTGGCGTACGGACCTGTAACGAAGGAAGGCCTCGCACGGGGGGCGACGCGCAGCCTCACCCGGCAGGAAGTCCGTGCGTTGAAAACCATGGCCGGCTATTCCGACGAGGAGCAATGGCGCGATGAATGATCGGCATTCCGTGTTAACATGGGCACTCTCTCTTGTGGCGGCTGCGACGATGCTTTCGTGTGCGTCCGGGTACAAGGAGATCTTTCCCACGCTGGTCGACGGGAAATACGATTCGGAGTTCCCGTACCGTGGATGTTCCGCGCAGCTCGAAGAGATCGGTGAATCGGTCAAGATGGTCAACACGATCGCGTACTACCGGACCTTTGCCTTTGACGCGGCGGAAGGGGTCAGGCCCGCGGGACTCACTTCAACACTTCTCCGGGGTCGCGAAGGAACATCCTCGGTCATCACAAATCAGGCGTCGGGGACGGCGACAGTCATCTCCGTTGACACCCGGCGGGTGGTTCTCCTCACCTGTGCCCACGTCATCGCGTTTCCCGACACCGTGTTCTCGTACTTCATCGGGCCCGACCGTCGGTCCACAGGCATTCTGCGGACCGTTGCCGTGAAGGAAAAGCAGACGACATACGTCGCCGTGTTTCCCGAAGGGGGGGAACTCCAGGTGCTCGTCATGGACAAATCGACGGACGTTGCGTTGCTCGGGAAGACCTTCGAGACGGAGCCCTTCCCGCGTATCCGCCCGTTCAATTATCCCATGGGGCGTGCGAAGGAGTTGGAATGGGGTTCCTTCGTCTACCTGTTCGGCTATCCCACGGGGTACAAGATGGTGACCAAAGGGATCGTCAGCAGTCCGAACAAGGACCGGCGCGGCGGGTTCATGATCGATGCGGTCTTCAACCGTGGGTTCAGCGGGGGGATCGCGCTGGCTGTGCGGGATGGCGTGCCGAACTTTGAGCTTGTCGGCATCGTCAAGCTGGTCTCCGGACGCTCCGCGTACGTCTTGACGCCGTCCACCGTCGAAGGTGGCGAAGAATACGAATCGGGTGTTCCGTACTCCGGGGACGTGTATGTGGAGAGGAGAACTGAAATCGAATACGGGCTCGCACAGGCCGTGTCAATCGAGACGATCCTGGACGTGGTTGCGCAGAACGGCGGGCGGCTTGCCGCGGCCGGCTATACGGTGCATCTCGGGCTCCCATCACCCGTCCCCTAGGCATGCCGGACTCCTCGCGTATCCCCTTCATTGCCGACCTGCAGCTGGCGCGGCGGCTCGAGTCCACCGACGCCTGGGTGAGCATCCTTGCCGCCCAGATTCACGCCCAGCTTCATCCCGATTCCGCATCGGTAGCGGAACCCATCGCCGGCGGGCACGCAGTCTTCACGGGCGTGGGTTCTCCATTGACGCAGGCGATTGGTATCGGGCTCAAAGGCCCCGTGACTGAGTCCGATATGGAGCGGCTGGAAGCGTTCTTTGAAGTGCGGGGATCCCCCACGCAGATCGAATTGTGCCCCCTTGCGGATCCCACACTTATGGAACAACTGAGCCTCCGCGGCTACCGGCTCCGTTCGTTCAGCAACATGCTCGTTCGCCCGCTGAAGGCCGCCGTACTCCACCCTCCCCCCTCAAACTCGGTCAGCGTCCAGAAATGCGGCCCAGGCGAGGCCGACGTTTGGACGCGCACTGTCGCTCAGGGGTTCGCCGAAGATATCGTCGTGCCCGATGAGAATGCCTCGGTTCTCAAAAGCCTCTTCCTCCGGTCTGACTCGACATGTCTCCTCGCATGGCTCGAAGGGCGTCCCGTGGGTGGCGGGGCCCTTGCGGTCCATGAAGGGGTTGCAGCGTTCTACGGTGCCAGCACGCTCCCGTCGTTCCGCAGGCGCGGCGTGCAGAAGGCGATCATCCAGGCGCTGCTCGCGCAGGCGGTAGAGGAGGGGTGCGACGTCGCATATACGCTGACCGTTCCGGGAAGCATCTCGCAGCGGAACGTCGAGCGCCAGCTGTTCAGGGTCGTTTACACGCGCGCGATGATGGTGAAGGAGATCCCCCCGAAATGAGCAGCGAGCTCATCAGGCGGATCCGGGCAGCCGGCGTCGTCGGCGCGGGAGGAGCAGGGTTCCCCGCCCATGTCAAGGCGGCCGCCGCCGCCGATACCGTGATCGCCAACGGCGCCGAGTGCGAACCCCTCCTGCACAAGGACCTCGAACTTATGATGCGTGAGCCGGAGGCGGTCATCGGCGGATTGCGCATGATGATGAGCGCCGTCGGTGCATCGAACGGCATTATCGGCGTGAAGAGGAAATACGAAGAACGGCTGGCGACGCTGAGTGCGGCGGCGGGGAAGGAAGGTATCGCTGTTCATTGGCTCGGCGACTTCTATCCGACCGGCGACGAATACATCCTCGTGTACGAAGCCACACGCCGGCTGATTCCACCGCAGGGAATTCCCCTCCAGGTCGGCGTTGTGGTCAATAACGTTGAAACGCTGCGCAACGTGTATCACGCTGCAGAGGGAACGCCCGTCACTTCGAAATTTATCACCGTGGCGGGCGCAGTAGCACACCCTTCCACATTTGAAGTGCCCGTGGGGATCTCGTACGCGGAGGCCATAGCCGCGGCGGGGGGAACCGTCGAACGCGAGTGCGCCGTCTTCGCCGGCGGGATTATGATGGGGACTCTCACTCGCGATCTTTCGTTGCCGGTGACAAAGACGCTGGCAGGACTCGTCGTCCTCCCCGTATCACACCGATTGGTGCAGCGCAAGAGCCTTCCCGCGCAGTCCATGCACCGCATCGGGAAATCGGCGTGCGACCAGTGCAGCTATTGTACCGAGTTCTGTCCACGGTACCTTCTGGGATACGATGTGCAGCCGCACAAGGTGATGCGCAGCCTCGGGTTTACGGCGACCGGAGAAGAGGTCTGGAACCAGTGGGCCCAGCTGTGCTGTTCCTGCGGCCTCTGCACGCTCTTTGCATGCCCGGAGGACCTCTACCCGAAAGAAGCCTGTGACAAGGCGAAGTCAGATCTGAAGGCCAGCGGTCTCGCATGGGAAGGAAGTCGGGAAGTGACGGTCCATCCCGTGTACGACGGACGTCACGTGCCGCTCCGTCAGCTCATCGGCAAGCTCGGCATACGAGAATACGATGTCGCAGCCCCGTACCGTGAAACGCGGTTCTCTCCGGCCTCGGTCCGCATCCCGCTTGCACAGCACATCGGCGCTCCGGCGCGCCCTGTCGTCCGTACGGGAACAACCGTCCGTGCCGGAGACGTTGTCGGTGAACATGCGGGAGAGTTGGCGGGCGCTTCCGTGCATGCGAGCATCGGAGGTGTTGTCTCGGCAGTAGACGGCGAAGTGGTGATCCAGCAGCGCTAAGAAGGGAGGAAAGTCATGGCGGACATGAATGCGATCGGACTCGTGGAGTTGACAAGCATTGCGGCCGGGTATCAGGCCGCCGATGCGATGCTGAAGGTTTCCGACGTCACGCTCCTCCTGTCCCGCAGCATCTGTTCGGGAAAGTACATCGTGCTGGTGGGGGGCGATGTTGCCGCGGTCCGGGCAAGCGTGGAGGCGGGATCCCAGTCGGCCGCCGGGATGGTGATCGATACGTTCATTATTCCGAATGTCCATGCAGGCGTGTTCCCCGCGATCGCAGGGACGAGCCAGGCCGAAGTGCTTGAAGCACTCGGGATCGTGGAGTCGTTCAGCGTTGCCTCGCTGATCGAGGCGGCCGATGCCGCAGTGAAGACCTCGAGAGTCAACCTGCTCGAGATTCGTCTTGCCATGGCCCTGGGCGGAAAGGCATTTGTCACGATGACGGGCGACGTGGCCGCCGTGACGTCGGCTGTCGCCGCCGCCGCCGCCGTCTGCGCCGACCGGGGACTCCTTGTCAATAAGGTCGTGATTCCGAATCCGAGGAAGGAGTTACTTAAGGAGCTGTTGTAGTGCTAAGATGAGGTCAAGGTCAAGGTTAAGGTCCAGGATGAAGAGAAGCCGACCCCTTACCCCTTGCCCTTACCTAACCCTTACCCTCAACCTTAACCTTAACCTTAACCTTAACCTCAATCTGCTTCCCCCATGTCCCCCCCCAGCTCCATACTCACTCCCCGCCTGCTCCTGCGGAAGCCGGTGGCAGAAGACGCAAAGGAGGTGACGGAGGCATACGCCCATGACGCCGACGTGACGCGCTTTCTGACGTGGAGGCCCGACCAGACTCCCGAGGAAATCGCAGCGTTTGTCGAGAGGGCGAGACTGGGTTGGGAGCAGGGAACCGCATTCACCTGGTCGATCCTGCTGAAAGAGACACGAGCCCTCATCGGCATGATCGACGCGCGTGTCGACGCCTACATGCTGAACGTCGGTTACGTACTGGCAAGGGGACACTGGAACAAGGGGTACGCAACGGAGGCGCTGCGTGCGGTCATTGAATGGTCGGACCGCGAGGGGGAGATCTACAGGGTCTGGGCCGTGTGCGCCGTCGATAACCCTGCATCCGCGCGTGTGATGGAGAAAGCGGGGATGCAGCGCGAAGGGATCCTCCGCCGTTGGATGGTCTTTCCCAACATCGGAGGAGCGCCGCTCGACTGCTACTGCTATGCCCGCGTGAAGGACGCACAGGGTTCAGGCTGAGGCGAGGTTTGCGCCTCGTTCTGACGTTCGATACCTTAATCGCACCAAGTGGAGCTCACCATGACGGGAACACTCGACAAATTGTTTACAGCTGAGGACAGACAACGGATCGCCGCCGCGGTGCGGGAGGCGGAGGTAAGAACGTCGGGCGAGATCGTGCCGTACGTCGTTGCGCAGAGCGACCAGTACGAAGAGGCGGAGTGGCGGGCCGGATTTGTCTGCGGCGTTCTTGCCTTTGCCGGCTTCACCGTCGTGCGAAGCTTCACGGTCGCCTGGGTTCCGTTGGACGTGATGGAGATTGCGCTTGCCACGCTCGGTGCGGGAGCCCTGGGAATGCTCGCGGTGCGTTTACTCCCCGGTGTGAAGCGTTTGTGCGCAGGTGCGCGCATGGTCGATCAGCGGGTTGGGCAGCGGGCCGCGGAAGCGTTCATCCGGGAAGAGGTGTTCAATACGCGCGAGCGAACAGGCATCCTGATCTTTGTCAGCCTCCTCGAGCGGCGCGTCCTCGTCGTCGGCGACTCAGGAATTCACGCGAAGGTGAAGCAGGAGGACTGGGACGGGATTGTGCGGCGGGTCGTTGAGGGGATCACGCGCGGGAAGCCAGTCGAGGGACTGGTCGAAGCTATAAAGGCGTGCGGAGCTCTTCTGGAGGCCCACGGTGTTGCACGCCGTCGCGACGACCGCGATGAGCTGTCGGATTCCCTTCGCGTCGACAAAGACTGACGAGCGCCGATGTCTACTCTCACTCGCTTTTCCAGTGCGCTGTCCCTTGTCGTTCTGACAGTGACCGGCCTGGAAGGCGCTGAAGTGCCGTTCCTATCCGGCAGGGTCAACGACTACGCAGGCATCCTTTCGGCTGAATCCACCGCGCATCTCAACGAATTGCTCAAGGCACATGAGGATTCGACCTCCAACCAGGTCGTTATCCTGACTATTCCCAGCCTGGAAGGCGAGGATCTGGAATCGTTTTCCATCCGCGTCGTTGACCAGTGGAAGCTGGGCCAGAAGGGGAAGGACAACGGGGTGCTGTTGCTTGTCTCGCGCGATGACAGGAAGGTCCGCATCGAAGTGGGGAGGGGGC
Source organism: Bacteroidota bacterium (assembly GCA_040756745.1). Taxonomy (GTDB): domain Bacteria; phylum Bacteroidota; class Ignavibacteria; order UBA10030; family UBA6906; genus JBFLYO01. The sequence continues at coordinate 184,080 of JBFLYO010000001.1, forward strand.
TCGAGGGAGATCTCCCCGATATTACCTGTGGCCTGATTATCCGCCGGGAGATCATCCCACGTTTCAAGGAGGGCGATTACGACGCCGGAGTGGCCGGCGGAGTCACGGCCATCCTGGCGGCAATCCGCGGTTCGTATTCTGCCTCGGAGGAAGAATCAGGAGGAGAAGGGGACATCGTGTTCAGCCTCCTTGCAGGGGGGATCTTCATCGTCGTGGTAGGCCTCTTTACCATGATCGGGCTCCTGACCAGAGGAGGTGCCTCCTGGTTTCTGTATGTGTTTCTTCTTCCATTCTGGATTGCATTCCCTTCGGCGATCCTTGGGGTCGTCCCCGGGGTAACAGCGTTCGGGCTGTACGCCGTCGGTTTCCCGCTGATGAAGCTCTGGCTTGCACGAAGCAACCGCGGCAAGGAATTTGTACACATGCTCGCATCGAAGAAGATCTTCTCAACCGCTGGATCCGGCGGCGGATGGAGCTCGGGAAGCAGCGGATGGTCCAGTTCATCGGGAGGGAGCTTTTCCGGGGGAGGAGGAGGGTTCTCGGGAGGAGGAGCATCCGGAAGTTGGTGAGCCAGCAATGACACGATCACGCGCCCCCCAGACACTTCCGGCGGACGGGACGCCTGCAGATTCCCCCGATGCCACGCAGCAAGCACTGCGTCTCCTCCTGTGAGTACTGCATTCCCCATGAGAACAATCTCCGGATCTACGTGTGCAGGAACCTGAAGGTCCCTCTCGCAGAGATGTGGTTGCGACTCCGAGCACACGAATGATGATCCGACGACCATGATCTGTGATCAGCTTGGACAGGCCCGAAAGTACGAGCCCATCCATCCCCGCTTTGCGGAGGCCTTTCGGGCGCTTGTGCGATCTGACCTCCGCTCGCTCCCTGAGGGAAGGCATGAGGTCGACGGAGAATCCCTGTACCTTCTCATTGCGCGCAATGACGGGTTGCCGAAAACACTCGCGGTGCTGGAGTCGCACCGCAGGTACATCGATATCCAGTTCGTGATCGAGGGGACGGATACCATGGGATGGAAGCCCGCTCGCGAATGTCGGGTGGTCTCGAAAGAATACGATGCCGACCGGGATGTCATGTTCTATGGAGATGTCCCTGCCACGTGGCTTGAGGTACGCTCGGGGATGTTCGCCATCTTCTTCCCCGATGATGCCCATGCGCCGCTGGTTTCCGAGGGGCGCATCCACAAAGCCATCGTGAAGGTTGCCGTCGGACATCCAGCGTCATGAATCGCTTCGCGTGGCGCCTGTTTTCTTGATTCTCAGAACCGTTCTGGGTATTATAAATGCTGACACCTTTCGTGATTGTGGAGAACTGATTGGAACGGGAATCCGACGCGGCAGAGCTCAATGAACTGATGGTCCGACGGCGCGAGGAGTTGAATCGCCTTCGCACCCTCGGTATTGATCCCTATCCCTACGAATTCGAACGTTCGGCCCTCTCTGCGGAAATCAAAGCGCAATTTGCCGATGACGCGCCGCTGCGGGACGTCGCCGTCGCAGGGCGCATCATGTCCCTGCGGAGGATGGGGAAGGCTTCCTTCTTCCATTGCGAAGATTCGGCGGGAAGGATCCAGGTGTACCTGAAGCGGGACGACCTCGGACCGGTGTACGATGCGTTCCGGCTGATGGATATCGGCGACATTGTGGGGGTTCAGGGGTTTGTCTTCAGGACAAAGATGGGGGAGATCTCCGTCCATGCCCGGACACTGACGCTGCTTTCCAAGTCGCTCCGCCCCCTCCCGGTGACGAAGGAAAAGGTCGACGAAGCGGGGAACAGGACGCTGTACGATCCCTTTACCGATAAGGAACTCCGTTACCGACAGCGCTATGTCGACCTGATCGTGAACCCGCACGTGCGTGAGGTATTCCGGCGCCGCGCGACGATCGTCTCCACCATCCGTCGCATCCTCGACAGCAAAGGTTTTCTTGAAGTGGAGACGCCGGTACTCCAGCCGCAGTACGGCGGCGCCTTTGCGAAACCCTTCATCACTCATCACAACGCGCTGGACTGTGACCTCTACCTCCGCATCGCCGACGAACTCTATCTGAAGCGGCTCATCATTGGGGGCTTCGACGGCGTGTACGAGATCGCCAAGGACTTCCGGAATGAGGGGATGGACCGGTCGCACAACCCCGAGTTCACGATGGTGGAGTTGTACGTGGCGTATCGGGATTACACCTGGATGATGGGACTGGTCGAAGAACTCGTCAGCCAGGTGGCGCTGGCATTGAACGGTACCACGCGGGTAAGGATCGGCGACAGGGAAGTGGATGTCGCCTCTCCCTGGAAGCGGCTGACGATGGACGACGCCATCCGACAGCATACCGGCAGGTCGCTCCGCGGCCTCGACGAGCGGGAGCTGCGAAAGGTTGCCAAGGAGCTTCAGGTAGAAGTTGCGCCATCGGACGGCCCGGGAGCGATCATTGACGAAATCTTCAGCGAAAAGGTGGAACGCCACCTGATCCTGCCGACGTTTATCATGGACTATCCGCTGGAAATGTCTCCCCTCGCGAAGCGTCACCGCTCCGAGGATGGGCTTGTCGAACGGTTCGAGGCCATCTGCAATGGCCAGGAGATCTGCAACGCGTTCACCGAACTCAACGACCCGCTGGATCAGAGGGCGCGGTTCGAAGACCAGATGCGGGCGAAGGCGAAAGGGGTGGAGGAGGTCCAGCCGCTCGACGAAGATTTCCTCCGGGCTCTCGAATATGGCATGCCCCCGACGGCTGGTCTCGGGTTGGGGATTGACCGCCTCGCCATGATCCTGACAGGCCAGGAGTCAATCCGCGACGTGATCCTCTTCCCCCACATGAGGCCGGAACGCTGAACGGCAACAATGCTTCGCCCGATGAGGGCAGACGAACCGTGAAACGACACCACGCAACGCTTTCTACCCTCCTCTGCGCCATGCTCCAGTTCCCGTGGGGCTCGGCCGATGCAGGAACCAACGGCATCCTCGAAGGGACCGTCCGCGACAAGCGGACGAGTGAGCCGCTCGCGGGCGTCACGGTTATGCTCGTGGGGCTGAACCATGGAACCTCCACCGACGTCGAAGGGAGATTTGAGCTCCAGAATATCCGCGCCGGGAAGTACGACGTGAGGTTCTCGCACATCGGTTACCGTCCGTTCCTGCTCAGGGGCGTCGCCGTCAACCCCGACCTGCGTACCCGCCTCACCGTGACCCTCGAACCTGCCGACCTCACGCTGGATGAGATCACTGTGACGCAGGAAAAGCCTCTCATCCAGACCGACGTGACCGGAACGACGTTCATCGTCAGCGGAGAGGAGGTCCGTGCCCTTCCCATCGACAACGTCTTCGACATCGTCGGTTATAAGGCGGGGACGACAAGAGAGGGGAACATCCGCGGGGGAAAGACGACCGAGGTCGTCTATCTCGTGGACGGGCTTCCGATCCAGGACATGATTGCAGGTGGGCCGGCGGCGGCACTTCCCCGGAGTTCGGTCTTCGGCATGAGCATATATACCGGCGGGTTCGAGCCCGAGTACGGGAACGCCCTCTCCGGCGTCGTCAACATCGTCACGCGCACAGGGGGCAACGACCACCGATTCATGGTGCGCGCCGACAAGGACAACCTCTTCGGCGGGACGCAGGTAAGCCGGGCGACGCAGTTTGAAGCGTCGGCCAGCGGGCCGATCGTCGGCGATCGGCTGTTTTACGTCGGGGTTGTCAGCGGGTCCGTGACCGATACCCGGTGGTGGCAGGACTTCCGGGAGTTCTTCGGCAGTCCCATCGAGCGCTCCCTCAACGGCATTGCCAAGATCGACATGGCGGTGACGCCCACGTTCCGCCTCGGGACGCAGTTCATCTTCTCGCGCCGCCGGTGGCGCGACTATGACTTTGCATGGAGGTACAACCTGGCCGGCCTGCCGCCGGAGGACAAACAATCGAACAGGATTGCCCTCACCCTTTCCCATTCGCTTGCGGACAACTTCTTCTACACTGCAAGCATCAGCCGTGCCTCTGCCACATCCGACATTGGCGACGGATCGCGGGAGCAGGTCCCCGTTGACAATCCCTACCAGTACGATTTCTTCCTTCGGTATGTGGTTGCGGGGGAGCATGCGCTCTGGGAGCGGACCAGGCAGACAGCCTATACCGTCAAGGCCGACGGGACCCTGAAAGCGGGCAGGGCTCACCTGCTCAAGTTCGGCATTGAGGCCAACGCCTTTCACCTGAACTCCGACATTGTCAAGTACGAGCCGCGGCGGACATATTTTGGCAAGCCGCTGGTGAACGAGCCGCAGTTGAATTTCAGTTCGTCGTATTCGTACGGCCCGCGTTCCGGCGCCGTCTATGTGCAGGACAAGGTCGACCTTCTCGACGAAGGTCTTCTGTTGAATTTCGGTGCGAGGTTCGACTTCCTTGATCCCCGTGCGTCCCGGCCGGCGATTGAAGCGACGTTGCAGGGGGACACGGCCTACGTTTTCACGCCGGGACAGGCGGTCCCTGCGTCAGTCAAAGCGCAGATCAGCCCACGCTTCGGCGCGGCGATGCCCGTAGCGGAAAACTGCTATGTGTTCGTCAACCTTGGGTGGTATGTCCAGTATCCACTGTTCAATTATCTGTACCGGGGGATCGACCGCGTCGCGCTGGCCAGAGGCATCAGCGCCATTACGGGAAACCCGAACCTGGAACCGGAACGGTCGAAGATCTGGGAGATCAGCATCAAGTACAGTCTTGACTACAACCTGGTTGCCTCTGCGACTTTCTTCAAGAAGGAGACTTCGGACCTGATTGATACGAAGACGTTCATCCGCGGGGACAGCAAGTTTGCGGGAAATTTTGGTTTCGCCGAGTACGTGAACACGCCCTACGCCGATGCGTACGGACTTGAGCTCGTGTTGACACGCGAGCGGGGTGAAGTGGTTACCGGCGAGGTCTCGTACAGCTACATGGTCGCCCGGGGAACGAGCGGCAGTTCCACTGACGGGTTCTACGTTGCCCAGTATGGGCTCCCGCCCGGGGTCCGCGAATACCCGCTCAGCTGGGACCAAACACACACAGTCAAGGCACTGGCCACCGTCTCGCTTCCTTGGGATGTAGCTGTAACGGGCGCGCTGCAGTGGCACACCGGGAGACCGTACACGCGCTACCCCACCGCAACGGGGTTCGAGCCGGTCGTTGCGGGATTGTTCATTCAAAACAACGACCGGATGCCGTCGACCTTCAACCTTGACATGAAGGCCGAGAGGAGCTTTCGCTTAGACTGGTGGAACGGCGTTGTGGCCACAGTCTATTGCGACGTCAGGAACCTGACCAACCAGAATAACGTCAGCTGGATAGATTCCAACGGACGGGTGGGCGGTGAGCTGGATGATCCGGGTGGATACGTGATCGGCCGGCGGACCTTGGTCGGGCTGCAGGTAACGTTCTGACACGAGAATGATGAAACCAAGACTCATCGTCGTGCTGTTTGCCCTGAGTATATCTTGCATGGGGTGCGAGGAGTTACTCCCTCCTCGCAACGACCCTCTGGCCATCGTTCGTGCCGGGTTCACCTTCAATGAAGATATCGTTGTCATTCGGGACTCGGTCCCGCTGAATGGCATGGGGTGGGTGGAGGGATGGATCGAGAACACCTACACTGAGGTTCTCCAGGACTCACAACGCGTGCGGCTCGTCGTGGATATTTCCCTGAAAGATGACCCGGCGCAATCGGCGCGCGTTATTGCCGACCGGAACTACTTACAGGAACGACAGTACCTCAGCGGACAGCTGTTGACGCTCGAGCCGGGCAAGCCCGTCCACATTCATCGACAGTGGTCGCACCGGACGGACGGCGGGACGTGGTTTTGGGCATTTGTGGAAATGCATCAAATGATTACCATGAGCGGAGAACCCTATCTGGAGTCCGATCCGATCACCTTTACGGTACGCGCTTCCGTCCAGGGATTCGCACGTGTCGGCGCCATCCATTTCGGTCCGACCGACTACACGCTGACCTATCGAGTCTTCTGATTCCCGTTCCCGCGCCCGCACGCCTCATGTCCTCATCCGACACGCCGCATCCCATGCGCATCAGCATCATCGTCCCCGCCCTGAACGAAGAGAAGCTCCTGGAAGGCATGCTTGCGCAGTTTTCGCCCGAGCTGCGTCAACGGCACGGTCTGGAAATTGTGGTAAGTGATGGAGGGAGCACGGATGCGACCCTGGAGATAGCGCGCCGCCATGCCGACGTTGTGGTTGAAAACAGGAGCCGGACCAAACAGACGATCTCACTGGGACGCAACGAGGGTGCGCGGCGCGCCTCGGGGGAAATCCTGCTCTTTCTGAACGCGGATACACTCATCGGGGACCCCGACAGGTTCCTTGGCATTATCCCCGTTGAGCTCTCGGTGCCTGGTCGCGCCGCGTTGACATGCCGGGTTGAAGTCTACCCACATGAGCAGCGGCGCAGCGACCGGTTGTTTCACGGCTTTTACAACTGGTTCTTCTCCGCGATGAACCGCGTGGGGATGGCCATGGGGCGTGGAGAATGCCACATCATGACCCGCGAGACGTTTGAACAGGTCGGCGGCTATGCAGATCGCATCGCCGCGGGTGAGGACTACGACATGTTCCGGAGACTGCACGCACTCGGCGCAGTGAAGTACCTCCGCGACGTCGTGGTCTATGAATCGCCGCGACGGTACCGGCGGTACGGGTATGCCACCGTTACCGCGTCGTGGTTTCTGAATTTTCTTTCCGTCTTCTTTCTCAAACGGTCGATTCTCAACGAATGGCGCCCCGTCCGCTAGCACGGGCGGCCGGGTGATCCACGGCACCGTGAGGAACGGATGTTTGACTTTCAACCCCTTTTTCGATACAATACTTCGCATTTTGCGCACACAATTTGGAGCGTGTTGATGAGGAAGCGATTTTCGCTGGGGGTGGTACTCCTTCTCGTTGCGGTGAGCCTGGTGGCGGGCTCGATGCTCAACCAGCTCATCTCCGGCGACAACATCTATGAACAGATCAACAAGTTCAAAGATGTTCTCAGTATCACCGAGAAGTACTACGTGGAGGATGTGGACACGCAGAAGCTGACCGAGGCGGCGATCAACGGCGTGCTCGGCCAGCTTGATCCTCATTCCGTCTACATCCCCGCGTCGCAGCTCCCCAAGGTGACGGAGGACTTCCAGGGGAGCTTCGAGGGGATCGGCATCGAATATCAGGTACTCGACGACACTCTCCTGGTCGTTGCCCCGATTGCCGGAGGTCCGAGCGAAGCGCTCGGCATCATGGCGGGCGACAAGATCGTCCGGATCAACGACAGCTCGTCAATCGGGATCACGCAGGAGGGGGTGCAGAAGAAGCTCCGCGGCCCGAAGGGGAGCAAGGTCCGTGTAAGCATTGTCCGCGCCGGCATGAAGGACCTTCTGGAATTCGAGATCATCAGGGACAAAATCCCGATCTACACGGTCGATGCATCATTCATGGTGGACGACCAGACCGGGTATGTCAATGTCAACCGCTTTGCGGCCAAGACGCACGAAGAGTTTCTCGACGCCCTGAACAAGCTTTCGGGTGAAGGGATGAAACGCCTCGTGCTCGATCTTCGCTCCAACCCGGGGGGATACCTGGAACAGGCCTACAAGATGGTCGATGAGCTCATGCCCCGCGGGAGGAAGATTGTCTACACCAAGGGTCGCAGGCAGGAATTCGACGATGAGTATGTCTCGTCGGGGGCCGGGCGGTTCAAAGACGTGACGCTTATTGTGCTGGTCAACAACGGGTCGGCATCAGCCAGCGAAATCGTTGCGGGGGCGGTGCAGGATTGGGACCGAGGTCTGATCGTCGGCGAGACCACATTCGGAAAAGGGCTGGTCCAGCGGCAGTTCGATCTCAAGGACGGGTCGGCATTCCGGCTGACCACGGCGCGGTACTACACGCCCAGCGGACGGCTGATCCAGCGCCCATACGATCACGACAAGCTGAAATACGCCCGAGCCGCGTACGAACGGACGGAAAGCGAAGGGGAGAACGTCTCGCATGAGGCGGAGCGCGACTCGACGCGTCCAATTTACAAGACCATGGGGGGACGCATCGTGTACGGCGGCGGCGGGATCACCCCCGATTACATCGTGAAGTCTGACCGCCTCACCGAATACACCGCTCAACTCAGGAGCCGCAACATCTTCCTCCAGTTCGCCGACAAATACATGGACCGGCACGGAGCGGAAGTGAGAAGCGCCTACGGCACGAATGCTGCTCGCTTTGCCGCGTCGTTCGAGGTCACACCGCGGATGCTGGAAGAAATCCTCGACCTGGCTAAGTCGCGCGGGATCGAACTGAAAAAGGATCAGTACGACAAGGACCTCAGGTATTTCAAGGCATTCGCGCGCGTGTACATTGCGCGGAGCATCTGGGGGAACGAGGGCTCGGCCCGCGTCATGCTCCGAGAGGACGGCCAGTTCAAGAAGGCCATGGAGCTCTTTCCCGAAACGGAGCGCATTCTCAGTAATCTCTCCAGCCTGAAATGACCGATCGCGGCGCGGCGGGGGAGCGGCGGCCTCGCGTGGTGCGGCGGTGCCTGTTGCTTCTCACGGGCACCGTCGTCGTACTGGGGGCTGGGGCGGTGGACGATCCGGCCATCGCTCAGAGCGCCGAGCGTGGACCCCGAGTCATGCTCGTGGGGGAAGAGCTCGTCTACAACGTGCGGTATGGCTTCATCGACCTCGGCCAGGTCCGCATCAAGGTGACGGGCACCGTAGCGACGGACGCCTTTGCTGCCTACGAGAGTCGGGCGTATATCGACTCCTACTCGAACGTCCCCTTCGTCAATCTCCACGCCATTTACGAGAGCCTGGTTGACACGGGAATGTTCGCGCGGCGCTTTGTGGGGAAGGTGAAGGATCGGGCGCACTGGGACGTGTCCCGCTACGTGTTCGAGTACGACAACCATCGCGTGCTGATCGAGGTCGCAGACCTCGATACCGTCGTGAGGCGGCGGGACACGCTTGCCATCGCTACGCGTTACCATGACGGACTCTCCCTCTTCTTCTACGCGCGGCAGCATCTGCTCTCGGGAGAGAAGATCAACATCCCGACGCTCATCAAAGAAGAAAAGGTCAATACGTTCATCGACTTCACCGGAGAACGGGCGGCGGTCGAGGTTGACGCCGTTGACTACCCCGTTGATGCGGTCGGATTCGGCGGTCATGCCGATTTCGTCGGGATCTTTGGCCTGACCGGCGGATTTCAAGGATGGTTTTCCAATGATGACGCGCGCGTACCGATCATGGCGAAGATGAAAGTGATCATCGGCAGCGTTACGATCGAACTGATGCAATGGACGCGTGCAGGGTGGACCCCCCCGCGCGCCAAGGGGTAGCCGATGGGGATCGTTGCCCACCATGGCATCCGCTCATACGCATGCATGCGGTCATTCTTGACAATGCGACTGTGGGGGAATATGCCATCGTGGCGGCGGGGTCACTGGTGCGGGAGCTGACGGAGGAGGAGCGGCGCGGCATTGAGACATCGGCCGCGAATTACGTAGCCTACGCAGCGAGGTACAGATAGCATGTCCAACCAGGGATCAAGGGCATGAAAGCAAGATTCTGGGGGACCCGCGGCTCGTTACCGACGCCAGGCAAGGAAACAGTCCGCTACGGCGGAAACACGCCGTGTGTGGAAGTCCGGTTGCACAAGGACAATCTCGTCATCCTCGATGCGGGGACCGGCATCCGCGGGCTCGGTGACGCGTTGATGGCGACAGGGGAATCGGTCAAGGCCTACCTGGCAATCAGCCACCCCCACTGGGATCACATCCACGGCTTTCTCTTCTTCAAACCCCTCTTCATCTCGGGGAACGAATTCACGATTGTCGGCGCGGAGTCGCGCAACGTCACGCTCCGGCAGATGATCTCCGACCAGATGAACAAAGTGTATTTTCCCATCCAGTTGAACGAGCTGAAGGCGAAGATCAAATTCCGCCCCGTGCGGGAGGAAACGATCCCGATTTTCGACGCGACGCTCTCGACGATCTACGTCAATCACCCCGCGTTTGCATTGGGCTACCGGCTGAACGTCGGCGGCCGCTCGCTCGTGTACATCAGCGACAACGAACCTTTCGACCGTGAGGTCGCGCGTTCTGTTAAGAACGTGGACAAGAAGATCGTCTCAGAGTACATGAAGGTGAAAGGTGATCCGAACCAGCGTGTGTTCGATTTCTGCCGGGGCGCGGATGTCCTGATTCATGACACAACCTACACGCCGGAAGAGTATGTCAATCACGTCGGGTGGGGGCACTCGCATTATCTGTTCTCGCTGAAGGTTGCGGACGAGGCGGGCGTGAAGAAGCTCGTTCTCTTTCACCATGAACAGACCCACAGCGACGACAAGGTTGACGAGATCCTCGGCAAGTGCGTCCGCGAAATCAGAAACAGAAATTACCGGTTCGAGTGCATCGCGGCGGCGGAAGGGATGGAGCTCGATTGGTAGGTCTCGCTTGACAATCACTGCGTGAAGGGGTATATTGGCAGCAGCAAGGAGCACGTGTCGAATTTTGCATGCATGGATGGACACCGATGGTAACGTTCCGGCCGTGCGGTCGCGCGCCGGACGCTTCCTGAGTGCACCCAGCCCCGGTCATCGGACGTCCGCGCGCAGCGGACCATCGGCCGGGGCTTTCGTATGGGTCCCGGTTCTGAACGAATTTGCTGAGGTGGAGTGATGGCAGCTCTCTTCACGCCGTCGGAGATCAGGCGCCTGGAATCGCTGTTCGGCGTTGCGGCGAAGCAAATGGGGACGAACTACCGGTTCGAGATTGCTGCGCACGATGCCGACGGACGGGGCACACGCAGGCTCGCACTGGAGATCTATCCGGACATTCCGATCGGCAGGAGCCGCGGGAACCTGATCTCCGTGTACACAGAATCGGCTCATCTCCAACTTCATTTCTGCTCTGGCGTCGTGCTGAGTGAGGAGCTTGGCGAGGCGACGTTTATCGGGGAACACCGCGGGAAGCTCTCCGGTTTAATTGTAGAGAAGACCGCGGGGTGCACGCTCTTCGCCAATGTGGACCGGTCGCTGTTGTCGGGTGATTTCACCCGGCTCGCGCCCGAAGTCATGATGTCGGGGGTCGCACTGTCGCTCACTGAGCCGCTCCTCGAACCCCCTCGAACGAAAGCGCGCCGGGTGGCCGCTCCGCGCGGCAGGAAAAAGGCCGGCGCGCGTTAATGGTCCAGGTCGCTGTCTTCAACGCACACCCGCGCAGAAGGATCGCGAGCGCCGGGATCCGGCGCGTGGTCCGTGGGGTGGTCGGAGGGGAAGGGCGCAGGACCGCCTCGGTGACGATCGTGTTTATCGACGGGCGCCGGTCGGCGCTCATGAACCGCCGCTTCCTCCGCCACCGGGGGAGTACGGACGTGATTGCATTCCCACTGGGAGACACGGCGGTGGAGGGGGAAGTGTATGTCAATCTGGACCGGGCACGCCTGCAGGCACGCACGTACGGGGTGAGCGAGGCCAACGAGATCACGCGGCTGGTCGTCCACGGCACTCTGCACCTGCTGGGGTACGATGATTCGGCCGGAGCGCTGCGGCGGAGGATGAAGGCGCGGGAGGACCGCTATGTCGTCGCGCTGGCGCCGCAGGAACGTCGAACGAGGTCGGCATGAAAGAGAAAGTGGTTGAACTCCTGATTTTCATCATGTCCGAAATGCAGGACAACAAGCGGATCAGTGATATTGATCTGGCAGACCTGCGGACGAGGGGGTACACGCAATCGGAAATCAGCGCGGCATTCAGCTGGATCTACGAGAACATCGAGCTCGATCATCAGCGGCCCGCGCCTCCCGTGCGGCCGGGAAGCGGCTCGCGGCGTGTGCTGCACGACGCGGAAAAGACTGCCCTGTCGATTGAGGGACAGGGGTACCTGATTCAACTGAGCGAACTGGGACTGCTGGACGACCAGGAATTCGAGGCCGTCGTTGAGCGGGCGATGATGGCGGGGTACGAGAAACTTTCGGTGGCGGAACTGCGGGAAATCGTTGCCTCCGTGCTGTTCGCACGGGGGGGGAATGATCCCTCCGGCGGACGCACTATGCTCAACAACGGAGACACCATACACTGATGGCACTGAGGAAGAAGGGAGTTTCAGAAGCGGAGAGCGACGGGGCGGTGGCGACGGCGACGCGGAAGGCGCGCAGGCGTCCCGAGATCGACCCGAGCGGCAAATCCCTGATCGTTGTCGAATCCCCCGCGAAAGCCAAGACGATCAATAAGTACCTGGGGAAAGACTTCGTCGTGGAGGCGTCCGTCGGACATATCAAGAACCTCCCCAAGAGCAAGATCGGCATCGACATCGAAGGGGGATTCGTTCCCGAATACGAGACGATCGCCGGCAAGCACGAGGTGATTGCCCGCCTGCGTACCCACGCAAAAAAAGCGAAGGCGATCTACCTTGCCACGGACCCCGACCGTGAGGGGGAAGCGATTGCCTGGCATATAGCCAAGGAGATCGGTGAGGAGAATCCGAACGTCTACAGGGTCCTCTTCCACGAAATTACCGAGCGGGGCATCACCGAGGCAATGGCCCACCCGACCAAAGTGGATGAAAACCTCGTCAACTCCCAGCAGGCGCGCCGGGTCATGGACCGGCTCGTGGGGTACAAGATCTCGCCGTTCGTGTGGAAGACAGTCTTCTACGGTCTGTCGGCAGGGCGCGTCCAGTCGGTCGCCGTGCGTCTGATCTGCGAACGTGAAGTGGAGATCAATTCCTTCACCCCGGAGGAATACTGGTCCGTGGTCGGGGAATTCCAGACATCCGGCTGCGATCCGTTTCTGGCAAAGTTGTTCAAAGTGTCCGGTGCCGATCCGGTCATCCGTGACAGGACGACGGCGGAGGGGTATGTCAACGACATCCGGAAGCAGTCATTCCGGGTCGCCGATCTCCAGAAGAAGCCGGTCCGCCGGAATCCCGGGGCCCCCTTCATCACCAGCACGCTCCAGCAGGAGGCAGCGCGTCGCCTTCGCTTCCATGCGAAACGGACGATGATGCTTGCCCAAAAACTGTACGAGGGCATTGAACTGGGGGGGGAAGGACGCGTCGGCCTGATTACCTATATGAGGACCGACTCCACCAGACTGAGCGACGATGCCGTGAGCGAGGTCCGGAGTTACATCTACGAGAACTACGGCAAGGAATACCTCCCGCACGAACCCCGGCTGTTCAAGCGTGGCAAGGCCTCGCAGGATGCTCACGAAGCGATCCGCCCGACGTCGGTGCGTCATACGCCGAAGGCGGTTCGGAAGTATCTCGACAAGGAGATGTTCGAGCTTTATGAGCTGATCTGGAACCGGTTCGTTGCGTGTCAGATGAGCGCCGCAGTGTTCGAGCAGACCACCGTGGACGTGGCGGGGGGTGACTACCTCTTTCGCGCCACCGACAGCGTCCCTCAGTTCCGTGGCTTTCTCCAGGTGTACGATGATGTTGTCGAGGACGTGGAGAAGCCGGCGGAGGACGAAGACCCGGTGTCAAAGCTCCCGCCCGCATTGAAGATCAATGACACTGCACGTCTTACCAATATCATCCCGAACCAGCATTTCACAAAGCCGCCGGCGCGCTTCACCGAAAGCAGCCTGGTCAAGGAACTGGAAGCCCTGGGGATCGGGAGGCCGAGCACATACGCGCTGATTGTCGATACGATCCAGGGGCGGAAGTATGTCGAGGCCCGCGACCGACGGCTCTATCCCACGGAGCTCGGCAACGCGGTCAACCGGATCCTCGTGCAGAATTTTCCCCACCTCTTCAACGTGGAGTTCACGGCAAAAATGGAGGACGAGCTGGACACGATTGCCTCCGGGAAGCAGACATACCACCGGGTGATGGAGGATTTCTATCATCCGTTTATGAGGGATCTGGAGGGAGTCGACAAAAACAGTGCGGCGATCAAGAAGTCGCTCCAGGAAACCACCGATGAGGTGTGTGAGGTGTGCGGCAGGCCGATGATTATCAAGTGGGGACGAAACGGCCGCTTCATGGCGTGCAGCGGGTACCCCTCGTGCAAGAACACGCGACCTCTGCCGGCGGAGCAGGAACAGACCAGGCACACGGTCGGCATCAAGTGCGAGCTGTGCGGCGGCGATATGGTGGTCAAGGGGGGACGCTTCGGCGCATTCCTCGGCTGCTCAAACTATCCCACGTGCAAGAACACCAAGCCGATCTCCATCGGCGTGAAGTGTCCGAAGTGCGGCCAGGGGGAAGTCATTGAGCGGAAAACCAAGCGCAAGCGGGTCTTTTATGGATGTTCACGCTATCCTGACTGCGATTTTGCGTCGTGGGACAAGCCCGTCGCCCAGGCATGCGACACCTGCGGCAATCCCTACATGGTGGTGAAGTATACGCAAAGCCGCGGCGAATACCTCGTCTGCCCCTCCTGCAAGGCGGAGGTGGTGAAGGATGAAGTGCACCAGGCCGCCGGCTGACGCTCCCGGGGCGCATGCCGGCCGCACAGAGCGGTCCGGAACTCATGCAGACGCACATCAGTTCATTTCTCCGGTACCTGGCAGCGGACCGGAACTGCTCGCCAAACACGGTGGCGGCGTACGAGGACGACCTCCGGCAATTCAGCCGGTTTCTCCGCGAGTCGTCGATCGACTCGTTTGAGGGGATCGATCACACCGTCATCCGGCGTTTTCTTGCTTCCCTGCTCGACCTCGGTTTCGCCAAGCCAAGCATCGCTCGAAAGCTCGCCTGTCTCAAGTCGTTCTTCCGCTTCCTCCGAAGCACGGGGGCGATTGCGGCCAACCCGACGGTGAACACGGTGTCGCCAAAGCTCGAGAAACGACTCCCGCGATTCCTCGATGAGCAGAGCGTGACCCGCCTGATGGAGCAGCCCGATCGCTCGACGCCCGAGGGAGCGCGGGACGCAGCGATCCTTGAGCTGCTCTACAGCACAGGGATCAGGCTGGGGGAGCTCCTCGGTCTGCGGGAGCGGGACATCGACTTCGGCAACGGGACGGTGAAAGTCACGGGCAAGGGGAGCAAGCAGCGCATCGTCCCCTTCGGACGCAAGGCGCGTGCAGCCATGCGCGCATACCTGGAAGCCCGGCCCGCCCTGCTGCACCGCGGACCCACCCCCGACGCTCTCTTCCTGACTGTCCGGGGGAAGCCGATGCACGCCAAAGGGGTGAACGTGCTCATGAACCGGTACATCGCCCGCGTGTCCGACATTGAGAAAAAAAGTCCCCACCTGCTCCGCCACACGTTTGCCACGCACCTGCTGGACCGCGGAGCCGACCTGCGTGCCGTCAAGGAGCTCCTCGGTCATGAGAGTCTCTCCACCACGCAGATCTACACACACGTCAGCATCGATCGCCTGCGTAAAGTGTACGCGCAGGCACATCCCAAGGGGTCCTGAAGTGCATCCATGTTCCACAGAGGAGTGAGGCCATGAACGTGAAATTCACCGCGCGCCGCTTCCGGGCTCACCCGGACATCCGTGAACACGCCATCGGCACCGTCAGGAAGCTCGACCGGTTCTACGACGGGATCGTCCATGCCGACGTCATCCTGAGTTACGAGCGAGCGACGAAAAGCGTAAAGACGGCGGAGATCAATCTGTACGTACACGGCACTGTGCTGTCGGCACGGGAACGCTCGGAGGATTTCATCAAGTCGATCGACGCGACAGGAGAGAAGCTGGCCATGCAGCTGGCGAAATACAAGACGCGGCTGCACGCGAAGGACAAGGGGAAGGTGCGGGCGATCAAACAGAAAGTGTAACGGGAGGTCGCAATGAAAGTCGACCGCGCGCGCGAAACGCGGAAGAAAAGCATCACCGTCGGGTTCCTGTATGAACAGGCCCGTGAGCGCTTCAAGTTGAGACAGCTCAACGGGGAGACCGGATTCGAAAACCACATCAGGGATAAGAACCTCCACCGGCCGGGACTCGCGCTTGCCGGGTACGTGGAACTCTTCACGTACGACCGGGTGCAACTCATGGGGAACACGGAGATCCGTTACCTGAACTCGCTCGAGCCCGCCCAGCGGACTGCCGCGTTCACCGCGCTGCTCGAGTTCAAGATGCCGTGCATTATCCTGACCAACGGGAATGAGCTGGCCGACCATCTCCTGCAGGCCGCAGCGGCGCATCATATCCCGGTATTCGGTACGCCGTTCGAGACGACGAAGATCGCCTACTTCCTTGCTGATTTTCTTGACGACCAGTTCTCCCCGCAAGTCGTGGTGCACGGGTCGCTGGTGGATGTGTACGGCGTCGGCGTTCTCCTGACCGGCCGCTCCGGCATCGGCAAGAGCGAGATCGCGCTCGACCTCATCGAGCGGGGCCATCGCCTCGTTGCCGATGACGTCGTGATGGTGAC
>JBFLYO010000002.1:0-166091 GCA_040756745.1 Bacteroidota bacterium
AGAACGAAAACGCATCCAGGAAGAAGCGCGCCGGCAGATGGAGGAAGAGCGGCAGCGCCTGGAAGCGGAAACCCTGAAAAAACTCGAGGCGGAACGGAAACGAATCGAAGAAGAAATGCTGTCGCGCCTCCGCGATGAGCGGATAAAGCTTGAGGAGATGCAGAAGAAGGAGCGCGAAGCGGCCGAGACGAAACGGCGTGCGGAAGAGCAGAAGCTGAAGGCCATTGAAGAGGAAACCAGAAAACGCCTCGAGGCGGAACGGAAGCGCATCGAGGAGGAAATGGCGCTCCGCGCCGAGGAAGAACGGCGCCGACTGGAAGAACTGCACCGAAAGGAACAGGAGGCTGCGGAAGCCCGGCGGAAAGCGGAGGAGGAACGGCTGAGACAGGTCGCCCTCGAAACGGAACAGAAGCTGGAGGAGGAACGTAAGCGCCTGGCAGCCGAGAAACTCCGCGTGGAAGAAGAGTTGCGGAGACGGCTCGACGAAGAGCGTCGGCGCTCGGAAGAGGAACACAAGCAGGAACAGGAACGCGAAGCCGAAGAACGGCGGGTGATCGAAGAGCAGGCGAAGAAACAGGTTGAGGAGGAGTATCAGAAGCGGCTGGCGGAAGAACGTGCCCGGCTCGCGGAAGAGCAACGACGGCTGTATGAGGAAGAGCGGGTCAAGATCGAAGAAGAGGCCCGCCGCAAGGCACAGGAGGAGCAGCTCCGCCGGGAGCAGGAGGAGCGCGATCGCCTCGAAGCGGAACGCCACAAGGTCGAGGAAGAGGAACGGCGGCGCCGTGAAGAGGAGGAGGCACAGAAGCGAAGGGAGGAGGAGGAAACCCGGCAATATGAGGAAGCCGTCCGCCAGGCCATCGAAGAAGGACGGCGGCTCGCGCAGGCGAAGAAGATCCGTGCCTATCTCGAACAGGGGAAGGAGTTTGTCGCCCAGGCGCAGTTCGAGGAGGCGCTGAAAGAAGTTACGAAAGTGTTCCGGCTCGACCCGTCGAACGCCGAGGCACGTGAGTTCGAGCAGACCGTCTACTCCGCCCGTGACGAGTACCTGCGTCGCGAAGAAGAGGCGCGCGCGCTGCAGGAGGAACAGCGCCGGAAGGTGGAAGAGCTGCAGCGGAAACTTGCAGAGCAGGCTCGTCAGGAAGAAGAGCTTGCCCAGCAGAAAGCCATCCGCGAAGCGAAGATCACCGGCTGTCTCCAGAAGACACGCGACTACATCCGCGACGGCATGTACGACAAGGCGCTGAACGAGATCGAAACCGTCTACGCCATGGACCCCGGGAACCCGGAAGCGCAGGAGTACGAGCAAAGTATCCTGACGATCCAGCGGAAAGCTGAGGAAGCGCGCGCCGTATCAGAACAGCGCATCCAGCAGGGCGATGCGTGGCGCAAAGAGGAAGAAGAGCGTCAGAAGGCGGCGGATGAAGGAAGGGAGCTGCTCCGCCGGGAATCTGAGAATACCTACCGGGCAATGCTGCAACAGGCCTGGGCGGGCGGGGCGCCGGGCAAGGAAGACCGCGCGATGCTCGACGTCGTCCGGCTCTCGCTCGGCATCTCCGAAGCGGAACACCGCGACGTGGAACGGGAGATCAAGGTGGAGGCCTATGCCGAGGCGCTCCGCTCCGCGTGGAAGTCCGGGGCTATTAAGATCGACGATGCCGCGACCCACGAACACCTCCGCAAGCTTTTCAACGTGAGCATGGACGACCACAAGACGGTCGAGGCCTCACTGAAGGCGGAACTCAAGAAGGACGGCCGGGGACGATAACGGCACGCAGTCTCCGCCGAAGCACGACGCGACGGTACGCGATGCAGCTCGCCCAGACAGCGTTCATCCCGATGAGATTGAGATAGAGATAGAGATTGAGGTGATTGATCACTGAGCAGAGTGTAAGCAGCAACAACTCCGTGCCGAGGCCGATGAACCCCGACCATCGCACCCCGGTAACATCGCCGTACCAGCGCCGCCCGGTTTCCGTCCCTCCTCCGATTCCCTCCCTGCTCCAGTTGTCAAGCCGCGCGACAAGCCGGTCCTGCCAGCCATAGAGGACGAGGAACACGCGTTGTAACGCCAGCGTCCCGCGCCCGGCGCTCAAGTCCTCTCCCCGGAGCTCTTCCGACGTCCTGTTCCCCGTGTAGGCGTTGTTGAGGTGAAGAAACGACGTCTGATAATAGACGTGGTACGAGACGCGGAGCGACACGAACAGAAACGCCGCTCCCCAGGCAGGCACAACCCAGAACCCGGCACCACCCTGCAGGAACGCCCATGCAATCGCCGCGCAAGCCGCGAAGTTGACCGTGATGTCCCCCAGGGAATCGAGAAACCGTCCTGCCCTGCTGAACGCCCCTTTTGCCCGGGCAAGCTGCCCGTCGGCTGAATCAAGCAGGTCTTTGCAGCTGATCAGGATCCCGGCGACGGCAGTCCACAGGGGGCTTCCCTGCGCATAAAGGATTGCGGCGACGAGCCCGGCGATCATTGCCGCCACGGTGACCTGATTTGGAGTGACCGGAGTCCTGTACAGAAATCCGACCAGTACCCCCGCGGCCGGGCGCATCAGATATGTGTTCACCAGTTCGTCGGAGACGCTCCCCTTGACGGAGGCCGTGTAGACGTAGTTGCCGGCGTTCATCGCATCCCCGCAACAAGAATCTCTGCCGCGTGAAGATCTTCCGGCGTATCGATCTCCATGCAGGGAAGACCACCTGTTCTCACCGCGTGGAGGGCCATTCCCTCGTCGATCAGATCCTGCATCGCCGCTTCGTAGAATTCGTCCCGGTCTTTCCTGCGTTCGAGTGTCATGAACAGCCTCGCTGCGGAATCCGGGGCGAACCGCTCAATGCCGAGCGACTCGCCCGCGGCGTCACGGGCGGAGATGTCTTTGCTGATCCGCAGAACCCGGTCCCCGGCGCCAAGGACCACCTTGACTTCTTCCTCGTCGACCGGCATTCCGTCGCGGAGGACGAGCGCGTTTTCATGCGGGGCCGATGTCAACCGGGTCAGAATCTCCGCATGGAACAGTATATCGGCGTCCATGACAACGATCTCTTCGCCTGCGCAGGCACTGCCGGCGAGCTGGAGGGAGGCGTTGTTATTCGTTGAAGCATACCGCTCGTTCACCACATACGTGACGGAGAACGGTAGAGCAAGCGCGGACACAAACTCGCGGATCATTGCTTCCCGGTATCCGACCACGATCACGGCGCGTTCGATGCCGATGGATGTGAACGCTGCGAGCGTTCTGTGCAGGAGGGAATGCCCGCCGAGGGGGAGCAGACACTTCGGCCGCTCGTTGGTGAGCGGTCGGAGCCTGGAACCGATGCCCGCAGCAAGGAGCACCGCAGTCATGGCGCAATCTCCTCAAGCGCGCTCATGACAGAGGCGTTCTGATCGTGTGTTCCGATGGTGATGCGCATGCAATTCTCAAGACCCGGGTCGTCCAGAAACTTCACAGCAATTCCCCTCGCGGTGAGTCCTTCCGACAGCACCGTCCGGACCTCCTCGGGGTAGCGAACAAGAATGAAGTTTGCGTCGGATTCATACCGCAAAAACCCATTCAAGCGCCCGAACAACGTGGCATAGGCACTCTTGTCTTCCTGCATCCGGCGGGCGATGTCGCGATAATAGTCGGGCGACTCCAGGGCGGCGAGGGCGATCTCTTCAGAGAGTCGGTGGTACCCGAGGTAGCGGGCACTGAAGGAAATCAGACGATCAAGTTCAGCCCCGGCCATCGCGTAACCGATTCTGAGACCTGCAAGCGCATAATATTTCGAGAACGTCCGCAGGACGAGCAGCCGCCCGCTCATCGAAAACAGCCGTTGAAGATCGGCCTCTGCCGCCTCAACAAACCCTCCGTATGCCTCATCCAGGACAACCACGGACGAGGGGCATGACGCGAGGATCCGCGCGAGGTGTTCCTCCCCGATCGCATTCCCCGTAGGGTTGTTTGGGGAGGCGATCAGAATGATTCCAGGTTCGTGAGCCCGGCAGAGTGCGATGATCTCTTCCGGATCATACGTGAACCTGTTGCCTGCTGCGTGCAGCCGGTACGTGCGATGTTCTCCACCTACCTCCGACGCAAGCTTCTTGTAGTACCACCAGGACTGCTCCGGCGCCAGAAGCGTTCGTCCCGGCGCGAGAAAGCAGTGGACAGCCTGCTTCAGCATGTCCTCGCTTCCGTAGCTGAGCAGCAGCCGCCGCTCCGGTATCCCCGCGGCGGCGCTCAGCCGTTCCGCCAATTCTCCCTTCGTACCTCGCGCATAACTGCGTGAATACAGACTCAGCTGCCGGAGGTCGGCCCGACGCAGGACTTCGAAGCATGCAGGAGCGGGACCATACTGGTTTTCATTTCTGTCGAGCAGGATCATTCGTCGGCCGTTCTGAAAAAGTCGGGTATTCTCCGTATATTGAGTGGACTTCCCCATCGACCTCATGCCACCATCCGTGTGATCCCGCCATGAACCTCAGACGCATCGGCATCCTCACCGGCGGCGGAGACTGCCCAGGCCTGAATGCGGTCATCCGCAGCATCGCGAAGCCCGCGATGAGCTATTACCACGCAACCGTCGTCGGGATTATCGACGGCTTTGAAGGACTCGTGGAGGGACGACATCGCGAGCTCTCGCCGATCGACGTGCTGGGGATCATCAACCAGGGCGGGACGATCCTCGGTACCTCGAACAAAGGCGATCCGTTTCACTTTCCCATGGGTGAACGGAGCAATATCCGCATCGTCGACGCGTCGCAGCAGGTGGTCGACCATTACCGGAACCTGAAGCTTGATGTCCTGGTCACGATCGGCGGCGACGGCACCCAGATCATCGCGAATAAGCTCGCCGGGATGGGGATCAATGTCATCGGCGTGCCGAAAACCATCGACAATGACCTGGAGGCGACGGACATTACGTTCGGTCATGATTCTGCGCGCGCCGTGGCGACCGAAGCCATCGACCGGCTCCAGACCACCGCGTCGGCGCATCACCGGGTGATGGTGATCGAAACAATGGGCCGGTACGCCGGCTGGATCGCCCTCGGCGCCGGTCTTGCCGGTGGCGCCGACATCATCCTGATCCCGGAGATTCCCTTCTCCTGGGACACCATCTTCGATGCTGTCCTGAAGAGGAGCAAGGGGGCCAAGTTCAGCATCGTCTGCGTTGCCGAGGGCGCGAAGCCTGCCGGCGGCGATATCTCCGTGAAGGAGGTCGACAAGAAGCGCACGGACCCCGTCCGCCTTGGGGGCATCGGAGAACTCGTTGCGAGACGGATCGAGGAAGAGACCGCGCTGGAAACGCGCGTGACGGTTCTCGGCCACGTCCAGCGTGGAGGAAGCCCCACTGCCTTCGACCGGATTCTTGCCACACGATTCGGCACGGTCGCGCTCGAGGCCATGTCGCGCGGGGAATTCGGCGTCATGACCAGCCTGCGCCGGCAGACGGTCATCACCGTCCCCCTTGCCGACGCCGTCGGGCGCCAGCGGCTTGTCCCGCTTGATTCGCAACTGATTTTTGCTGCACGAGCCGTAGGGACCTGCCTCGGCGACTAACGCCCTGCCTGCGTGCGGTCGGCGCGATCCTTCTTCCTTCGCATGGCAGCGAAGAGCAGGATGGAGGCGCGGCTCACGGTCCGACGGCGAATGTTCTCAAAACTTCTCAAGCAGACGGTCGTTGGTGGGGTATTGCTCGATCAGCTTCAGGACGGCAAGCATCGCGTCGCGCGGTGAAGAGCGTGCAATGGTCCGCCGGAGGGTCTGGTGCTGGCCGACGGCGGCGCCGAAGAGCAGTTCTTCGCGCCTCGTGCCGGATGCGCCCAGATTAATGGCAGGAAAGATCCGTTCGTTCGCGAGATCCCGGTCGAGCACGAGCTCCATGTTCCCCGTCCCTTTGAACTCCTGAAAGATCAGTTCATCCATCCGTGAGCCGGTGTCGATGAGCGCGGTGGCGATGATGGTCAGCGATCCTCCGTCCTCCAGCTTGCGCGCTGCCCCGAAGATGCGTTTGGGGATCTCGAGCGCGCGGATATCGACGCCACCGGACATAGTCCTGCCGCTGCTCTTCTGGTGGATGTTGAACGCGCGCCCCAGCCTGGTGAGCGAATCGAGGAGCAACACCGCGTCTCGGCCGGTTTCCACCTTCCGCTTCGCATACTCCAGCACGAGCTGTGCAAGCCGCACATGACTGCCCCGCTCACTGTCGCTTGAGCTGGCGAACACCTCCCCCTTGATCGACCGCCGCATGTCGGTCACTTCCTCCGGCCGCTCGTCGATGAGCAGGACCAGAAGGTCGACACTGGGGTTGTGCAGACTGATGGCATGCGCAAGCTGCTGCATCAGCATTGTCTTACCCGCCTTGGGGGGCGAGACGATCAGCGCACGTTGTCCTTTGCCGACGGGACAGAAGAGCTCAACCACCCGCATGGCACGGTCGCTTCCCTTCCCCTCGAGCCGGAGGGCTTCGTTCGGCGAGACGACCTCGTGGGAGGAAAATTCACGGAGCCCCGCCCACGCCTCGGGGGAGAGTCCGTTGACGGACGTGACAGTCTCCACGGCAGGTCCTTTGCCCGAGTTGACTCTTGCGGAGCCCTCGAGAAACGCGCCTGTCCGAAGCTGGTAGCGGGTGATGAGCGCGGTCGGGACGAACGGATCCTTCGGCTCGCGTGAGAGGCCGTGCGATAGCGCCCGCACAAAGCCGAACCGCTTTGGCTCGATCTCAAGAATCCCCGAAAAGGAAGCCGCCGGATGGTCCCGCGGCGTTGCGGTCGGCGCGGTCATTTTTTGGGGGCGACGGAAAGGATGCGGGCGACCGTCTTCTCGTCGGCCGAGAGTGTCCCGGACGCAGGGAGGCGGGGAACAAGGAGCGCCCAGTTGGGGTCTGCAGCGAAGACCGTGCGAAAGATCGGCAATGACTGTTCGACGCGTCCTGCGTTCACAAGAGCGGCAGCGTGCCAGAACTTCATCTCCAGATTGTCTGGCACCATCGCCTCGGCGGCGCCATACTCTCGCAATGCGCCGTCAACGTCCTTGTGCTCAACGGCAAGGTCGCCGTTGTTCATGTGGCCGTACGCCCGGTGGAGGCGGACGAGGCGGCGGAGCTCACTCAGAGGTTCCGGGTGATCTTCAATGCGGAGTTCCATCACCCGGTCGATCCACGGCCGCCCCGTCGATCGGTCTTTAACGATGAGGATCGCCGCGGACTGCTTTCCACGGATATCTCCTCCCACCGCTTGAGCGGCGTCGAGTGCGGCGAGCATGCGCTCGGCGAGGGGACCCTGGGATCCCTCAAACGCCTTCGACATCGCACCCCACACTTTGTCGTTGAGCATCAGATTCGCCTGCACGGAGTAACCGTTACCCACGATATGGCCCGCGCCCTGAATGCACCGAGTTCCCGTATATGCCGCGACGTTTCCGTACACATCGATCATTGCCACCTGCCGAACGTCTTTCCCCGGATCGGCCGCGAGCAATCCCGCGAGGGCCTGCTGGGCAGTTTTCCCCGCGCGCATCAGGTCGAGCCCGAGGGGGCCGTACGCCGGGTCGACGAACGACTGCGTTGCCACTGCACCGACACCTGCCTCCGCCCACGTGACGAGCGAGCCCACGGAAAACCAGTGCGATTGCACCGCTACGCCGATCTCCCCTGCCGCACTGTCGCTCGCGACGATGGAATATGTGTGAACGGGGCGGAAATCCGTCGTTTGTCCTTGAGCGAGCGCGAAGGCCAAAGAGGAAGCAACCACTGTTGACAACACCATCAGGCGCATATCATGCTCCTTGCCGAATGTTGAGAGACCATGTTCAAATGCACTATTTCTTGAGCACGCCTTTCAGAATATCCTTCACCTTCCCCTTCTTTTCCTTCTCCAGGCGGTCCGTCAGCTCCTTTTTCTTTGATTCCACCATCGCAAGCTTGTCGCTCAGGAGTCCCTGGTAGGTGCTCAGTTGTCTTTCGATCAGGGCCCGCTTCTCCGCCACCAGCTTCTCGACCTCGGCCCGTTTCGCTGAGACTACTGCGTCAAGTTTGGCCTTCAGCGACTGCTGGAGTTTTGTCAGCTCCGCGCCGAGGACCATCTGCACACGTTTGGCGATGGCGTCGTCCAGATCCGTTGCCAGCGCCACGTCGAATCCCTTCGGCGTGGTCCAGAGGCGGAGCTGGACTTCAAAAGCGTTAATCCCGGACAGGACGTCGCGAACAATCCGCCCAAGGGTATTCTTCGGGGGTCCCGCAAAATTCACGGTAAAGCGGGAGAGGGACATTGCAGTGTTTGCGTCAAAGGCGTTCCCCGGAACTGTGATCTTCACCTTTGACGTCATTCTGGCGTCGGTGATCTTCGCTGCCAGGAAGTCCTCCTTTCCCAGGGAGAACTGCTTGACCGGAACACCTCCCAGGGAGGCGGCATACTCGTCGAACGGTACATCCTTCGTCCGGTCGACCACCGCCGTAAGGGTAAACGCTCGCCCTCCTCCTTCGGTTCCTTCCAACGACGCACTGATCGGCACGCGGGTGATCGTCTGGTCGTTCGTGATGTTTCTGATTTCTCCCCTGGCGTGGATCGATTCTCCCGTGCCGGCGCTGTCGGTCCCTCCCGACACGAGAATCTTCTTGACCCAGAGTTTCGGATACGCGCGCTCGACGGGGAACTGGATGTCCTGCCCTCGCATACGGGGTGGCGACTCGTACTCGGGCTTTGGGTGATAGGTCTTGATTTTCTCGCGCGCCAGATCGACCCAGTGGAGGTAAGACAGCGCCCGCTGGTACATCTCGTCCCCGACCAGGAGGCGGGCGATCCCCGCGGTGTTGAGATTCGGGATCCGCGCCATGCCCTTGAGACGGGTGAAGTCGTCGCCCAGCACCTGCTCGATCCTGCCGGCCGAGGCCGTCAGTGCACCGACGTCACTCGTCAGGGAAGCGCGCCGTGCGTCAAAGGTCGTCCGAATCTCGTTTACTCCCTTTACCGCATTATCGACGGTACTGATCGCAGAGGTGATTGCCGGGAGTGTGTTGAGCTGGGAAGTATTGATCGACTTGATCCCGGCTTCGATATCGGTAAGCCTTGCTTTCGATGTTTCGAAATCGGCCGCCGCGGCGTCCCATTGGCGCGAAAGACTCTGCGCCTGCGCCCTGACCGAGTCAAGCAGGGGGAGGGTTCGGATATCGAGGGCCTTGACGAGGCTGTCGACGTTGATCCCCGCGGCGAACAGATTCAGGTTGGTCATCGGAGTCTTCTCGACCGTCTTGTCGAGCGCAGCCTGCGCCTGCGTCACGAATGGGGCGGGCGCGCCCGGCGGCGGCTCCTTCTTCGGCGGTTTCGGAATCGAACCGTCGGTGGTCCGCCGCGTTCCGAGGATCAGCTCGTTGACCTCCATGGTCTCGATGATGTACTTTCCGCGCAAGAGCTGCCCCGCGTCCATGGCGAAGCGAACCGTCCCGGTCTCGGCAACGTTCTTCCATCCATCATTCGGATCGGTCACCTGCAGGCGGGTCCAGCGGATGCCGAGCGGGAAGAGCGTCAGATGAAGGCCGTCGATCTCGACCTTTGCGCCCACGGCCTTATCCCCTGCGTATTCAAGTCCGGCTTCCACCCAGGAATCGATAAAGAGATAGACCACGACCGCGACAACCAGGAACGGAACGAAAACGAAATAGACGAATTTCTTTCTCATGGCTACCCTTTCAGATCGCGGATGCGCTGGTACCACCGGACGAGCGCACTCCGGTTGATCATCTGGTAGATCTTCCAGCGTTCGACGCGCGAGTGGATGTGCGTCCGGTAGGCCACGACGAAGCGCTTCATCCCCACGAACACCGGGACGAAGAGCGCCAGGGCGGTCAGGAAGCTCCCCATGACGACGGTATTGTTGAAGCGGGTGAGGGGAGCGATGGGGGCGTTGTACATCCAGGTCCAGAGTCCCTTCAGGCCGTCGATGTTCACCAGGACCTGATAGCCCAGCCAGTGGAAAAACGGGTCGACCAGGAACGCGATCAGGCTGCAGAGTGTCAGCGAGAGAAGTGCCGCGGAGAGGTTGACGTCGATGCACAGCAGCACGAGCCAGACCGCAACTCCCTGCAGCGTCAGCATCGGCGATAACCCCAGGATCGACCCCAGCGCGAACCCGCCTGCCACCTGGGCGGGCGTCTGTCCCTCGCGCAGGATCTTAAAGAAGTCACGGATGATCTTCAGCCAGAACATGGTGGCTCCGGAGAGTATTCAATGGAAAGACCGACGCCCGAACAGCGTGCCGGTGCCTGCTTCAGACGGCGGGGGGCTCCTTGCCGAAGGCGCGCCACTCCTGCCGGGCCGGACCGAACAGGCCGGGAACCTGCAGTCCCGCCTGCCGCATGAGCACGGTCATCTGTCCGCGATGATGGATCAGGTGATGGACCAGGGCGGTCAGCGTCGCTCCTCGTTCCCACTGACGCCCGTAGGCCTGGTCCTTCACGGCGAGCGTGGCGTCCGTCCACTTCTGTGTCACCTGCTCAAGCAGGGCAATAGCCGCGTCGCTGTACGCTTTGAAAATCTCCTTCGCCGATGCAGGGACGGGGGCATCGTCCGCGGGGCCGACGGGCGAGAGACCTGTGATCTCCATTGCCTCGGTGATATTCCTGGTGATGTGCCAGGCGAGGCGGCCGAGGGTGCGCCCCTCGGGATCCACCTGCTCGCCGAGGGACCGATCGGTGAGATGCTTGAACAGTTTCTGCGTGGATTCGAGTTCGCGCGACCAGACGTGCTGGAAATCGACGATGGTCCGGATCATGGTGTGATGGTGTCAAGAGTACTGTGCGTTGCGCGGCTCAGCTCCCCTCCAGGCCGGTGAAGAGCGAGTGGAGGTCGAGCGATGAGGCTTTGTTCCTGCTGGCGAGGGTGACATACCGCCGTGCAAGGGCGTCCTTCCCCGTGCCCAGCACCGTGCTGATCAATCCCAGCGCCTCCGCGTAGTCCGCAGGGGGAAGCTCCTTGATGATGCGCATCCAGATCGACTCTTCCAGCACGTTGAAGGCAGTTTGGACCTCCCAGATATCATACCCGGCTTCGTAACGCTCCCGCGCGACCGCATCGGCATGGGCGATCATGGGGCCGAGGTTCCGCTCCTTCACCGCGCGGGTGGTGAGTACGTACAGCGCCTTCAGCCGCTGGTGGACATGTTCCGTGCCTGCTTTTTCGTAGTTGCGGAGGTGCGAACGCGACATCGCCGCGGCAGCATCAGCAAGGATTTCCGCTGTGCGGTCTTTCAAGAGATCGTGGAGAGTCATGCCAGAGAAAGGAGAGATGGAGTTTCGTCATTCAATATACGGGCTCTCTCCCACTGTTGCAATTGATGTGACGGGCGTTTTTCCGGCGCGAGGATCAATCTCCCCGAGAAGGCAACCTCGCCAACCCTTGACATTCTCCTAGAGAAAAGCCAGATTCCCATCAGCACCCCTGCTTCCAGATTTAGCCGGCAGCGTTTCGGGATGAATCCCGGCCAATTCATCCTGAACCGGTGGAGTCTGCGGAGTGAGTTCCCATCGATAACCAACAGTTCTTTCCTGAGAGTTTCAGTATCCCCCGGCATCCGGCAAGGAAGAACAAGTTGCGTGCAAACAGTATTCCTACTGATTTGTCTTTCTCAATCTCGACTTCGAACTCAGCCCCAACACCCTCGGTAGAATCAGAACAAGGGTCGGGGCTTGGGGCTTGACAATACAAATTTAATTCACCAGAATTTATTGTCGCTCAATCCAGACCGTTGTTTGGAGACTGGCCCCTTCGAGCGATCCCGACTCTCTCCCCTCCCGGCATCGCTCGCAGCCGCCTTTCTCCTGCAATCCTGATACTTCTGTGCACTTGTGAAACCTTGCAGTTGTTGCGCATGGTGAGCGCGGATCTGTTGATAGCTGTTGTGATAAACGCAAGTTTCCCTTCGACCCAGAGCTCTAAGATGAACTGCGGGGGGCGCGAAAGATCCATCCTGTGGCGCGTTCTTGCATTGATCGTATCCGCTTTAGCATCTGTAACCGGAGCGAATTCGCAATTGCGGACGGTTGGTCCTCCCGGTGGTCGGATCAGCGGCATAGCAATCAACCCTGTGAACCCTTCAATTGTCTATGCGAGCACTCAAGAGGGAGCATTCTTCCGTAGCTCGAATAGCGGAGGGCTTTCTGAGGCAATGCTCGCCTATCCCGGGACCGCTGGCGGACAGATCGCCATAGATCCTCAGCGGCCGGGAATCCTCTTCAGGAGCATCTGGAAAAGCACGGATGAAGGTCGAAGCTGGAGACAAATGGACGGGGGCGGGACCCAATTCGCGATCAATCCGATCGACCCGGACGTTGTCTTCTGCACATCAAACGTCAGCAATATCAAATTGAGTCGAGACGGTGGTGGATCGTGGGCTACGGTATATACGCTGCCCACAAACGCGACACTAATTTCGATATCCGTCGCAGACACATCCGTTCTCTACGCTGGCGGCTCACCCGTTATTTACAAGAGCACGAATTCGGGTGCTTCCTGGACCAATACAACATCTTCCCTGGGCGGCATCATTGCAACCTCGATAGCGATTCAGAACAGCTCGGCCGATGTCGTCTACATCGGGACCTTCGACCAGGGGATCTTCAAGACAACAGATGGGGGGCTCACTTGGAGAAATATGTTGTCCGCGCCAAACGTGTACGATGTTGCGATCGATCCAGTAGATAGTTCCAATGTCTATGCTGTGACGGGTGACTACCTGTACTACGCAGTAGGGCATGTCTTCAAATCTACCGACGCGGGCGAAAGTTGGCACACGATGGATGTCGGCTTGCCGGACTCGTTGAACCGGTACTTGAGCGCCGTGTGCATTAACCCACAATCCCCCGAGGAGGTCTACGTTGGAACGTACGGGTGGGGCGCCTATCGATCGACGAACGGAGGCGCGACATGGCAGCAGACTAATCTGGCCACGGGCCCCGTGATGAGTATCTGGTCTTCCCCGGATAGCGTGGGACATATTTACGCCGGTACTAACGATCTGGGGATCATGGTGACCAGAGATGGAGGAGCCAACTGGGCTCCCCTTGATTTTCGGCCCTATCGGACTGTTGAAGGTTACTTCCGCCAGTACCTCGTTGATCCTGCAGACCGCGGCGTCGCCTACGCAGTAGGCCTCACTGTAGGCCTCTTTCGAAGTGTCGATGCGGGTTCCACATGGGTCTTGGTCAGAGGTTCCGATTTTGACACGTATGTCAGCGCAGTTGCCGTACACCCGCTGAGTTCCGATACCCTCTTTGTCGGCCATGCAGGCCCCTTTGGTAGACGCCTCTACCGTAGCTCAGATCGTGGCGTATCTTGGACCGACGTGACACCGAACCTTTACCCGGTTGGGATTTTTCAGATCGTTTTTGACCCATCGAATCCAATGGTAGTATATGCGGGCGCGACTGACGGGAAGGGAATTCTGAAATCCACGGATGGAGGGAGAGGGTGGAGTTCCTACAGAACCGGATTGTCCGGCACAGAAGGCCTCGCCAGTGATGTTTTCTGCGTAGCAGTTCGAAACGAGTTGCCGAGCATTCTGTATGCGGCGCAAAGAACCGGGGGGGGTGTAACTGGTTCGGTGAGCAAGAGCATCGACGGAGGTGAAACCTGGACGCGGATTGATTCAATGCTAGGTCTATCAAACCCGCTGATAAACGGGAGATACGTTGCGATCAGTCCCACCTCAAGACAAAGAATCTATGCCAGCCTATACTCTGATGTCCAGGGGGGAAAGGGGGGGCTGTTTGTCACATCTGACGAGGGGGCGACGTGGAGGACGCTCTACGAGGGAGCTGTCGATCCGATAGCTATTGACCCATTCGATCCTTCGACAGTATACATCGGCACGCCGTTCGGCATTGTGAAAGCTATTGATACCGTTCTTGCAGGCATCGATACCCGCAATGAAAGGTTCCCAACAGGATTTGTTCTGTATCAGAACTACCCCAACCCTTTTAATTCGATGACCCGGCTTGAATACGATCTAAAGCAGAGCATGCATGTGAGAATTCTCATCTACGATCTGCTCGGGAGGGTGGTGAAATCGTTGATAGATGCTGATCAGAGTGCAGGTGAGTACGAAGTCATGTGGGACGGAAGAAACGACGCAGGGGCCATGCTGTCATCGGGTCTTTATTTCTACACTCTGAAGGGGGGCCCGGGAAAAGAAACGAGAATTCTTGGCATACTCAGGTAACATACCACATCACCGCCAAGGAGGTCAACATGAAAAGGATTATTAAGCTGCACAGCAGCGGATTGGTGACAGTCCTTTGTGCATTAATGGTTACGGCCCCAAACGGACTTAGTCAGGACACACTTACGCTCAGAGGCCGCGAATTCATACGAGTGGATCGCAGCTGGTACCGGGTTGATGGGCCGAGGAGGTACAAGGTAAATCCAGCCGTCATAACGGTTCGATTCAAACCTGGAGTGGCAACTGAAGCGAAGAACAACCTCCACCGGTCATTCGGCACAAACGTCCTAAGGGAGAACAGACTCGGTTTTATCGATCTCCACATACCACAGTCTGCAGACCCTTTTGACGTGATTCAGAAATACCTTGAAAGCGGCATGGTTCAAGTCGCAGAGCCAAACACTTTTGGCGTTTACCTTGCGACGCCAAACGATCCCGGTTATCCAAGTCAGTGGCACCTCGCGAAAATCAATGCTCCAGGAGCCTGGGATATCGAAAGCGGTAAGCCAACAGCTACCCTAGCGGTTCTCGATATGGGTCTTCAATTGAATCATCCTGATATTGGCCCTGGTACAGGGGCCAACAACTACGAGAACGTTTGGAAGAATAGTGGCGAAGACGAATGGAGTTCGCAATTCGAACCGAATACAGGCAATCATGTTGACGACGAATCGAATGGGTTCGTCGATGACTGGAAAGGGTGGAATCTTGACCTGGGAAACAACGATACACGGCCCCAAGGTTTTCATGGAACGGCGGTCGCTGGTGTTGCCTGCGCCAAGACCAACAATTCTCTCGGAGTCGGGGGCCTGGCAGGTGGGTGGTCGACTGTTGGAACGCGTGTAATGATGGTAACCGTCGGAGACTTGTTTAGAATTCGCGGCGATGTTGTGGATGATGCGATCGTGTACGCAGTGGATAACGGAGCGAAAATATTGAACATGAGCTTCGGAGTAGACCAGGCTGCGGCAATAGATTCGGCCCTCGAATACGCGCATACGACGAAGGGTGCGCTCTTGGTTGCTGCGTCTGGGAACGACAATGTAAACTCCGTCGATTATCCGGCCCGAGCTGCGTACGTCACTGCTGTAGGGGGCACCGGGCAGACGGACTTGAGGGGAACCTGGATCAAGCGTCAGGTCCCACAAGGGGCTAACTGGGGTTCGGAACTTGATGTATCTGCCCCGTGCGTAGCCATTTACACTACGACGACCACGACCCAGGGTGAGTATTTAACCGACAGCGGCACATCATATGCTGCCCCGCAGGTTTGTGGGCTTGCAGCCCTGATTTGGTCTATAGCTCCGTCATTGACGAACGTGCAGGTTGAAACCATCATTACCTCCACAGCCGAAAAGGTTGGGGGGTACACTTACACGAACGGCCGGTCTCTGGAACTCGGATATGGGAGAATCAACGCCTATCTGGCACTGAAATATACAATCGAACACTTCAGCACCACTCTCGGAGGGCCCGGCACTACTGTCACGTTTACGGAGAACATTACGACTTCTGTGGGGACCACATTGACCATTCTACCAGGAACCACCATTAAATTTGCGTCTTCAAAGAGTCTTGCGATCAACGGTAGACTTGTTGCTCAGGGAACTGCAGGCTCTCGAATACGTTTCACCTCATCTTCGCCCACCGGCACTTGGGCCGGAATCGCTGTTACCGGTTCGGGCGCAAGTAACTCAGTGTTCGACTATGTGGACGTCGAACGCGTGCTGACGTACGGTGGGGCAGCGCTGAATGTGTACGGGGCCACCGGTCTCACATTCATCCACTCGACAATAACGAACTCCGCCAACTACGGTACTACAGGGATCTACCTCACCAATGCAGGCACGCCAGAGATTGCATACAACAGGATTGTTGCATGTGCCAACTTTGGGGTAAAATTTTCAAACACAAACGGCTATTTGTATCGAGACACTCTGACCTCAAACTCCACGGGGGGCGTGTGGTGTTACATGTCCTCACCACTATTTGGCAAGTGGGACTGGGAAGCGTATTTCGGAAACAACATAATCTCGGGCGGCACGTACGGGGTGTTCGCCGAATTCTATTCGAATCCATATATCGGCTCGCCGTACCTCACCCATGTAGGGTATAACCCCATCACGGACAACACGACCGCTCGCATCAAGACTTGGACGTACTGTACCGTCGACGCCTATAACAATTGGTGGGGTTTGAGCTCCCCGGACCCGACGTGGTTCCAGGCGTCTGATCACGCAACCATCGGCTGGTACCCATACCTGTATTCTCCCCCGGGCGGGGGAGGGCTCGCGAGTAGTGACCCGCCGCCAGCGCTCACAGCTGCAGGCGGCACCGAATCATCCGGGTTTGCTCGTTATATCAAGGAGGCGCGTGAGAAATGGATGAGCGGGGATGTTTCGCAGGCGCGTGATTTGTTTGCTGCATCGCTTCGTGAGGCAGCTTCGCCCGACGAAGCCGGAATGGCACTGATGGGGCTGATTGGTGTTTACTCGATTTCACGTGACGAATCAGTTCCTTCGCTCGTGCGTTCCGAGACGCCCTCGAAGTTCCTAGGAGCGCCGATTATTCAAATCATGTGGGCTGAGCTGTCCCGCCTGGAGGGTGACGTTGCGGAGTCTGCACGTCTCTTCGGTGCGGTCATCAGTCAGAACAAGGGAACGGATGAAGGCAATTCGGCAATCATGCATCTGTTTAACATGTACATTTCCGAGCCCTCTACACGTAGTCTTGCAGCAGAGCTTCTGCCAGACCTGGAATCATCCCTCGGCGCCGAAAGTCATGCAGTGACGCAGGCAAAATGGATATCAGGAATTCTTGCGGAATCCGCGGGGGCGGCCGTGGACTTTACCACCCCCGGTAGCCCGAAGGAGAACAGTGCTCGAGAACTGAACGCTGAAGGCGTCCCCACGTCATATGAGCTTTCATCGGCATTTCCGAATCCTTTCAATCCGCAAACCACCTTTCGAATTGCAGTGCCGCAGGGCGGCTTTGTTGATCTGAAGGTTTACGATATGCTGGGACGAGAGGTGGCTGTGCTTTCGGAGGGGTATAACCGCCCAGGCTACCACACGGTAAGTTGGAACGCGGCCTCTTCGAGCGCCAGCGGCGTCTACTACGCCCGGCTCAATTTGACTGATGAGAACGGCAAGGGAGCCTTCAGCAAGGTAATCAAATTGATTCTCCTGAAGTAGCCTGTGAGGTCACACGGCGATTCCTTTACAGTCCGTTCTCTGTGCTCCAATGCGATTGGGTCAACCCGATCAGCAAGTGCGCGCCGCTCCTACGCGCTGGAATGCGGCGCGTTGCTCCAATCGATGAACAGCTGCCGCGTCGGTTGCTGACACTTCGGACAGAAGAAGACGTCGTGGCCGCGGACACCTTCACGGCGGATCGTCGTGCCGCACCGGGGACAGGGCTCCCCCTTCCGGTTCCGGACTTTCATGTGCCCCCGTACCTTCACGTGGATCGGCTGGCCCGAACGTTCGACCTCCTCCTTCCCCCACGCGAGCACAGTCTTAATTGCGGCGTAGAGCCGGTCAACCTCGTCGGATGAAAGTCGGCCGACGAATGTTTTGGGATGTATCCTCGCCTCGAAGAGAATCTCGTCGGCATATGCATTCCCGATGGCGCTGAGCACGGTATGATCGTTGATGAATACCCGCACCTGCCGGCGTCCGTTCGCTGCTGCCAGATCCCGAAATCGCTCTATCGTGAACTCGGGGCTCAGCACATCCACTCCCTGTGAAGAGTACTTCGGCACAGAATCATAGGAGCCCTTGCGAACGATATACACCTTTGCCATCTGCTGCTCGTCGCAGACATTGAGCGAAGCCCCGTCGTCCAGTCCAAACGACAGACAGAGATATCCTTCCGCTTTCTCCCCGGCGCGTTGATACTGCAGTCGGCCCGCGAGCATAAGATTGATGATGATCTCAATATCGCCGGAGAGGCCGAACGTGAGAAACGGTCCGTGTACGCTGATCGACTGTACACTCTTTCCGAAAAGCGTCTGCTCTAGGGGAAGGTCAATGGCGTTTCTCACCAGGACCGGCCGCTTTACCGTTACCCTCCGAATGGCTCGGCCAGGGAGAACGTCGTTGAGAGAGCGGACAATATAAAGGAGGTCGGGAAGTTCGGGCATGGCTCAGAAGCCGGTGATGGCGATTCCAACATCCAAAAAATATATAGCCGGGCCCGCCGAGAAGCAAGCTTCAATCAAGTTTGCTTCACGCCGGCCCTTCTGCTATCTTTGGCGGTAATGCGACTTGTGTACCTCTTCGTGTGATGCCGCCGCGATGACATCGATTGCCATTGTATCCTCCGACCGATTTCTGGAGCACAAAACCCCGCGAGGGCATCCCGAGCAGGGAGAGCGGTTGGCGCATCTGTTGAGGCATCTCAGGAAGTCGGGTCTCTGGGATTCGTTGACCCATATTGCACCGGAGCCGGCAAGCGTTGAGGACCTGCTCCGCGTCCACGCTGCTGGTCTCGTCGAGCGGGTTCGATCGGTTTGCGGGCAAGGAGGAGGGCAGCTCGACGAAGGGGACACATTCGCATCGCGCGAATCCTATGACGTGGCGCTCCTTGCTGCCGGTGCGGTGTGCGGGGGGATTGACGCCGTCATCGGCCACAAGGCCGACGCCGTGTTTTGCGCCGTCCGTCCTCCGGGTCACCATGCCGAACGGGACCGGTCTATGGGGTTCTGCCTCTTTAATAATGCGGCCGTGGGGGCCCGTTACGCGCAGGCGAAGCATGGGATTGAACGAGTCGCCATCCTCGACTGGGACGTGCATCATGGCAATGGGACGCAGCACATCTTCGAGGAGGATCCGTCAGTTCTCTACGTCAGTCTGCATCAGTACCCGTATTATCCCGGAACGGGTGCGCGAGAGGAGAGAGGGATCGGCGCGGGGGAGGGATACACGATGAATTTCCCGATGGCGGCAGGGACGGGAGAAGATGCGTATCTTGCGGCCTTTCACGATGAGATCGTTCCCGCTCTGCAGAGGTTCGCTCCGGGCCTCCTGATAATTTCAGCGGGGTTCGATGCGCACCGCGATGATCCGCTGGCCGACATCCGGCTCACCGAGCAGAGCTACGGCAAGTTCACGCGACTGATCAAGGACCTTGCGCCGACAGTATCGGTGATGGAGGGGGGATACAATCTGGAGGCGACAGCGAGGTCGGTGGAGGAACACATCAGGGCGTTCGGATGATCGGACGTTCACGCCATGCAGCGGACACTCTCGTCATCCCACCTAGACGTCGCGCCGGCATATTTCACGGCTGTACATTCATCAGGCGTGCTACGTCCCGATGTTCATCACACGCCCTGATCAGATTCTTCTTGATGAGTTTCCGGGCTCCTGTGATAATGGTGACCTTCATCCCGTAGCCGCGGGCCGCCTGAATTGCAGGGATCAAATCCGCATCGGCGGTGACGAGTATCAGCCTGGAGACAAATCGTGTACTCGAGAGCTTGGCTATGTCCAGGCCGATCATCATATCAACCTGTTTCTGCACCAGGATTGGATCGAAGTCGTCATCGGAAAGCGGTCGTGGTGCATGCCTGAGTTCTCTGATCGCCCGCGACCTCAGTCTCCAGCCATTGAATGAGAGCTTGCCGATGCGATAGGAGAAGAAATTGTTCTTCAGTAAAGCTTCCTGGAACCTGTACGCCTTCCAATATGTCGGTCGCGTCCTGAAGTTACACGGCGCCCCGGACATCGGGAGCAGCCTCGTTTCGTCGAAGGGGGGACAGTCATAGTAGGCAGCCCCCTTGATCTTCTCATCGGGAGTTATCACTGCCCGGCAAAAACTCTCGAGGTGAGTCGGGGTTGGATCGCAACCGACCAGATCGCGAACAAGCCTTCTTGTAAAATCGCCGTCGAGTATGAAAGCTACAGTGTCGATATGCGTCTCTTGAGAAAAAAACCCCATGCGCTCGCGCGCATAGGGTTCGCCGGCCTACCGGCGTTAGCGGATTCAACCCCTTGCGGGGCTGTCGAACCATGGTAAAAGTAGCCACACGCCAGATGAATATCAAGTGCTCTCTCTGAATAACGGGCTTCCACCAGGTTGCATCTTCGGAGGATTTCTCATTATATTACTCTGGTACCGTTAGGGGTGTCCCGGCAATGACAACCGGGACTGAGAACACACCCTGGGACCTGATCTGGATCATGCCAGCGTAGGGAAACGGAACCGGAATCTCATGAGAATTCTGCCTCTGAGTCCCGCGCCGGCATGGTGCGGGACTCTTTATTTGTGGAGGCGGAGTTATGGCTCGGATACTCTTCTTGTGGACCCTCCTGATTGCGACAGCGGCTGCCGCGGCTGCTCAGGATGGAGGCATCACCGGCCGGGTGACAGACGGGGCGACGGGAAGACCGCTCGCAGGCGCCAACGTTACCGTCGAAGGAACGGCCATCGGCAGCATCTCAGGGAAAGACGGCAGGTATCTCGTCAGCAGGATCTCCCCCGGGCAGCAACGGGTTCGGTTCTCATTCATCGGCTATATCGCCCGCCGGCTCGATGTGACCGTGTCCGCCGGCGATACGGCTACGCTCGATGTCGCCTTGACCCCGTCGCTCATTCCGGGATCGCCCGTGACCGTCACTGCGACGCGCGGAAAGGAGCGCGAAACACCGGCAACGTTTACCACCCTTGAACGCCAGCAGATACGCGACAGATACACGACACAGGACATCCCCGTTCTCCTCTCAGAGCTCCCCTCCAGCACATACTATTCCGAGAGCGGGAACAACATCGGCTACACCTACCTGAACATCCGCGGGTTCGACGCGCGGCGGATCGCCGTCATGGTCAACGGCATTCCGCAGAACGATCCCGAAGACCACAACGTCTACTGGCTCGATTTCCCCGACCTTGCTGCCTCGCTGGAAGACGTCCAGGTCCAGCGTGGAGGAGGAAGCGCGTTCTACGGTCCGCCCGCAATCGGCGGCTCGGTGAATCTGGTCACGAGTCAATTCGCCGCCGAACGATCGCTCGAAGTCTCTGCTGGAGCCGGGAGTTTCAACACCCGCCGCCTCTCCGCGGCCTTCAGCTCCGGTCTGCTGGACAGCCGCTACGCGTTCCACGCCCGGCTTGCACGGATCAGGAGCGACGGTTACCGCGAGCGTTCGTGGACCGACTTCGCTTCCTACTTCTTCGGCGCGATCCGGTACGACGAATCGATGACGACGCAGTTGAATTTCTACGGTGGTCCTGTCGCCGACCACCTTGCATACGTCGGAATCCCGAAAGAAGACGTCACCAACCGTGAACGGCGCAGAATGAACCCCATCCTGCGCAACGAGGAGCTGGAAAATTTCTCCCAGCCCCACTATGAGCTCTTCCACGAGTGGCGCCTGAGCTCCGACGTCACGTTGAACAATACGATGTTCTACGTGACCGGGGAGGGATTCTTCGACTATGACGGATCATGGGCGCCGCTGTCGTACTACCGCATTGCGCCGCAGTTTGGCTTTCCGGTCAGCGGCGATCCCGATACGCTGTACCTCCCCGGCGCGCTCATCCGGGCGTATGTGGCCAACAGACAGTATGGCTGGATGCCGCGTGTGACAATCCGCCATGACGACGGAGAGATCATCGCCGGCGCGGAGGTGCGGATCCACCGTTCGGATCACTGGGGGCGGATACAGTGGGCGCAGGAACTTCCGCCGGAAGTTCCGAACGACTACCGCTACTACGAATATAACGGTGCCAAAGACATCGTGTCGCTCTACGTGCACGAGCAATACCGGCTCCGACCTGATCTCTCGCTGATGGTAAACCTGCAATACGCATACAACCGGTACCGGCTCTACAACGAGAAATTCCTGGGAACGGATTTCAGCGTCCCCTATCATTTCCTCAACCCGCGGGCCGGCATCAACTTCAACATCGATGACCGGTGGAATGCCTACCTGAGCATTGCCTACACGTCGCGCGAACCGCGGCTGAAGAACCTGTACGACGCCGCCGAAGCCAGCACACCAGCGTCGTGGGGAGCGGTAGTACCGCAGTTCAACCGGACGCCGGCCGGGACATACGATTTCAAAGATCCGCTGGTCAGGCCGGAGTCGCTCTTCGATCTTGAACTCGGCTCGGCGTACGCTGATACCCACATCAAGTCGGCGGCAAACGTCTACTGGATGGAATTCACTGACGAGATCGTCAAGAATGGCCAGGTGGACAGGTTCGGCCAGCCGATCACCGGGAATGCAGCACGTACGCGGCATG
The DNA here is from genome assembly GCA_040756745.1 of Bacteroidota bacterium. Classification (GTDB taxonomy): domain Bacteria; phylum Bacteroidota; class Ignavibacteria; order UBA10030; family UBA6906; genus JBFLYO01. Next base: position 22,437 of record JBFLYO010000002.1, read on the forward strand.
TGGGCATCGAGGTAAGCGCGACGGTGACGCCATTTGAGGGGCTCACGTTCTCAGGCAACGCGACAATCAGCAGAAACCGGTTTGTCCGGCACACCGATTACTCCGGCAGCCAGCCGCGTGAGCTCGACGGCAATCCGATCGCGGGATTTCCCGATGGCATAGCAAACGTGCGCCTGACCTACACGGCGGGCCCGCTGACCGCGTCGTGGTCCACCCGGTTCGTCGGGCGGCAGCATACCGACAATTTCCGCGATGAGAGAAACACGGTGGATCCGTACACCGTCAGCGACGCCTCGCTCATCTGCCGGTTCAATGGACTCTTCGGCGACCTGGGCCTCGAGGCCAGGCTGCAGGTGAACAACGTCTTCGACGCACTGTACGCAGCGTATGGCGAAGGGGAACGGTTCTTCGTTGCAGCGGAACGAAACGCATTCTTCAATCTCCGGCTGATCCTCTGATGCCCAGGCACACGCCCGGTCGTGTTCTGCTGATCTGTAATGGAGAGGCGCCCTCACGCACGCTCATCCGGTCCCTTGCCCGGCGGGCCGACCTCGTGGTTGCGGCAGACGGCGGTGCAAACACGGCCCGCGCCTGCGGCATCCGCGTTGACGTGATCATCGGCGACCTGGATTCGATCCACCCGGCAACCACACGGTACTACCGGCGGTCGCTCCTCCTCCATGTCCCGCGCCAGGACAACACCGATCTGGAGAAGGCGCTCGACTACCTCGCCGCAAACGGCCCGAGGGAGGTGGCCATCGTCGGTGCGACAGGAGGACGGCTCGACTTCACGCTCGGCAACCTCTCGGTCTTCTGGAACTATTTGTCATTTCTGGACATCTCGTTCCGCGGCGATGGATGGAGGGCAGTGGCGGTCGGCAACGCGCGGTCGATGAGGGCAGCACGTGGCACAACCGTCAGTCTTGTGCCATTCGGACAATGCGAGGGGATCACGTTGCACGGTCTTCACTATCCGCTCCGAAATGCGGCAATGCGCGTCGGGGAGATCGGCGTGAGCAATGTAGTGCTCAGATCGCCGTTCCGAGTGTCAGTCAAGCGCGGCAACATGCTCCTCATTCTCTTCGAGAAGCATCGAGCGCGCCGGGGCTCCGCGCGATGGTGACGCTTTCCCCTGCGGATATTATTGTCCTTGTCCTCTATTTTGTCGTTGTCCTCGCGATCGGCTTCCTCTCCTCCCGCCGCCGCATCCCGCAGGTTGATTATCTCCTCGCCGGGCGATCACTGACGACCCCGATGTTTGTGATGACGCTCGTCTCCACCTGGTACGGCGGCATCCTCGGCGTCGGGGAGTTCTCGTACCGCTACGGCATCTCCAACTGGACTGTCCAGGGGGTTCCCTATTACGTCTTCGCCATCGTGTTCGCATTCCTGCTCGCGAAACGGATCCGCAGAACGAATTTCACGACTATCCCCGACAAGCTTGAAGAGGCATACGGACGGCCGACAGCGCTTGCAGGCGCGGGATTGACGTTCTTTCTGGTGACACCCGCCCCGTACGTGCTGATGATCGGCGTGCTCCTGCAGATGGTGACGGGCTGGTCACTCGCCGTGTGCGTTCTGACCGGGACTGTCGCAACCGTGATCTACCTGTTCACCGGCGGCTTCCGGGCAGACGTGAACACAGACGTGTTCGAATTCGGAGTGATGTTCCTCGGCTTCGGCGTGATCCTTCCCTTTGCCGCGGCGAAGTTCGGCGGCTGGCGTTTCATCGTCAATAACGTGCCGTCGAATCACCTGACATGGGACGGGGGGAATTCACTGCAGTTCGTCATTGTCTGGTTTTTCATCGCTCTGTGGACGCTCGTCGATCCCTCGTTCCATCAGCGCTGCTATGCGGCGAAATCGGGTGAGGTCGCCCAGCGGGGAATCCTGATCTCCGTGATTTTCTGGATCGTGTTCGACGCGATGACGGCGACGGCCGGGCTCTATGCCCGCGCAGCGCTCCCGCATCTGGACCAGCCGGTGCTTGCCTATCCCATGCTTGCTGAGGCGACGCTTCCTCCCATTGCAAAGGGATTGTTCTATGCCGGCATGCTAGCCACGATCATGTCGACGCTGAACACCCTGGCGTTCGTCTCGGCGACGACGCTCGGCCGAGATCTGGTTGCCCGTGCGCAAGGGTCGATAGAATCCCCCCGCGCCATAGCCTTTGTGCGCTGGGGGCTGCTGGTCATGGCGGTGGTTTCGGTCGCCCTCGCCCTCCTCATCCCGTCGGTCATCAGGCTTTGGTACACAATCGGTACGGTTATCGTCCCGGGGCTGCTTATCCCGCTGGTGACCGCCTATTTTGAGCGCTGGAAGGCAGGGCCGGGATTCACGTTGGCCTCGATGACAGCAGGCTGGGTTGTATCACTTGGATGGCTGATTGCAGGATGGTCGCAACAGATGGGTGACGCATCACACTACCCTCTTGGGATTGAGCCGATGTATCCGGGGCTGGTTGTATCGCTGATGATCTGGGCGGTGGGGATTGCGAGGACTAATTGAAGATGGAGGATGGAGAATCGAGGATTGGGAATCACGATTGCAGCTTGATCTGGTACTGCTGGAGCTTGGTGTAGAGCGTCTTCAGGCTAATACCCAGAATCTTTGCGGATTCGGCCTTGTTGCCACGGAAACTCTTGAGAACCCCCTCGATATGCATCCGCTCGATCTCCTTGAGAGGGATGGCGGAACCGATCTTCTCTTCGCCGAGACCGCCGGTGGGAAGGGCCATCGGAGTGCTCGGGAGCGACAGGTCGTGTGGTTCAATGGTATCGTTGTGACAGAGAATCGCCGCCCGTTCGATGACGTTTTCCAGCTCACGGATATTTCCCGGCCAGTCATATCCCATCAACACCTCGACCGCACGGGGAGAAATGTTCTTCTTGATGCGTGACTTCAACCGGTGGGAAAGGAATGAGCTGACAAGCAGAGGGATGTCCTGCTTCCTCGCTCTCAGCGGGGGAACGTCGATCGTAATGACGTTCAACCGGTAAAGCAGGTCCCCGCGGAATCTCCCTTCCCTGACCTCCTCTGCCAGGTTCTTGTTCGTTGCCGAGAGGATTCTGCAGTCCGCCTTGAGCGTCGTATTTCCGCCCACCCGACGGAATTCTCCGCTCTGAATGAAGCGAAGTATCTTTGGCTGCACGATAGGGCTGATATCGCCGATCTCATCCAGAAACAAGGTCCCCTTGTTGGCGATCTCGACGATGCCCTGCTTCATAGCCCGGGCGTCGGTAAATGCTCCTTTTTCATGTCCGAACAGCTCGCTCTCGATCAGCGTATCCGGGATTGAGGCGCAGTTTATGGTGATGAAAGGTTCTGCTGACCTGTTGCTGTGCTGGTAGATGTAGTTGGCGACAAGCTCCTTGCCGGTGCCGCTCGCACCCTGGATCAGCACGGTGGATTCGGTCGGCGCAACTTTGCCCGCAACCTCGAGGACCTTCCGGAACGCCTCGCTTTCCCCCACCATCTCAATGCTCCCCTGAAGCCGGTCCAGCGTCCCCTTCATCACCATATTGTCGATCAGCAGTTGCCGGCGTTCCAGCGCCCTCTGGAACGTACTCAGCAGCTCGTCAGAGGTGGTCGGTTTTGTAATGTAATCGTATGCCCCGATCCGCATGCACTCCACTGCGATCTTCACGTCGCTCATGCCCGTGAGCATGATGACCTCGATCCCGGGGAAGTTTGTCTTGATGAACCGGAGTACTTCCACGCCGTCCACCTTCGGCATCTTCACGTCGCAGAGCACGACGTGGTAGAGCTTTGACTGGACCGCATTGATGGCAGCCACTCCATCATTTGCGGTATCGACGGTATAGCCCGCCCCGCCGAGGAGTGCCGAGAGCATGTAGCGGAAGGCCTCCTCGTCGTCAACGACGAGGACAGAGATTTCTTTCTTCGTCATACTGGGTGATCCCCGGGAGCGGGAAGATGACTGGTCATTGTGGCGTGTGCAATCGACAGAATAATAGCGAGAAATGGCGTACAAAGTCAATAATCCGTTGATTTTCATGGGGGTTGTTGCTACTTTGCCTCACCCATCCACCACTCTTCATCCGACCCCCGAGCGTGCCCTGAGTTCATGAGGATCCCCGAGAAAATCCTTCAATCCGTTCCAAAAGTCCTGTTGCATGACCATCTCGACGGTGGTCTCCGACCGGCAACGCTCGTGGACCTTGCCAGGGCTGCTGACTACCGAGGGCTTCCGACGGAGGACCCGGACGAACTTGCGCAGTGGTTCAGGCGGGGCGCGCAGCGCGGGAGTCTCCCGCTCTACCTTGAGGGGTTTGCCCACACCGCAGCGGTGATGCAGACCGAGGTCGCCCTGGAGCGGGTCGCGTACGAGATGATGGAAGACATGTCTCGAGATGGGGTCGTCTACGTCGAAACGAGATTTGCGCCGGTCTTTCACACTGAGAAAGGCCTCCACTGGGACGAAGTGGTGAATGCGGTGTTGAAGGGACTTAATCGGGGCAAGAAGGCGTTCGGTGTAGAATACGGCCTGATCATCTGCGCGATGCGCAACATGCGCCTGTCGCAGGAGATGGCAGAGCTGGCGGTGGATTTCCGGGAGCGGGGGGTGGTCGGGTTCGACTTGGCGGGGGAGGAAGGAGGGTTTCCCCCCAAGAAGCATGTCGATGCGTTCCATTATATCCAGCGCGAGAACTTCAACATCACGGTTCACGCCGGGGAAGCGTTCGGCAAAGAGAGCATCTGGCAGGCGATCCAGTGGTGCGGGGCTCATCGGATCGGCCACGCCACGCGGCTGATCGAGGACATCGGGCTGGACAAGCGGAGCAGAAAGAAGATCGTCCGCATGGGGTATCTTGCGCAGTACGTCCTCGACAAGCGCATTCCGCTCGAAATCTGTCTCACGAGCAACGTGGACACAGGTGCCGCGAAGGATCTGGAGAGTCATCCCTTCGGGCTTCTCTACAAGTACAAGTTCCGCGTCACGCTCAACACCGATGACCGCCTGATGAGCGACACGACGATGACGAAGGAATTCCGGATCGCCCACCGCGTGTTCGACCTCAGTCTGGAGGATCTCGAAAAGCTGACGATCAACGCGATGAAAAGCGCCTTTCAGCCCTACAACCGCCGCATCCGGTTGATCTACGATGTCATCAAGCCGGGGTACGCGAGGGCACGGAAACAGCTCTCACGTCTGCGAAGCAGGAGCGCCGCGTGATGCCTCCCCAGAGGACAGTGGATCAATGAATCTCTATCTTGTCCGACACGGCGAGGCGGCCCCGCTGGGGGGAACCGTCCAGCGCGATGCAGACCGGCCGCTCACTCAGCGGGGGGAGAAGGATGTCGCGACAATTGCAGGAGCGCTTGCGGCGGTCGACGGCGAGCCGGCGCTCATTCTGACAAGCCCCCTTGCGCGGGCGATGCAGACGGCCCGGATCATTGCCACCGTGATGAAGGTCCCGCCGGAAATCCGCGCAACGGAAAATCTCTCTCCCGGCTTTCGCCCCAAGGCCCTCCTGGCGGAACTCACAGGTCTGGGAGCTGTTAAGGGAGTCATCGCCGTCGGACATCAACCGGACCTCGGAGGGCTGATCGCATACCTTGTGGCGGAGGGGTCATACGTCGGTCTGTCGATCCCACCGGGGGCGGCGGCCTGCGTGGTTCTCGGTGATTCCCTGGCTCCGGGCGATACCGTACTCCGGTGGCTATTGACGGCCGACATGGTTCGCCGCATCACCACTACGACGTGAGGAACAGCCCATGGAACTCTCTGTCGTTCCCATCGAAAAGCCGGAGGACATGAATTTCATCCTCGGCCATTCCCATTTCATCAAGACGGTTGAGGATCTTTACGAAGCCATCGTCCAGACCAATCCCGCCATGAAATTCGGGATCGCGTTCTGTGAGGCATCCGGCCCGGCGCTCGTCCGCTCGGTGGGCAATGACACTGCGCTGATCGCGCTCGCACAGAAAAATGCGATGGCACTCGCTGCCGGCCATGCGTTTCTGATTTTCATGGAGTCGGGATTCCCCGTGAATATCCTCAACGTCGTCAAGAACGTCGCGGAGGTCTGCCGGGTGTTCTGCGCCACCTCAAACCCCACCCAGGTCATCGTCGCGGAGACCAAACAGGGGCGCGGGATCCTCGGCGTGATCGATGGCATCACAACGAAGGGCGTAGAGACGGATGCGGATGTAAAGACGCGGAAGGAGTTCCTTCGAAAGATCGGTTACAAACTCTGACGTTTCCGGAAGGAGTGTCCACATGACTTCGGGCGTGACACGCCGCGCATTCATCCGCACGGTCGCCGGCGGCATGGCGGGGGGGCTCATGCTCACGGCGCTGCCTGGAGGCGCCCGCGCGCGCTACGTTGTTGCGCACGATCAGACGGTCGATCCCGCCGACGAGCATTTCTGGGATTTCGTCCGCGCACAGTTCCCGCTGAGCAGCGAGCAGTCATATATGAACAACGGGACGATGGGCATCTCCCCGTTTGCGGTCACTGAAGCGGTCCGGGCGGACATGGAGGATGTCGACAGGCACGGGCGGTACGGCGGATGGGAGGAGGTGCGGCCGAAGATCGCGCGGTTTGTCAACGCCGCTCCGGAAGAGATCTCCCTCACCCACAATGTGACCGAGGGGATTTGCGTGGTGGCGGCGGGGCTTCCGCTGAAGCGGGGTGACGAGGTGATCCTGACCGACCATGAGCATGCCGGCAACGCCGTTCCATGGCTGGCGCGTGCCCGGCGCGACGGAATCGTGATCCGGTACTTCACCCCCGCGCCCACGGGTGCTGAAACGCTCAACAGGATCAACGACATCATTACGCAACGGACGCGCGTCATCGCCGTCCCGCACATCACCTGCACCATCGGCCAGGTTCTCCCGGGGGCGCAGATCAGCAGACTGGGACGCGACAAGGGGATCTGGGTGATGCTCGACGCGGCGCACACGCCGGGTATGCTCCCACTTGATGTCAGAGCGCTCGGCTGCGATTTCCTCGCCACATGCGGCCACAAATGGCTTCTCGGCCCGAAGGGGACCGGATTCCTCTATGTGCGCAAAGAAGAGGTTGAAATCCCCGAGCCAATCTGGTCAGGCGGCGGGGCTGACAGCGGGTGGGATGTGCGGACGGGAAAACTTGCGTTCCGGCAAGATGCCCACCGGTTCGATTTTGCGACGCAGAGTTCGTCCCTCTACACCGGACTCGGCGCTGCGATCGATTTTGTCGGGCAGCTCGGCATCGGGAATATGCTCAGCCGCGACCGGTATCTCGCCGGGCGGCTCCGGCACGGTTTGCAGGAGCTGGGTGGCAAGATCGAGATCCTCACCCCCGAAGAAGATACGAGCTGCGGTGCAGTGCTCGGGTTCCGCGCGAAGAGGACTCCGTTCGACAAACTCCAGCAGATGCTCCTCGAGAAACACCGGATCATCACCCGCGCCGTTCCGGAAAACGGACTGAACTGCAACAGGATCTCAACGCATATCTACAACACCCCGGCGGAAGTGGACCGACTGCTCGAGGTGATCCGCTCGGTCGCATGAACTCAACCTCGGAGGATTGACCATGAGAACACATCTCATCTCCATGAGCTTCGTTGCTGTATGCATTGTCGGACTCCTGATGGCACTTCCGACGACGGCAGAAGCACAGAAGAAGTCAAAGGACATCACCGCTGCGTCGCAGCAGGCGCCCGCCAGGAGCGTCGGCTCGCTCCGCGACGTGCTCGTGAAACTGCAGGGTCAGCAAACCAACATCGGTGTCCTCACGAAAGTGGCGGGGGACTACCTCATATTCGAAAACGAAGGGGACACGCTCATGTTCCCGATCAACACGGTGCAGGTGGTCAAGCTCCTGAAGGCGGAAGAAGGAGAAGGTCGCAAGATTGAGATCCGTTTCCTCGCGCGGGACTGACATGAGGACGCTTGCTGCAACGACGTTTCTCCTTGCCGCCACGGCGGTCGGCTGTCGCCCGACGGAGGAGGACGTGCGGCGCATCGCCCGCGAAGAACTCCAGGGGGCAATGGCGCGCCAGGCGGTGACCAGCGCGAACGTCATCGGACCCTACAGTCCGGCAGTGCGCATCGGGGATTTTCTGTTTGTGTCGGGCCAGATCGCGCTTGATCAGGAGACGGGCGCCATGCGGCAGGACGACATCGAAGTGGAAACGCACCAGGTGCTCGCTAACGTGATGCGGATCCTCCGGTCGCAGGACTTCGATTCGTCCCATGTGGTGAGCGCTACCGTGTATCTCAAGAATATGAACGATTACGCGGCGGTGAACAAGGTCTACGCCGGCTATTTTCAGGAGAAGAATTTCCCTGCCCGCGTTGCAGTTGAGGTCGCCGACCTGCCGAAACAGGCCAACGTCGAGATTGCGGTAATTGCATACCGGGATCACTGATCGCCGCAGGGTAAAGGCGCGAAGGAATATTCCGATGGCATACGAATCCAGAGGGGCACGCACGATCCGGGCTCCACACGGCACAGCGATTTCGTGCAAGGGATGGGTGCAGGAGGCGGCGCTCCGCATGCTGATGAACAATCTCGATCCCGAAGTCGCGGAGGACCCCGACCGGCTCATCGTCTACGGCGGGACGGGCAAAGCCGCACGGAACTGGGAGTCCTTCGACACGATCGTGCAGAGTCTGAGGGATCTCGAAGGTGACGAGACGCTCCTCGTCCAGTCCGGCAAGCCCGTCGCCATCTTTCGCACGCATACCGACGCGCCGCGGGTTCTCATCGTCAATGCGATGCTTGTACCGAAGTGGGCGACGTGGGATGAGTTCCGCCGGCTGGAGGGGCTGGGGCTCACGATGTTCGGGCAAATGACGGCGGGGTCCTGGATCTACATCGGGTCGCAGGGCATCCTGCAGGGGACCTATGAGACATTTGCGGCGTGCGCGAAGAAGCATTTCGGCGGCACGCTCGCCGGAAAACTGCTCGTGACCGCCGGGCTCGGCGGCATGGGAGGTGCGCAGCCCCTCGCGGCGACCATGAACGGCGCTGCATGCCTGGCCGTCGAAGTGGACCGTGCCCGAATAGAGAAGCGTATCGCTACGGGGTATGTCGATGCGATGACCGGGTCGCTCGACGAGGCGCTGAGCATCCTGCAGACCGCCAGGGAACTGAAGGAACCGAAGTCAGTCGCACTCCTCGGCAATGCCGCCGAAGTCCTCCCGGACCTGCTGGCGCGAGGGATCACCGTCGACGTCCTCACCGATCAAACGTCGGCACATGACACGCTCGATGGCTATGTCCCCGCGCATATCCCGTACCGCGACGCTCTCGCGATGCGGCGAAGCGACCCGCAGCGCTATGTCGCGCTCGCGCGCGCATCGATCGCCGAACACGTGCGCGCCATGCTGGCGCTGATGCGGCGCGGGGCGGTGACGTTCGACTACGGCAACAACATCCGCGGAGAGGCGCGATCGGCGGGTGTCCCCGACGCGTTCGACATCCCCGGCTTTGTCCCCGAATATATCCGGCCCCTCTTCTGCGACGGCAAGGGACCCTTCCGATGGGCGGCGCTCTCGGGCGATACGCAGGACATCGCGCGGACAGATCGCGCGATCCTGGAAACGTTTCCTGAGAATGATGCCCTCTGCAGGTGGATCACGAAGGCACGACAGAGCGTGAAGTTCCAGGGACTTCCGTCACGTATATGCTGGCTGGGCTACGGCGAACGCGCGCGGATGGGAAAACTCTTCAACGACCTGGTCGCGAGACGAGAAATCAGCGCGCCCATCGTTATCGGGAGAGATCATCTCGACTGCGGCTCCGTCGCGTCGCCGAACCGCGAGACGGAAGGGATGATCGACGGGAGTGACGCAATCGCCGACTGGCCGATCCTTAATGCGCTCTTAAACACTGCGGGAGGGGCGAGCTGGGTGAGCGTGCACCACGGAGGCGGGGTAGGCATCGGACTCTCGATCCACGCGGGCATGGTTGTAGTGGCGGATGGCACGCCTGATGCAGAGAAGCGACTCGAACGAGTGTTGACGTATGATCCGGGCATGGGGATCGTCCGTCATGCCGACGCGGGCTACGACCAGGCAGTCGAGAATGCAAGGCGCTGGGACATCCGTATCCCCATGCTTCCGCGCGCAGAACGCAAGTAGCAGAAGTAGAATTGCCATGATGGACCCGGTACGATTCAAGAGAATCCTGATCAGCCTCCTGAAACTGCTCGTCATTATCGAGCTGGTCGGCGCCGTGCTCCAGGGGACTTCCGGAAACGGCTGGGGGCGGTTCGGGGTCGACCTCCTCGTTGCGGGGATCCTGTACCTGATGTGGGAGCGCCTGGCGGCCGTGGTGGCGCAGAAGCGGGACGAATCGCGGCGGAAAATGGAGGAGACTCCACAGAACGTCGGGCTCTTCGACGCACTGGTTTTTTCGCTGCTCTGGACGGACAAGATCTACGACAACATTCCCCCCGACCGCGTCCGGTTGATCGTCATCTCCTACACCCTCATCGCCATCGGTCTCGTCGTTGCCTTCCTGCAGTTTGGTACCGGATTGATGCCCCTTGTCCTGTCGGGTGCCCTGGTGCTGGGCGCGGTCAATCTGGTGACGTGGGTGATTTCGCTCGAGCGGGAGGCGAAGGAAACGCTCCAGACCGAGCTCCGGCTTGCGCGCGACGTGCAGCTGTCCCTCATGCCGACGACGCAGCCCGTGCTCGAGGGCTATGACATCGCCGGGGCGTCGATCCCCGCAGCGGATGTGGGGGGCGACCTCTTCGATTTTTCCCGGCTCGGATACGACGGGCAAGCGCTCGGCATCTCGGTGTGCGATGTTTCGGGCAAGGGGATGCAGGCGGCGATGTCGGCGGTTTTTACGAGCGGCGTGTTTGCCACGGAGACAAGGCACAGTACCTCGCCCGCGGAAATCCTGACGCGGCTCAACCGGGGAATTTTCAGCCATTCGCGCCGGGGCCATTTTGTCGCGTTCCTGCTGGCGGCGATCGATCCCGCTCGCCGTGTCGTGACGTTTGCAAACGCCGGACAGACGAAACCGCTCCTCCGAAACGGGGGATCACTCACATGGCTCGATCCATCCGGCGTCCGTTTCCCTCTCGGGATGAAGGAGGACAGCGTGTACGAAGAGCGGGTCGTCCAGCTCCATCCGGGGGATACGCTCGTGATGCTGACCGACGGGTTTACGGAAGCGATGAATGCTCGACAGGAGGTGTTTGGCACGGAAGGGATCGAGGCGGTCCTGCGTCAACCGGGGCTCGAGAGTCTCCCGGCGCGGGAGATCATCGGGCGACTTACGGCTGGAGTGCGGTCCCATGCGGGCGATGCGCCGCAACACGATGACATGACAATCGTTGTGGTGAACGTATTGTGAAACGCGTCTTCCTGCATGCGGCAGTTGTTTTCTGCCTCGCGGAGGCCCGGGGACAGGATGTTGGGAACTTCGACGTCATCCTTCGCACCAACTATGAGTCGGCCGAACGCACGCTCGAGCTCTACCAGGGGCTCAGCGGCCGGCCGCAGGAGGTTGCGGCGCTGCCGGGGAGCCAGATTGCGCTCGCGACAACGGCGCTCCTTGCCCAGCGTACGCTGACGAGCTCCACGCTCGAGCGTGCGCTGGAAGCCGTCAAGTTCAATCAGTCGCTTGAGGACGACGTCTTCCGGCTGAAAGAGGCTCGCGCCAACGTGGGCGAGATTAGGGAACTCCTCGTTGAGGCGCAGCGCCGGAACTTCGGATCAAAGGTGGTCGGTACGGTGGCGCAGTTGTTTCCTCCCGACGCAAGGATCCGCACGGTGATCCCGGTCTTTTTCGTGGCGTTCGGTCATCAGAACATCGACGCGTTCGTCCGCCGCGTCCGCTGGAACGGGAACACGCCGGCATTCACCGCAGAGGGAGAAGGAGAACTGACAATTGTCGTCAACCTGGCCAAGGCTGTCAATTACGGAAAAAACACTGACGAGCGGTTCGTCGGCATGGTGAGCGTTGTTGCGCACGAGGTGTTCCATGCCGCGTTCGGGACATACAAAGATGGATCGCCGGCCTGGCGCGCGTATTATGCGGCGCACCGCTCGCCGCTGGACCAGCTCCTTGACCTCACGCACAACGAGGGGATAGCCTACTATCTTTCGCTCGTACAATCGTCCCGCGGCCGGCTGCCCGCTGACGGTCTTGCACGTGCACAGCGGTCGTTCGCGATGTTCAACGCAAATGCCGCGGAGCTCCTTTCTCCGCGCACGTCGGACGGGCGTGCGGAAGACATCATACGGCAGTCGAATACCTCTGGATACTGGGACAACTACGGTGCGATCACCGGCATGATCATCGCGCGCCAGATCGACAACACACTTGGTCGCCAGGCGCTGATTGAGACCATCGCTCTTGGCCCGACGGACTTCTTCGCGAAGTACGCCGGCATCGCAGAGCGCAACGCTGAGTTGCCGCAGCTCGGGCCGCGACTCCTGGAATTCCTCCGCCGCGGGCGGTGACGCCCTTCCTTGCGGTTCCCCCGCCCTTTTCGTATCTTCTCTTCACTCCATGATTTCCCATCCCGCTTGAACCTCTTTCTGAAGAATATCTCCCAGCTTGTCACGGTGGCGTCGCACGGTGCGCCGGTGAAAACCGGACCTGCCATGCGGGAGATCGGCGCGATTGAGGAGGGGGGAGTGCTGTGCCGCGACGGCAAAATCTCCTGGGTGGGTCCCATGCGCGAGTGGCGTGAGGGGGGGCCAGCAGATGTACCGGAATTCGATGCCTCCGGCAAAGTGGTGCTCCCGGGATTCGTGGATTCACACACGCACATGCTCTTTGCTGGGAGCCGCGAGGAGGAGTTCTCGCTCCGCACGCAGGGAGCGACCTATCAGGAGATTGCTTCCCGCGGCGGTGGAATCCTGAGCACCATCACCCATGTGCGGAATGCGGAGAAGAAGATGCTCAAGCGCCGATGTGCCCGGACCATGACGGACCTCCTGCGTCACGGGACGACAACGGTGGAAATAAAGTCCGGCTACGGTCTCTCGATGGATTCAGAGATCAAAATGCTGGAGGCGATCAAGGAACTCGGAGAGGAGGAAATCATCGGCGTTGTCCCCACGTTCCTCGGCGCGCACGCCATCCCTCCGGAGTTCCGGGGGAACACACGGGAGTACGTCGATCTTGTGATCCAGTCGATGATCCCGTACGTGGGGAAGAAAAAGCTCGCGCGGTTCTGCGACGTATTCTGTGAGGAAGGATTTTTCGGACTCGCCGAAACGGAACGCATCCTTGCAGCGGGAAAGCAGTGGGGGATGCGCCCAAAGCTCCATGCTGATGAGCTGACCTCGCTCGGGGGGGCTGAACTCGCCGCGCGCGTTGGTGCAATCTCGGCCGACCACCTGGAGCACGTCTCAAGCGAAGGAATTGCCGCAATGCGCTCTGCAGGGGTGGTGGCGGGCCTCCTCCCGGGAGTATCGTTCTTTTTGAACCATGGCTATGCACCCGCTCGTGCTCTGATTGATGGAGGGGTGGCAGTAGCGATAGCCTCCGATTTCAATCCTGGATCCTGCATGTCGTTTTCCATGCCGATGATGATGACCATCGCTTGCACCCAGATGCACATGACGCCGGAAGAGGCGCTGACGGCCGCCACACTGAACGGCGCGGCGGCCGTCGGCCTCTCTGCCTCGCTGGGTAGCATCGAGGCCGGCAAGGATGCGGACCTCATTGTTGCAGACGTGCCCGACTACCGCTTCCTTGCCTATCATTTTGGCGTGAACCACGTCGCCACTACCATCAAACGCGGTACTATCCTCGAACTCTGACACGGAGACCGCATGCCACGCATCGTGGAATGTGTTCCAAATTTCAGCGAGGGGCGCAATATCAAAGTCATCAATGCGATCGCCGGGGCGATCAGCGCGGTGCCGGGAGTAAAATTCATCAGCGCCGAGCCGGATAAGGATTACAACAGGTCCGTGGTCACATTCATCGGCTCCCCTTCCGCCGTCGTGGAAGGAGCGTTTCAGGGGACGAAAAAGGCGGCGGAATTGATCGACATGAGCGTCCATACCGGAGAACACCCCCGGATCGGCGCGACCGACGTTGTGCCATTTGTGCCGATCACGGGGGTCACGATGAAGGAGTGCGTCGATCTGGCGCGCGAGTTCGGCAAACGGACGGGTGAAGAGCTGAAGATCCCTGTGTATCTGTATGAGGAGGCGGCGACCAGACCCGAACGCCGCAACCTTTCCTTCATCCGCAAAGGAGAGTACGAGGGGCTGCAGGAGAAACTGAGCGATCCTGCATGGGTCCCCGACTTCGGTCCGGCGCTGTTCAATCCGAAATCCGGTGCGACTGTTGCCGGCGCACGTATGTTCCTGATCGCGTACAACGTCAACCTCGATACCAACGACGTCAAGATCGCCAGCGAGATTGCGCTTCGGATCCGGGAAAGCGGACGCGTGAAAAAGGATGAGAAGGGGAATCCCGTGCTCGACGCTTCGGGGAACAAGATCATGATCCCCGGCTCGCTGAACGCGGTGAAGGCGATGGGGGTCCTCCTTGAGGCGCACAACATCGCGCAGGTCTCCATTAACCTGGTCAATTATCACGTCACCCCACCTCACGCGGCGTTCGAGGAAGTGAAAAAGCAGGCTGCGACGCTCGGCGTAAAGGTGACGGGGAGCGAGATTGTGGGGCTGACCCCGAAAGAAGCCCTCATTATGGCAGGCAGGTTTTACAGGCCCGATGGGGCGAGCGAAGACGCGTTGCTCGCCGCGGCGGTGGAGTCGCTTGGGCTCAGCCAGCTTGAACCCTTTGACCCCCAGAAGAAGATCATCGAAGCACAATTGTAACATCCACCAGAGACAACCATGGCGACGAAAACCACACTCAACGCGTTTCTCGATACTCTGGCCTCCTCCGCACCCGCCCCGGGAGGTGGAAGCGTGGCGGCGCTCGCCGGCGCTCTCGGCGCGGCACTGACCTGTATGGTCTGCAACCTGACCATCGGGAAGAAGAAGTACGCCGCGGTGGAAGACGATCTGAAGAAGGTCCTGGTGCAGGCCGAAGACCTGCGCGCCCGGTTCACCACGTTGATCGACACCGACACTGCGGCATTCAACAAGGTCATGGAGGCCTACGGCCTGCCGAAGGAAACCGATCCACAGAAGGCACTCCGCTCGGCGGCAATCAGAGAGGCGACGAAGGAAGCGACCCTCGTCCCACTCCAGGTGATGAAACAGTGCGTGGACGCCCTTGCGCTTGCCCAGCAGGCCGCGGCGTCCGGGAATGTCAACTCGGTCAGCGACGCAGGCGTGAGTGCGTTGATGTTGCACGCAGCGGCCGAGAGCGCGGCGCTCAATGTACGGATCAACCTGAATGCGCTGAACGACTCGGAATTTGTTGGCTGGAAAACCGAAGAGCTCGAGTCCCTCCGTAATACCTGCCGAATGATGCTCGAGGAGATTCAGGCAATCGTTGCCGAAAGGCTTGTGAAGTCGTGAAGCGGAAAGCGGAGCAGATCTTTATCCCTGAAGTAGCGCGGCGACGGCGACTACGGCGGCGGTCTCCGTCCTGAGGCGGCGCCTTCCCAACGACACTAGGCGGAACCCCCCCCTTTCCGCCATGCGAAGTTCGTCTGTGCTGAACCCCCCTTCCGGGCCAATGCAGATGAGCGCGTGTGCCTCTCCTTCCGTCGGCATGCCCCGGAGCGGATGCCGGGCCGACTCGTGCGCAATGAAACGCAGGGGAGGGTGATGTTCCGATGCGATGAACTGTGGGTAGGGTACCGCGGCCTGTATCTGAGGGAGGAAACAACGGCCCGACTGCTTCATGGCAGCGATGCAGAGTTTCTGCCAGCGGTCCGTCTTCGCCTGACGCGCGATCGTTCGTTCGGTGAGCAACGGAACGATGGTTCTGACCCCGAGCTCGACGGATTTTTCGACCAGGTAATCAAACCGCGCCGGGTTCTTCAGCATCCCTGCGGCGAGCGTCACTGCGCAAGCGGCTTCATGCATGCCCGGGTGCCTGTCGGAGATAGTGCAGAGAGCCGAACGCCGGGTGATCTCTCGGATAACCGCGTCGTAGGCCGTTCCGGCGCCGTCCACGACGCAGATTGCGTCACCAACGCGCATCCGCATGACGTGGGTGAGATGGTTCAACTCATCTCCTTCGATCGCGAGCGTGGGAGGAGTGACCAGCGCCGGGGGCGTGTAGAAGTACTCCATGCTCAGAGTGAGGTGCGGAGATCGATAATGAACTGCCCCATCCCCTCCAGGTTCCAGGCATACTCGGTCCGCATGACAAAGCCGTACGGGAGCAGGAAATGGATTCCCGATCCGTATCCCGTCGCGAAGTCGTCAGGGCGAATCTTCTGGTGCCTGAACCAGGCAACGCCGGTATCCGTAAAGAGCGCCAGACTCACTCCAAAGCGCCAGACTGCGAATTCCGGCGGTATCGGCACTGCCGAGAACACAAAAACCCTCGGCTTGAGCAGGGCGTAGCGCAGCTCCAGCGTCCCGCCGGCAAGATTCTCCCCCTCCCAGAGGGTCTGGTAGTACCCGCGAATCCGCTCCCCCGCTCCGAAGTACGCACGCGCGTACGTCGGAACTACGGTGCCGGACACAACAGTTCCGTGTATGCGCCCAGCAAGGGAGAAATCAGCCGGAAGCGGAACATAGTGCCGTGCATCCAGTTCGAACCTGCTGAAATCGACCTCGGATTCCCCGAGTCCGTTCTTTGTGAGGTACACCGAAAGCATTGATCCGCGCGTTGCATATTCACGAAGATCGCGCGAATCGAACGTCAACCCCACCGTGGCGTAGAGGTAGATGTCATTCCCGTCGGTTGATACCGTCCGCCCTTTTCGGTAGTCCGCAATATGGACGGAGTGGATCCCGAAGCTGGCCAGTCCGGTGTGGAAGAGCGTGAAGCGTTTTCCCGCCGAGAGACTGATGTCGAAGTGACGTTCATCGAAGTCGCCGGTCAGCGCGGACTCCACAAGACTCCTGTTGCGGACGGTTCCGGTGGAGAGCGCTGTGCCGAACGAGATCGCGTGTTCCCTGTCGAACATGGGGTCGGTGAAGGAGAACGACAGTGAGGGATCGAAACCGAGCACGACCGAGCCGTACAGTTTCTGATTCCTCCCGCGGAAGTTGGAGTGCAGCAGTCCGCCGCCGTAGAACGGCTTCTTCGGATCGCCGTCGCGGAATCCCAGGATCGGCACGGGGATGAGGTACCACCGCTCACGCACGTCGACGAAGAGAAACCGCGTGGTGCCAAGGGAGTCGTACATGATGTCGACCGACGTGAAGAGCCCGAGACTGTAGATTCTGTTCCGGTCGTACTGTATGGCATCGGGGGTGGCGAGCGAACCGGGCTTGAGCGTCATCTCGTCAAGGATGACGTACGTCTTGGTCTTTTCATTCCCCGCCACAATGATCGTGTCGACAACGCCGAGCACGGAGTCGCCTGGCGGCGGGGGTGCGGTTTGGCTGTGGAGTGGAGCGATGCCGATCAGCGGAACGGCAAGGAGCGCAGTGCACCGGCGGATGAGGGGCATATGCTCGTGGGGAGGTGAGGGAGCGGGGGGGTACCGGGGCGTCATCAGTGGAGATGTCCCAGCGCCCGTTCGGCCGCGGCCTGTTCCGCCTCTTTCTTGTTCTTGCCCCGGCCGGTGCCCCGTTTCTGATTGCTCAGGAGCACCTCGACGGTGAATGTCCGGTCGTGGTCCGGGCCTTCTTCTTTGACGATGGCGTAACGTGGAATACCGAGGCCGTGCGCCTGCGCATATTCGAGCAGCATGCTCTTGTAGTTTTCGTCGCTGGTCACGACCTCGCCGCTCTTGAGAGCGCTCAGCACGCGGCGCTCGACGAACCCCCGTGCAGCGTCGTAGCCGCCATCGAGGTAGATGGCGGCGATGACTGCTTCGAAACAATCCGCCGTGATCGTATCGTGGCCTTTGCCGAGGGAGCCCGCCGCGCTCGGGCTGGTGAGGATGAAGTCCGCCAGGCGGATGGCCTTTCCATAGGCCGCCAGCGCCTTGCGATTGACCAGGCGCGACCGCACCTTGGTAAGCTCTCCTTCCTCCGCGCGGGGATAGCGCTGATAGAGGTATTCTCCCACGATGAGGTTCAGCACGGAGTCGCCGAGGAACTCGAGGCGTTCGTTGGAGGCGGTGGGGTGATGGCGTTGCTGCAGGGAGGAGCGGTGCACAAGGGCGCGGGCGAAGAGATCAGGCGTGCGGACGCGGTAGCCGATCAGGTGTTCGAATTCGTGGAGGTGCTCCCTGAACCGTGGATGATGCGGAGCGTCCGCTGCGCCGTGGGCAGGCGGGCGTTGTCCCCGGAACCAGCGCACGAAGAGTTGTTGCAGCCGCCCCATACGAGCGTTATCCGCGATACTTCTTCACCAGGAGCGTTGCGTTGTGCCCGCCGAAGCCGAACGTATTGCTGATGGCGCACTTGACGGTCCGCTTCACCGCCGTGTTCGGCGTGTAATCCAGGTCGCAGGCCGGATCGGGGACCTCGTAGTTGATGGTCGGAGGGATGGTATCGTGCCGCACGGCAAGGATCGCGGCGATTGCCTCCACTGCGCCCGCCGCCCCGAGGAGGTGGCCGGTCATTGACTTGGTGGAGCTGATCTTCAGTTTCCTTGCATGATCTCCAAACACCGTCTTGATGGCCAGGGTCTCGCTGATATCGCCGAGCGGCGTCGAGGTGCCGTGGACGTTGATGTAGTCCACCTCCGCCGGCGCGACCCCGGCGTCATTCAGCGCCCTGCGCATGGAACGCACCGCCCCTTCCCCCCCCTCCGGGGGCGCCGTGATGTGGTGTGCATCCGCCGTGAAGCCGATGCCCGCCATTTCGCAGTAGATCTTCGCGCCCCGCCTCAGAGCGTGCGAGAGTTCCTCAAGGACGAGCGACCCGCCCCCTTCCCCCATGACAAAGCCGTCGCGCTTGGCGTCGAACGGCCTGCTGGCCTTCTCCGGCGCGTCGTTGCGCGTCGAGAGGGCGCGCATGGCGTTGAAGCCGCCAAGCCCCATCGGCGTGATCGGCGCCTCCGAGCCGCCGCAGATCATGACATCCGCATCGCCGTACTGGACAATCCGGAACGCGTCACCGATGGCGTGCGAGGCCGTCGCGCAGGCTGACACGGTGGCATAGTTCGGGCCCTTGAGGCCGTGCTTAATGGAGATGTTGCCGCAGGCGATGTCGGGGATCAGCATCGGGATGAAGAAGGGGCTGATGCGTCCCGGACCTCCCTGCATCAGATTCTTGAACTGTGAGTCATAGGTGATCATCCCGCCGATGCCCGAGCCGTAGACGACGCCGACCCGGTCGGGATCCTCGTCCTTCATGGAGAGCCCCGCGTCCGCGATCGCCTCGTCGGTGGAAATCATGGCATACTGCGAGAAAGGATCCATGCGCTGGGCTCCCTTCCGGTCCAGGTAGTCGGTGGCCTTGAACCCTTTCAGCTCGCAGGCGAAGTGGGTGTCGTACGCCGACGTATCGAAATACGAGATCGGCGCCGCTCCGCTCACGCCGGCGACCAGATTCTTCCAGAAGGTTTCGACGGAGTTCCCCAGCGGGGTCAATGCCCCCAGGCCGGTGACAACCACTCTCCGCTTTCCGTTGGTGGTCATGAGTTCAGGCTCTCCTTAAGGGGCCGGGCGGTGGGTCTGGGCCCGCCCCCCAAACCATTCGGGGGGGCGGGAGGGACGCGCATGTCCGGCGTCAGGCGGTCTTGGTCTTGATGTACTTGATGGCGTCGCCGACCGTCGAGATCTTCTCTGCGTCTTCGTCGGGGATCTGGAGGTTGAACGCCTTTTCAAATTCCATCACGAGTTCAACCGTGTCCAGCGAGTCGGCGCCGAGGTCGTTGGTGAACGAGGCCTCCGGCGTGATCTGGCCGTCGTCCACGCCCAGCTTATTGATGATGATCTCTTTGACCTTTGCTTCAATGTCTGCCATGACGCTGACCTCCTTGTGAGTGATGGATAAAGTGTGTGGACGTTGTGATGCTCTTCTCGCGGCGTCACATGGTCATGCCGCCGTCAACGCACACCACCTGGCCCGTCATGTACGCTGCGCCGTCCGAGGCGAGGAATACCACCACGGAGGCGACCTCCTCGGGACGCGCCGTGCGCTTGAGCGGGATCAGGCCGGTAAGCGCGCTCTTCTGTTCCGGGGTGAGCGCATCCGTCATTTCCGTATCCACGAACCCCGGGGCCACTGCATTGACCAGAATATTGCGAGAAGCAAGCTCTTTTGCAACAGATTTGGTGAATCCGACGATTCCCGCCTTGGAAGCGGCGTAATTTGCCTGCCCGGCGTTGCCGGTCAGTCCGACGATGGAGGTGATGTTGATGATTCTCCCTGAGCGCTGACTCATCATCGGCCGGCACGCCGCTCTTGAAAAATTGAACACGCTCTTCAGATTGTTCGCAAGCACCCGATCCCAGTCCTCCTCGCTCATCCGCATCAGCAACCCGTCCTTCGTGATCCCAGCGTTGTTCACAAGGATGTCGAGGCGGCCGTGCGTCTTAAGGACCTCATCGACCACCGCCGATGCTGCGGAGGTTGATGCCGCGTCCGACTGATGGGCTGTGACGGTATGCCCCTTGCTGCGGAGAGAGGCGGCAAGTTCTTCTGCAGGGCCGGACGAACTGCGATATGTGAACGCAACCGTTGCGCCAGCCTCGGCGAGGTGCCTCACAATGGCCTTTCCGATCCCGCGCGCTCCCCCCGTGACGATGGCGACCTTTCCCTGGAGCGAGCTCATTGGCGTGCCTCCGCTTGCTGTATGCTGTCGTAATGTGTGCGCATGTCCTGATACCCCTCTTCACCCACGAGGTGGATGAGCTCCTCCCGGCATCCCAGGAAGAGCGGCGTGGCGAATGCGTCGCTCACGCGGCAGCACGACTGTTCCCCCTGCAGCATGCGGCCGACGCTGACGATTCCGTTGGAGATCTCGATCGGATACAGGATGCAGAAGACGGGCTTCAATGCCCACTTGTGCATCCCCGAGTCCTGCGCCGAAGTCTGCAGCACGCAGCGTCCGTGCCGATCGAGGAACGCGCATTTGTCGTTCACTACAGCAGTGTCGACGCAAGACCCTGAGGGGAAATCGGGATCTTCCTTCTCCTCACTCTCGAACCAGACGGCCGGGTCGTGATCCTGTGTTTCATCCATCCGTCCGGCGATCAGCTCCCTGTGGGCGAGGATCGCGTCCCGTTCTCGCAGGTCGACGGACACGCCTCCTTCGCAGCAGACCGCGGAACACGCGCATGGTCCACCCCCCTGCGGGAACCCTGTGGTGAACAATTCACCCGCCATGGTGTATGGGCCGATCTTCAGCGACCCGTCGGGCGCGATCATGCTCCCCGCCATCCCTTCAGATCCACCCATCGGTCTATGCCCGCCGTCTCCGCCGCCGGTGCCGTTCGCTTGACCAGCCCCTGGAGGACCTTGCCCGGTCCCACCTCCACGAACGTCGTGGCACCGTCCCGTACCATGTTGAGGACACTCTGCTCCCAACGGACGGGACTTGTGAGCTGGCGGTACAGCAGCTCGCGGATTTCTCCCTCTGACCGCACGGGTTCCGCGGTCACATTAGCGTACACCGGGATTTCCGCGTCGCGGATGGGGGTCCGCTCGAGCGCTTCCTTCAGTCCGTTGCGCGCGTATTCCATCAGTGGTGAATGAAACGCGCCGCTGACCACGAGTTCCTTCACAAGCTTTGCGCCGCGCGACTTTGCAGTCGCCATCGCGCGATGCACACCTTCGACCGAGCCCGAAATGACGGTCTGGCCCGGAGAATTGAAATTGGCCGGCTGGACGACCCCCTCGGCGGACGCCTCGTGACAGATCTGCTCAACGGCGTCAGGCTCGAGACCGACAATTGCCGCCATCGTCCCGCGCCGCTCTTCTCCCGCCCGCTGCATCAGCACGCCCCGCAGTCTCACCAGCCGCAGCGCATCCTCGAATGCGAGTGCCCCTGCTGCGACAAGCGCTGAATACTCCCCCAGTGAATGGCCGGCAACCATGTCGGGGCGATGGTTCCCCAGCGCGCGGATCAACGCGACGCTGTGGAGGAAGATGGCCGGCTGGGTATTCTCCGTCTGCCGCAGGACGTTTTCAGGCCCCTCGAAGCAGGTCCGGGTGAGGGTGATACCCAGGAGCGCGTCGGCACTCTCCATGAGCTCACGGCACAAGGGATCGGTGTCGTAGATGTCTTTCCCCATACCGACGTACTGCGATCCCTGGCCTGGGAACACGAACGCGGTGCGTGCCATGGCGCTCAGCGGGCGTTCTCCGCCGTCCAGCGCATGAGGACGGAGCCCCAGGTATAGCCGGCGCCGAAGCTCGCCATGACCAGCATCTGCCCTTTCTTCAGCTTGCCGCTCTCCCACCACTCCGACAGGCAGAGGGGAATCGTGGCGGCCGTCGTGTTGCCGTACCTGTCGATATTGATCATCACCTTTGAGCGGTCGAGCCCCATGCGGTCGGCGGTCGCATCGATGATCCGAAGGTTCGCCTGATGCGGGACGAGCCAGTCGATGTCGTCGCCGGTAAGGGAATTCCGCTCCATGATCTCCGCCGCGACGTCAGCCATGCTGACCACCGCGACCTTGAAGACCGATTTCCCGTCCTGGTAGATGTAGTGCATCCGCTTGTCCACCGTCTCGTGCGTGGCGGGATTGAGGCTGCCGCCGGCGCGCATGTGCAAAAACTTCTCCCCGGAGCCATCGCACCGCAGGATGTGATCAAGGATGCCCCCCTCCGGAGCATCGGACGGCTCGAGCAGCACCGCGGCCCCGGCGTCGCCGAACAGGATGCAGTTGTTCCGGTCCGTGTAATCGGTGATCGCGCTCATCTTATCGGCCCCCACGATGACCACCTTCTTATGGATGCCGTTCTCAATGAACTGCGTGCCGGTGACCAGCGCGAAGGGAAACCCGGAACATGCCGCCGACACGTCGAACCCCCAGGCCTTTGAGGCGCCAATCCGTTCCTGGACGAGGCAGGCAGTCGACGGGAAAAACATGTCGGGTGTGATGGTGGCGACGATGATCAGGTCGATTTCCTCTGCACCGATCCCGCGGATCTGCAGGAGGCGCTCCACCGCCCGAGCGGCGAGGTCCGACGTCGCCCCGTCCTTGAGAATGCGCCGCTCGACGATACCAGTCCGCGTCCTTATCCACTCGTCGCTCGTGTCGACCATTTTTTCAAAGTCGGCGTTCGTGAGCTTCCCGTCGGGCACCCAGTGGCTGACGGCGGTAATCGTGGCTCTCTGCTTAGTCATTCTCCTCCGTGAGATGAACCCTGAAGACTCTCCTGGATCCGAGCGTTGACGCGGCGTTTGACCATCTCCTCTGCGCGCAGGATCATATTCTTGATGGCCTTGGGCGTGGAGCCGCCGTGTCCGATGATGGACACGCCGTTGATGCCGAGGAGCGGCACGCCTCCGTGTTCCTGGTAATCAAGCTCCTTCATCACCGACCGCATGCCTTTCCGCGCGACGAGCGCCACGAGCTTGTTCAGGAGTCCCTGCGAGGCATAACGGATAAACTTTGCCTTGAAGAAAGCGGGGACACTCTCCCCGAATTTCAGGAGGATATTTCCCACGAAGCCGTCGCAGACGACGACGTCCGTGGTCCCTTTGAGGATGTCCCTTCCCTCAACGTTGCCGACAAAGTTCAGCCCGCTCTGTTTCAACAGGGCGAACGCCTGCAGGCCTGTCTCATTCCCCTTGGTATCCTCCTCGCCGATGCTGAGGAGGCCGACGGACGGGCGGGCTTTCCCCAGCATGGCCGAGATGTAGCTGGACCCCATGACGCCGAATTCATACAGATGGCGCGGGCGGCAGTCGACGTTCGTCCCGGCATCGAGGAGCAGGCAGGGACTCCCCGCCGTGGGTATCAGCGCGCCGATGGTCGGGCGCCCGATGCCGGCGATCCTTCCGAGGATCAGCGTGGAGGCCGAAAGCACCGCTCCGGTATTCCCCGCGCTCACGAATGCCTGTGCCTTCCCGTCGTGGTGTAGACCCAGGCCGACGCTGATGGAAGAGTCCCGTTTGGTTTTCAACGCCGCGTTCGGGAGGTCGTGCATCTCGATGACTTCTGATGCGTGATAGACGCTCACGCGACCTTCGGTGCGGAATTGCTCGACGCGCCGCGGAAAACGTGCGAGTTCCTGCTCGACCTGTTCCTGCCGGCCGACGAGCGTCACGGCGAACCTGCCGGGCGACTCCGCAAGTGCGTCAAGGGCTCCTTCCACGACGACCGCGGGGGCAAAGTCGCCCCCCATCGCGTCGACCGCTATGGTCATGTGGCCATCCGGGGAATTCACAGGAGTGGACAACCGAGTCGTGAATGACAGGGGATCGTGCCGGGGACACGGGACGCTTCACGACGCCGCGTGCCCCTCGGGGCATGCGGGGCCGGAGTCATGTTCAGGATGCTTTGGGGACGAGAATCGACCGTCCGTTGTAGTAGCCGCAGTTCGGGCAGGCGCGGTGTGGGAGTTTCTGCGTATGGCAGTTGGGGCACTCCGAAACGGGAGCGGCGACCGCCTTGTAGTGCGTGCGGCGCTTGCGACCGCGGGTCTTGGAGTGGCGTCGTTTCGGATTTGGCATGGCGTGCTCCTATCGTGCGTCGTCGTTCGTGTCGTTCTGAAGTTCTCTGAGTTTGTCCCAGCGTCCGTCCGCGATGGTGTCCCGGCAGTCGCAGGGTCCCTCGTTGAGGTTTTTGCCGCAGTGCGGACAGAGTCCCTTGCATTGTTCGCGGCACACGCGTTTCAACGGTACCGCGAGGAGGATCGTTTGACGTACATCCTCCGAAAGATCGATCATCGTCAGTCCGGTCGAAACCACCTGGAGTTCCGCAGGGTCGAAGCGCGCGGTGTCGTTCCCCTCCCACACATAGTACATCTGGTAGCCCCCGCCAATCCCCTGACGGAACCGTGTGATGCACCGGTCACACTCCCACCACGCGCCCGTCGCCACCGTCGTCTTCAGGAGAAGTTCATTTCCCGTCTTCTCCAGGGTGGCCTGTACGCTGACGTCTTCTTCGAATTCCGCTCCGAGTCCCAGGTCTGCAGGCGCAACGGTGAAGCGGTACGCATGGAGACCCTCAGAGAGCCCCCCAACCTGTATTTTCATCATGCTCCCTTCCGCCCGCTGGAGGGGAAGGGGAGCGGACCCGCCCCCTCCCGGGACACTCGATACCCGCGAAATCCGCATGGAATCGAACAAATTGCCAAAAGCTTAATAATATACGCAGATGCCCCACGAGAGTCAAGAAACCGCCCCGGCCCTTTCGGAGCCATCCAGAGGGATGGTCCGGCATACGCGGTGGTATGCGGGACAATCAGGGGGAAATGGCGGATCCCGCCCCCTTGCACTCCAAGGGGGCGGGAGAGTGTTGAAGGCAGGCCTACTCCTGCTTCACCGGCTCGCTGTGCTCGAGCAGCTGTGCATGCACGTGCTCGATCGTCTCTGCGAGAGCATCGCGGAACTTGTCGAAGTCCTCTTTGTAGAGAAAGATCTTGTGCTTCTCGTACTCCTCATCCCCCACCCGCTTGCTCTCGGTGATGGTGATGTAGAAGTCTTTCTCGGACTTCGTCGACTTCACGTCGAAAAAGTAGGTCCGCTTCCCGGCCCGAACGCGCTTGGTGAAGATCTCGTCTTTGTAGCCGTTGCTGTCCAAGGTCCCTGCCCTCCTGGTGGTTGTTGTGACGGTGTGGTGGTGGATGATGGTGGTGGTGATGGTGATGGATCGGATGAATTCACACTATTGGCGAATGACCGCGAGTTTCCCGGCGCCTGTCTGGCTGCCGTCTTCCGAATAGCCCACGACGAGATATATGCCGGACGCAACCACGCTCCCTCTGTCATCGCGCCCATCCCAGAACCCTATCCGCCCCCCCGGGGTCTTGATCTCTCGGACGAGGGCGCCGTCAAGGGTCAGAATCTTGATCAGCGAGTTCGCGACGAGGCCATCGATCGTCACGGGGACAGTGCTGGGGACCCGGTAGGGGTTCGGATAGGCAAGGAGCTTGTCGAACTCCTCCTTTGGTGCAGCGGCGGCAGTGGTGAGGCTTGCAAGGCCGTAGGCCGTCCCGAAATAGATGGTCCCTGTCGCCCGGTCGATCGCAACGCTCTTCACGTCGTTGTCAATCAGCCTGCCCCCGGTGTTCTCCACGGTATAGGTAGCGAGTTGCTGCGTTCCGTCCGGCGACAAGAGCACCGCTCCCTCAGTCGTCCCAACCCACTTCTGATTAAGGGGATCGACCGCAATGGAGTTGATGACCACGCCCAGCAGCGGCTTGTACGCGGCAATCGCCCCGGTGCGGGTGGGGTTTGAGGGGTCGAGGATGATCGCGATGCCTCTGTCGGTGCCCACCCAGATGTCGTTCTCCTTGTCCACGACGATCGTCTTGACGTCGTCGCTCGGCAGTCCATGCGCTGTAGTGACGTGGAACGCCGCCACGCTGTCGATACTCCCCCTGTTCCCAAGAGAGACAACGCCTTTGAAACCGGGGTCCCGCACCACAGTCCAGAGATTGTCGGACGCATCGACGGCCAGGAGCCGATCAACCGGCCGGTCCATGAGCGTGCCAACACGCGCCCCGCCGACGATCACCGGGAGTGTACGCCAGGTGCCGTTGGCCCGGCGCACGGCGATCACATTCCTGTCCGCCGGGAGAACGATCGATGTCCACGTGTTCCCCGCCCCGTCACAGACGACGCTACTTGTCACCACGTAGCTGGGATCCCCGACCAATCCCATCATGCCGACATTTCGTCCAAAGACATGGCTGCTGTCAATGATGGCGGCACCCGCGGGGATCTCCGCGATCCCCCGACCGTAGGTGCTTGCCCAGAGCGATCCATTGCAACCCATGGAGACCCGGTAGACTTCATCGGCCGGGAGAGAGCTGTTCTGCATCGTAAACGATATCCATCCCTTCCCGTCGAAACGGTACACTCCCTTGCCGGAGCTTTCGCCGGAAGCCCCCCACACCGTCCCATCCGGTCCCACAACGACGTTGATAAACTGGTTGGAATTCGGTCCGTTGGGGAAATGGGTCGTCCAGGCCGACGCGAATGTTAGTATTCCCCCTCCCATCGAGCCGACGACAGGACTGCCGTTGCTTCCCATGGCAACAGCCGCAGCCGGGATGGAGAGCGTTGTGCCGAAGGATTGCGCCGAGGCCGCCGTGTCCACGACAAAGACCTCTCCTGCAGTGGTACAGACCGCGAGAGACAACGGGGAGCTCCCCATTGCAACCACCGACTTTCCGGCGAGTGCAGTGACCTGGGCCCACGTGTTGCCGTCATAGTAGTAGAGGCCTGTGGAGGTGCCCGCATAGAGTCGCCCGTTCATTACTGCGAGCGGACCGGGCACGGTCCCGGCTGACCCGATGGGGTCGAGCGTCCACGACTGGGGCTCGAGCAGGTTCGGGCTGGAGAGACTTGCTGAGGCAATGCGGTGGGTGCTGAGCCCGTCCGAGACCGACGCCCAGATCCTCCCGCCGTTGATCGCGCCGCTGAACACTGTCACACGGACGTTGGGGGGGTAGGAGCCGAAGCGGGTGAACGTGTCGCCGAACTCGTTGCGCGATAGTCGATAAATACTCAGGCCGAAATCCGTGGCGACGAGCAGGCTGTCACCGGCTGTTGTGAACGACCGAATGCTTTTGTTGGACTGGCCGGGGAACTCAGCGATGTCGGGGACCATGCGGAGGGAGCCGGTTGCGGGAGTGTAAACCTGGATGAGGCCGCCGGAGGTGCCTGTCCACACATCCCCCGACCGGTCGGTAGCGATGGCGGTGAGGTCGATGCTCTTGAGCCCTTCAGCATTCGTGAAGGCGAGATAGTTCGTCGTCCCCTCCTCCCAGCGGAAGAAGCCGCCGCTCGTCGCTGCCCAGAACACGCTTCCGCTCCGCGCAAGCCCTTTCACGTCTTTCATCGACGTATAATTCTTCCACGTCCCCGTCCCGGCAAGCACCACGCCCGGCACGAGGAGGAGGACCGCACAGCAGTACCACCCTCGCATCGTCATTGCCGTCGTCTCAGGCGGCGGACCCACGAATGTCCGTCACCGCGTCGAGCCTTTCTTCCCTTCGGTGAGTTTTCTGGTCAGATCTGCGAGTTCGATCGCCGACAGCGCGGCGTCCCATCCCTTGTTGCCTGCCTTCGCGCCCGCGCGTTCGAGTGCCTGTTCGAGCGTGTCCGTCGTCAGCACACCGAACGTGACCGGGATGCCGGATTGCAGGGCGACTTGTCCTGCGCCCTTTGCCACCTCCGCGGCAATATAGTCGAAGTGTGGCGTCTCGCCCCGGATCACGCAGCCGAGGCAAATGATCGCATCCACGCCTCCGGCCGATGCGAGACGCTGGGCGAGGAGGGGAATCTCGAACGAGCCTGGGCAGCGGATCACGGTGATATTCTGGTCTTCCGCTCCGTGGCGCAACAGGCAGTCCATCGCTCCACGGAGGAGCTGGTCGGTCACCAGAGCGTTGAACCGGCTCACGACGATCCCGAAGCTGCGCCCCTTCGCGCTCAGCAGTCCTTCTATGATAGGCATGTGCAGTGTCCTCCGATATGCGGTCCGGCTCAGGTCAGCGCAGCCGGCGGCGCATCATCTCCACGTGTTCGGTTGAGACAACATACCGTCCCAGTGCTTCCCTGTCGTTCCGCCGCCCGCCGTGGAAATCGGAGCCTCCGCTCTCCAGCAGGAAATATTCGCTGACGATCCCGCTGTAATGCGTCACCAGCTCCGGGCTGTGGGAAGGATGGACCACCTCAATGCCGTCGATCCCCGTGGAGATCAGCTCCAGCAAGAGCTTCTCGTCCACCGCGTGGGCGGGATGAGCGAGAAACGAGAGTCCCCCAGCTTTGGCAATCAACGCGACTGCCTCGCGCGGCGTGACGAGATGCTTCTTCTCATAGGCGGGCTTGCCGAATCCGATGTACTTGAGAAACGCCTCGTGATAGGTTCCGGTCAGCCCTTCTTCCAGCAATGCGTTTGCGATATGGGGGCGTCCAACCGATCCCGTGCCGGCCTGGTCGAGCACCGCCTCGATTGACAGGGGGACATGTAACCCGTTCAGTTTCGCGACGATCCGCTCTGCTCGCTTGCGCCGCTCCGAACGAAAGAGCGACAGATATTCCTGCAGTCCCCGGTCGTGGTGGTCGAAGCAATATCCCAGAATGTGAATGTCCTGCTCACCGACGCTTGTACTCAGCTCCACGCCGGTAATGACCTCGATCCCCGCCTCTCGACCCAGCGCGAGCGCCTCGTCGAGTGCGCCCGTATGGTCATGGTCGGTGATGGCGATGGCATCCAGGCCGGCCTGTCTGGCACGGTCGATGAGCTCACGAGGGGAAAGGGCGCCGTCGGAAAACGTCGTGTGGAGGTGGAGATCCGCTTTGCCATCCATGCAGCACGGGCCCGGGTAAGAAAGAACGGAAACAGGTCCTGCTCAGAGGTACCTGGACTTGAACTTCTCGTAGTCGTTGATGATGAGCTTCCCCCGCTCGATTTCCAGGTGCCCCTCACGGATGAACGCGTGAATCATGCGCGAGATGGTTTCACGAGAGGTTCCGGCCATGTTCGCAAGGTCCTGCTGGAGCGGGAGCTCGTCGATCTCGACCCGCCCCTTGCGAATTTTGCCGATGTCGTCCGCAAGCTGGAGGACGACGTTTGCGACGCGGCCTGCCGCGTCCTTGAGCGACAGGCTCTTGATCTGAGAATCAGCCTTCCGCAGCCGCATCGTCAGCTCCTTCAGGAGAGCGATTGCGACGGAGGGAAAATCGTGGAGGAGCTTAAGGAAGTCGCGCCGGTGGATCATGAAGAGCTCAGACTTCGTGATGGCCACAACGCTTGCCGACCGGGCGAGCCCGTCGAGAATGGCCATTTCGCCGAAGAAGTCGCTCTCCCCCAGGATGGAAAGGATCACTTCGCGGCCGTCGTCATCCATCCGGACAATCTTGACTTTCCCGGTAACGATCACAAACAGCGCCGCTCCCGCTTCCTCCTCCAGGAGGATGATGCTCCCCTTTTTGTACTTCTTCCTGACCCCGACCTTGGCAATTGTGTCGAGGTCCATCGGCTCCAGGTCGCACAGAATCGGTACGTTCTTCAGGAATTCGATCTCGTCCTTGACTGCTGTGTTCAGGATGACCTCCCTCGGTGTTGTGCTGGGTGTCGGGAGACAGAAGGGTCGTCCCTGCGCGCCATCAAAACAGGTTCACCGAATATAGCTGGTGATGTGATGAAAGTCAAGAAATGGGAGAGTGCCCTGGAAGGGAATCAGCCGTCAGTCCACAAGGAGAAAGTAGGTCAAAAGCGCGAAGCCAATCTCGGTGAGGGCCAGAGAGATTGCGGCGGCGTTGTCGAGCCGGCGAGTTTCATCGCGAAGGGCAGGGGTTCCGTATTGCTCGTACAGCCCGTTCCGCTCGTCGGCGCGGATCTTGAAGTACGCCGCCGCAACCCCGGCGATAATGGTCGCGCCGCCCGCGATGTAGAGACGCATCATGCTCCGGCTCCCGTTGCTTTCGCTCACCAGCGGTCCGGGGAGGCCTTCCGATTGCCAGATTCTTTTCAATGATGCGTGCGCGATTCCGCCGCTCAGGCCCGGGAGGGGGATCGCGGCGGTTTCGTATCCCTGCAGGGAGAGCCGCACTTCCCGGGCTGACTGTCCGGCAAGCGTTACCAGGACGAGGGGCGTGGTTCCGACAGCCGAATCACCCAGGGTGACGAGAGCCCCCGATGGATCGGTGACAACCATGACGTGCGGCGCGAAGGCGTACCGCAGAGTGCGTCGTTCTCCTGCCGCGAGCGTGACCGTGTCGACGATCGATCCCGTCAGCCACGAAGAAAGATCCTTCTGAACGAGGCGGATGACGTGGGGT
Source organism: Bacteroidota bacterium (assembly GCA_040756745.1). Lineage (GTDB taxonomy): Bacteria > Bacteroidota > Ignavibacteria > UBA10030 > UBA6906 > JBFLYO01. Next base: position 53,291 of record JBFLYO010000002.1, read on the forward strand.
CCGGCCGAGAGGGAATCCTCACGCCAGGGCGTCGTCCCGCGCCTGCCGGAGTCAATGGTGACCCACGCGGTATCGCTGACGGTGAGGATTTCCAGGGAAGCCGCGCGCGCTGCAGCGGCGCTGTCCTGCGATGGTGCCTCGACGGCAGCAAGAGCGACCAGCATGATGAGCGTCGCCGATCTCATTGCGCTGCTTCCCTATAAGCGAGCACGGAGTGCTCATCCGTGGCGATGTACAGGTGCCCGAACGCCGCTGCGGGAGAAGTGCGGATGCGCCCGTCGGCCGATTCGTTCCAGATCACCCTCCCGCTGCCGGCATCGAGCGCGTAGATCTGTTTGCGCAGCGTGCCGACGAACACTGTCGTGCCAGCGACCGCCCCACCGGCGCTGATCGGACCGCTCAACGAGGTCCGCCAGAGCTGTTGACCGTCACGCGTCCGAAGGCCGAGAGCGGTTCCCGCCAGCGTCCCAACCACAACACATTCGCCCGCCGGGACGGCATTCGCGACGATCGATTCCCGGGTATCACAGCGCCAGAGCAGCGAGCCCGTTGACCGTGCGAGGGCTATCACCTCTCCCGAGCGATTGCCGACGATCACCATGCCGCCGTCGATCAGCGGCGATGCACTGACGGGCGCGCCGGTGTTGAATTTCCAGAGCAGCGCCCCCGAGCCGGACCGCAGCGCAAAGATCCACCCGTCGTCGGCCCCGAAAACGACCGTGCCACTGTCTGCGGCGGCAGAGGAGCGGATCCCCTTCAGTGTCTTATTTGCCGGGAGCTCGAACTTCCACACCTCGTCCCCGGATCCGCGGTGGACGCAGAAGAATTGCCCGCTGATGTTCCCGATGTAGAGATGCTGGTCGTAGAGGAGCGGGGAGGTTTCGATATCGCCGAAATTCTTTTTCCAACGGACTTTCCCCTCGAACAGATCATAGGCCACGAGCGATTCTCTGGTGTTCGAGAGCGCCATGAACACGGTGCTGCCGTCGACCACGGGAGAACCCTGGATGGCATCGCCGAGCCCGACCCACCCGATGACGCGGCCCGTCCGGGCTGCGATCGCATAGAGCTCCCCCCGCAGGTTAGTCACAAAGACGACGCTGTCGACGATGACGGGGGAGCCGTTCCCCACGCCGGCTGTGACATCCTGTTCCCACGCAAGGGTGAGAGGGGGAGTGACCTGGCTTGATGCGACTGCCGTCCGCGTTGCGCCCCGGGCAAACGTCGGCCAGTCGTCCTCCTGCTGGCGCAGATACCGCTCCATGCGGAGTCCTCCGCAGCCGGAGAGGACGAGGAGGAGCGCGATCGCCACACGTTTTGAGGCCATCAGAAATCCCATCCGAAGAAGAACTGATGGAACAATCCTGACTGGAACTGCGTGAAGTTCTTCTCTATGCGCTTGCCGAGATCATACCGCAGGACAAGGATCCCGCCGAGGTTCATCCGGAGTCCGGCGCCGACGCTCCCCAGCGTCTGCGTGTACGCTTTGTCCCAAGCGCTGCCGGCATCGACATACAGCGCGCCGCGAATAGACCAGAAGCTGATGCCGCCGAACGGGAACCGGACGGCGAACTGATCGATGAACGGGAAACGGAGCTCATGGCTGGTGAGCCAGAGCTTTTCGCCGCGGATCGACCACCGCGGCCATCCGCGCAAGTCCCAACTGCCTCCCATGACGAACCGCCGCGATTCCTTCCCGTTGTTGTAGAAGAGCCAGAAGCGCGACGCGAACGCACTCCGGGTGGCGAGTCGGAGATAATGACGGTAGTCGGCGATGAACGTGTAATAGTTGACGTTGGAAAACTGGATATCAGACGTGTACGCCAGCGTCACGTTGAACCTGCTGCCGTCGAGGGGGCCGCTCGGCCCCCAGAGCGAATTGTCGTGCGTGAAGGAAACCGAGTTTGACAGCAGGAGCGCACGCCGTTCGATGAACCCCAGGTCAAGTTCGCGGTTGGAGCTGCTGAGACTGATGCTGGTTTCGATCCGCTGGAACTTGCTCAGAGGATAGCTCAGCGCGAAGTAGCCGCCGAACACCCGCTCGAAGAAGAAATCGTCCTGCACGGTGAGATCGTATCGGCGGCCGGTGAACCTGTAGATCCCGTACGCATAGTTCGTGCGCTGTCCCATCGAGATGCGGGAGATGGCGACGTTGAAGCTCGAGAGGAATTCCGACTGCGACTCCGCAGTGTTGTACAGCAGGAAATAGTATTGCTCGTTTCCCAGGAGATCGCTCAACGCAACAATGGCGCCGCCGGTCGTGCCGAACACCGGATCTGTCGAGATCGCGCTCTGTGCAATGTCGAGACTGTACTCTCCCTGATAACGAAACCGCTTCAGCTCCGAGATCCCCGCAACGGTGTTCGCCTCCCAGGGGTTCTCTTTGTCGTACAGGTCGATGATGCGGATGTCCGTTGCCGTGTCGAGCACGGCGGCGACGTTGCTGACCGCGCGGATCTGAAAGCTGAGTTTCTCAAAAGTGGCGAAGACGAGATCGCCGCTGCGGGTCCAGGCGGGATCAAAGGCCGACGTGGTGAACCGGGTGAGGCGCGTCATCGAACGCATCCCCCCCGGAAACCGCTTCGTCATGTCGATCGTCCAGATGTTCTGCACGTGGTCGAGATCCGAGGTGAAGGCAATGCGCCGACCGTCCTTGGACCATGCGGGCGATGCATTGGAGGCGGGGCCGTACGTGAGATACTCGATCCGTCCCGATGCAAGCTCGTACAGAAAGAGATTGTACGCGCCCTGTGCGCCAAAGGGCGTACGGTCGGAAGCGAACGCGATCCACTTGCCGTCGGGAGACCACGCAGGGTCGCGGTCGTCGTAGTAGTCGTTCGTCAGCCGGCGCAGCTCGCGGGACGACACGGTGAGGATATACAGGTCGTTGTCTCCTCCCTTCGTGATGGCAGTGAATGCAAGCTGCTCGCCGTCGGGCGACCAGGAGACGGAGCCGATGCTGACGAGGTCCTTGAAGCGCAGCGTCTGCTGAATATTCCCCGTGTGCGCATCGGCAACGTGCAGTGCATCGTGTTCGCCGCTCTTGGTCACAAAGGCCAGGCGCCCGTACCGCGACACGTCGATCCGGCTCCGGAAGGGATGAAACGCCTCAAGCTCGTCGGTCTGCTCCCCTTCCACGATGTTGACCGCCTCCGCGTCGGGATCCTTATCGTCCATATTTTTTGCGTAGATGCCGGTGTACCCCGTCCGGTTGCCGATGAAGTAGACCGTGCGCTCCGAGTCGGCTTCGAACACGACCGGTTTCGAATTAAATCCTTCCTTCACAATGCTGATGGTAGCCATGCTCGGGGCGTCGTGCGCGGCGAGGAGAGGGAAATGCTGCTTCTTCAGCGCGTAGAGCCACTCTTCGTCGAATTCCTTGTATGTCTTCCCGATCGTGATCTTGAAGACATCGCTGAACGAGCTCTCTTTCCAGAAGTTCTCCAGGAGGAGCAGGATCTTCTCCTCGCCGTAGGCCCGTGAGATGTATTGCAGGGCATTCTGTCCCTCCTTATACATCAGGAAGGTGCCGTAAATTCGGTCCATGTTGTCGAGCCCCACGGCGGTCTCGTTCAGCACCATGTCGCGCATGACCATCTCCGCCTGCGCATCCCAGTCGGTGGACCAGTATTCTGCCAGACCTTCCGTGAACCAGAGGGGAGGCATGCGGTCCACCGGCTTGCGGTGGTCGCTGAGCACGCGCGTCACCTTGCTCGTCATGAAGACGTGGACGAGCTCATGCCTGATGACGTGACGGAACTGCGCCGTCGATCCGTCGGCGGGGATTACCACGCGCCCCTTGAGGAACTCGAAAAACCCCCCGACTCCCTCCGGGATGAAGCCGCCGGTGGTGTTCGTTTGTTCAAAATGGAGATGCGAGCTGTAGAAGATCAGTGGCACGCGCGTGTTGAGCGTGTGGTTGAACTTCTCCTGCAGGACCTTGTAGCTCTCCTCGGCGAAGAACGCCCCGCGTTCGGCGAGGTCCTTCATCTCGGTGTAGTAATAGATGTCGAAGTGCTCGGTCTTGAGCACATGCCACTCGAAATCCGTGTACTGCACCTTGTTCCGGCCGAACCAGAAGAATTGGGCGTGGAGCGGCGCGTCTGCGGCGAGCAGGAGAAGGAGGGCGAGTGCCGGAATTCGGGCAGACCGATTCATGTCCGTGTGCGAGAGGTGCGGCGTGCGCTTCGCACCCCCGGGCCCTACCAGGATGTTCCGTTGCGGAAGACTGTGACGAACAGGATAAGGGCGAACGTCACAATCGCGACACCGATGGCGATCTTCTGTTGCTTGGTCATGCTCTGGCCAGTTCCTGTTTCAATGTGTCGATCACCTCGACGGGGGTCGGATCAACGCCGTTCAGGACGGCGAGATACAGACTCATCCAGTCGCCCAGCGAGATCAGCGAGAAAACCCTGGCGAGCAGCGACGACCCCTCGCTCCAGACTTCGGTGATGTGGTGTGTGTACTGCGCGATCATCCCTTTGGTCAGCTCCATCCGCATCCGGACGCGCGGATGGTCGTCCTTGTCCCGAAGGAACAACACCTGGAGTTCGCGCATTGGTTCCCTCAGTGCGTTCCAACCCACCAGCTCGTTGTGGTTCATTTCGGGGAGCACGTGACCGAAGGCAAGCGATTTCCCGTTCTCGGCGATCTGTCCGCGCCAGCGGGTGTTCACGGCATCAAACCGCTCTGCAGCCGAGTAGATGACCCCGATGCGGCCTCGCAGTTGCTGGGCGAGCATGAGGGCGGTGTTCGCGCCCCCCCCGGCGTCTGCATAGAGGATTGACCGCTGTTCGAGCATCGCAATGGTCTCGCGGATGTCCCGGCTCCGGTCGCGCACAAACCCTATGCGCGCAAGGGCAATCAGCAGGGGAAAGAACGAATACCCGAGCGCCGCACGCGGAGGATGTCCGCCGGGGACGAGGATCAGCGGCGATTTCTTTTTCCGGGCCGTCGCTGCCGTGACACCTCCCGAGGTGATGCACAGGATCTTTGCGCGCCGTCGGACCGCTTCGCGGTGCGCGGCGATGGTCTCCTCGGTGTTCCCGGAATAGCTGGAGATGATGACGAGCGTCCGCGGGCCGACGAATGCCGGGAGGGTGTACATTCGGTTGACGATGAACGGGATGCGCAATTCGCCGGCGAGGTAGCTCCTAAGGAGATCCCCGCCGATCGCGGATCCTCCCAGGCCGCAGAGCACGATCTGTTCGACGCCACGTGCCCGATGGCGCAGTGCCGCATCGTCCCCGATCGCGACGGCCTCACGCACCTGCGAAGGAAAGTTCTTCAGAAGATCATACATGCCGCTCCGGTCGACTGCACGGATTTCTTGAAGAGTCATGTTGTGTCGCTCCTGGTCGAAGTTACGTGTCGAGTGGGATATCCGGGACCCTGGACTTGATGGTCGAGGAGAGGAATTCCCGGATCTCGGGCTCGGTGGCCATTGACAGCACCTTCTCTGCCACCCGCTTCGCGTCCTTCTGCCGGATGGAGAGGATAATCTTCTTGATCTCCGGGAGCACCGTCGGGATGACGCTCAGTTCGTCGATGCCGAGGCCGACGAGCAGGACGGTGGCCAGCGGATCGCCGGCCATCTCGCCGCACATCCCGACCCAGACGCCGCGCTTGTGCCCCGCGTCGATGATCTGCTTGATCGTCCTGAGCACGGCCGGATTGAATTGCTGATAGAGCGGTGCGACCGCATCATTGTCCCGGTCGACGGCCAGCAGGTACTGGATCAGATCGTTCGTGCCGATGCTGAGGAAATCGACCTCCGCGGCGATCTCTTCGGCCAGCACCGCGGCTGAGGGAACCTCGATCATCACGCCGATCTTGATCTTCGGGTCGTAGCCGATCCCGCGCGCATCGAGATCCTTCTTCGCGCGGTCGACCATAGCCTTCGCCCGCCGGACCTCCTGAAGCGTCGAGACCATCGGGAACATGATCTGGACGTTCTTGCGCGCACTTGCCCTGAGGATGCCGCGCAACTGGTCGAGGAACAGATCCGGCCGGTCGAGAAGCACGCGAATGCCCCGCCAGCCGAGGAACGGGTTGGCTTCATGCTCGCTGTCGGGCGAGATCTTGTCGCCCCCGACGTCGAACGTGCGGAAGATGACCGAGTTCGGGTAGACCGCTTCGGCCACCTTGCGGTAGGCTTCAAATTGTTCATCCTCGGCAGGGTAGGTCCCGCGGCCGAGGAGCTGGCTCTCGGTCCGGAACAACCCGACCCCCGCCGAGCCCTGTCGCAGGGCGAATTCGATTTCGTCGTCGAATTCGATGTTGGCCGACAGCTCGATGTGCTTGTGGTCGAGTGTCTCGGCTGTCAGTCCCGCAATGTCGACGAGCCGCTCCTCGAATTCCCTGAAGCGCTGCTTCTTCCGCATCAGCGTCTGCACCGTTTCCTCGGAGGGACGAATGACGATCAGCCCGGCGTAGCCGTCGATGGCGATCCTGTCGCCCGTCATGACCTCGTGCGTTGCGGTGTGAAGACCGACGACGGCAGGGATCTTCAACGAGCGGGAGAGGATGGCTGCGTGCGAGGTGACGCCGCCGAGGTCCGTGGCATAGCCAAGAATCTGGTTGCGGCTGAAGATGACGGTGTCGGCAGGGGCGAGGGTTTCCGAGACGATGATGGATTCTCCTTCGAGGCGCGAGAAGAGCTTCTGGTCCCGGATGTTCCGGATGATCCTGTTCATGACGTCGTCCACGTCGTGCGCCCGCTCGTGCATGTACTCGTCGGGAGCAGCGAGCATGAGCTGCTTGTACTTGCTGATCTCGTCCGCCACGATGAACTCGGCATTCTTCAGCTCACGTGCGATCCGCGCCTCGATCGTCCCCATCAGGATCGTATCGGCGAGGATCATGATCTGCGCTTCGAAGATCCTGGCGCTCTGCGATCCCAGCTTCTGCTCGGCGAAGGCATGGATCTTCTTCAGCTCCTTTTCGGAGCGCGCATTCGCGGTGCGGAGGCGCTGGATCTCCGACTCCACCTCAGCGGGGGAGATCGGTTTCTCCTGCACGACGGGGGCCTGCTTGCTGTAGAGGTACGCGGGACCGAACGCGATGCCCGGCGCGGCGGCGATCCCCTTCAGCACGAGTTCCTGCCCCGTGGCAGCGGCGGTGTACATGCTACTCCTCGTCGAATTTCCGTTCGAACAGGCTCACGATGGCCTCGGCGGCGGCCTCCTCATCGGGGCCTTCCACTCTGATGGTGAGGGTCGATCCCATCTCGGCGGCGAGAGTCATGACCCCGATGATGCTTTTTCCGTTGATCTCAAGATTGTCCTTGGCGATGAACAGGTCGGACTGGAACCGCGCGGCGGTCTTGACGAGCGTTGCCGCCGGACGCGTGTGCAGACCCTTGGTGTTCACGATGGTGACGGTGCGCTCGATCATCGCCGTCTCACGAAGCCCGCGTCACGAGGTCTTCCGCGAGCGCCCGCAGCGTCTCCCGTGCCGGCGAGGGGGGGAGACGGTCGAGGCCGGCGAGTGCCTCCGTGGTACTTCGCCGGACAAGGCGTCGTGCGTCGTCGAGCACCCCGAGCCGTTCGTAGATCGACTTCACCTCCGCAACGAGCGTCCGTCCGGAGCCGGTCACGTGTCCACGCACGGATTTCCACCCTGACCCCGGGCCAGTCCTGCTCAGGACCTGTCTGATCACTGTCCTGTCGTTCCCCCGCGCCCGCGCGGCTGCCGTCAGAAGCAGATAGGTCCGCTTTCCCTCGAGGATATCTCCGCCGGTCGATTTGCCGAAGTGGCGCGGGTCGGCCACGACATCGAGCAGGTCGTCCTGGAGCTGGAATGCGCGCCCCAGGCGAAGCGCAAACCTGCGAAGCGCATCTCCCTGCGAGCGCGTTGCCCCGCCGATTACTCCCCCCAGCTCAGCGGCGGTCGCGATGAGCTTCGCCGTCTTCATCTCGATCATCCTGAAGTATTCGGGGACGGTGACGTCGGCGCGCCGTTCAAACGCGAGGTCCATCGCCTGTCCGTCGCACACGTCGGCCAAGCCGCGTGTGAGGATGCCGGCGAGCAGGTCACCTGCGCTGCCCGCGCTCTCCAGGAGGACTTCATATGCGGTGCCAAGAAGAACGTCACCGACGAGCAGGGCGTGATTGACGTTCCACCGCTTGTGTACAGTTGGCCGCCCGCGCCGCACGGCGGCATTGTCCATGATGTCGTCGTGCACAAGCGTGAAGTTGTGCAAGAGCTCAACCGCGGCAGCAGCATTGACGGCCCGCGCAGCGGATCCCCCGACGGCCTGGCATGAGAGCACCACCATCGCCCCGCGGATTCTCTTGCCTCCCGAACGGATGACGTAGCGGCAGGCATCGCGCAGGTCGCGCGGAGAGCCTGCAAACGAAAGACGCGTGAGCCGGCGCTCGATGCCGGCACGGATTTCCGCCAGTCGGCGGAAGGCATCGGCTGTCATGGAAGCTTGGACGTGGCAAGGGGAGCCGAGTGCAGGTCGGCGACACCGCGGCTGCCGGTGAGGAACATCGCGCCGCGAAGCTCAAACGCCCACGAGTCAATCAGGGCGCGAAGCCCGCGCACCCCCCCCCGGTGAAGCGCAGTCAGCATCGGGCGCGCCGCTGCGACCAGGTCGGCGCCCAGTGCAATGCACTTGGCAGCATCGAGTCCGGACGAAATCCCCCCCGATGCGATGAGGGTGAACTCCATTCCTTCACGGCGAAGAGCCGCTGCGCCGCGCACCGCGTCCGCCGTCGGTATCCCCCAGTCCCAGAAATTCGCGCCGCCGGAATGGTCGGTCCGCCTGTGAATCTCCACGCCAGCCCAGCTCGTCCCCCCGGCTCCCGCCACGTCGATGAAGCGAACCCCTACCTCCAGCAAACGGCGCACCACCGCTGCGGAGAGCCCCGCCCCGATCTCTTTGATGATCACGGGGACAGGGAGGGAGCGGACGAGCATCCTGATCCCTTCCAGGACCCCACGAAAGCGCGGATTGCCTTCGGGCTGGAGCAATTCCTGGAGCGGATTGAGGTGGACAGCGAATGCGTCGGCCCGTACCAGGTCCACAAGCCGTTGGGCGGAGGAAGGATCGCTCATGCGGCCGACTTCCGCCGCGCCGATGTTCCCCACTACGGGGATGGAATGGGCTACCTCGCGCACGACGCTAAACGTCCGGTGGTACTGAACGTCCTCCAGTGCCTGGCGCTGGCTCCCAACCCCCAAGGCGATGCGTTTCTCTTCACAGACCTCGGCGAGGCGGCGGTTGATCGTCAATGCGTCGGCATAGCCCCCCGTCATGCAGGAGACCATGAACGGAAGGGAAAGCTCACGACCAAGAAATGTCGTCCGCGTATCGACCTCGACCAGGTCGAGCTCCGGAAGGGCGTTGTGAACGAACTCGAGCCGTTCCAAGCCCGTCGTCTTAGCCCGGAACCCCACATCCCGTGTCAGCGCGATTGTGACGTGTTCCTTCTTGCGCGATGTTGTACTGCGACGGGCGGCCTTCCTGGGCATGAGTCGGTTACGCTCGAAAGGAGGAATTCAAGAAAACATAGCGATTTGACCCCTGAGAATCAATCGACGTTCGCGACTCATGATGCGCGTGAGTTTATTGATTCTCGGCGGCGAGTTGCGTATCTTTATTGACCCGTGTTTCTTCAGGTCTGAAGCGAGTACCCTCATTCGATGCGCGCCATAATACCGGTGGCGGGAGTCGGCAGCCGGCTCCGCCCCCATACCTTCACGCTCCCCAAAGTACTCCTCAACGTCGCGGGCAAGCCGATCCTCGGCCACATCATCGACAAGGTGATCGGCGAGGGGATCACCAGCGCGACGATCGTCGTGGGGCACATGAGCGAGAAGATCCGGGAGTATGTATCGACGGCCTATCCGTCATTTGCCGTGGAGTACGTCGAACAGGAGGAGCGCCTCGGCCTGGGCCATGCGATCTTCCTCTCGCGACAGAGCATCGGCAAGGGCCCGGTGCTCATCATCCTCGGCGATACTATCTTCGACGTGGACCTGAAGCCCGTGTTGAAGCGGGGCCTTTCGGCGCTCGGCGTTAAAGCCGTGGAAGATCCCCGGCGGTTCGGCGTTGCGGAAATGAGCGACGGGGTTATTACACGGCTCGTGGAAAAACCTGAAAAACCCACGACGAACCTGGCTGTCGTCGGCCTCTATTATATACAGAACGGCACGCTCCTCACCCAGTGCCTCTGCGACCTCGTGGAGCGTGACAAGAGGACCAAAGGGGAATACCAGCTCACCGACGCTCTCCAGATGATGATCGATCGGGGGGAGCGAATGGTCTCCTTCCCCGTCGAGGGGTGGTACGACTGCGGAAAGCCGGAAACACTGCTCTCAACGAACCGGGCGTTGCTGGAGAAACGATCCACGAGCCGGGCGATTCCCGGTGTGGTCGTAAATGAGCCGGTCTACATCGCACCCACGGCTGTCCTTGCGAATTGCATCATTGGCCCCAATACCACCGTCGGCGACCACGCGGAGATCTCAGATGCGGTGATCCGTAATTCGATCATCAGCGAGGGCGCCCGTGTCTTCGGCGCCCTGCTGGAGAACTCAATCGTCGGCAATGGATCAGTGCTCACAGGCAGCTACAAGCGGATCAACGTCGGGGGCGCCTCGGAAATCGACTTCTTCTAGCGCTGCAGTAGAACCTCATAACGTCAATTCTCACGGGAGCATCATGTCATACCTCTTTACGTCCGAGTCGGTCTCGGAAGGCCATCCGGATAAGGTCTGCGACCAGATCTCGGACGCCGTGCTGGACGCCATCCTCGAGCAGGACAAGATGGCGCGGGTGGCGTGCGAGAGCTTCGTCACCACAGGCCTGGCCTTTGTGGGGGGCGAGATCACCACGCATGCCTATATCGAAGTGCAGGACATCGTCCGGCAGGTCATCCGCGATATCGGCTACACCAAGGCGGAGTACCGCTTCGACGCCGAATCCTGCTCCGTCATTTCGAGCATCCATGCGCAGTCGCCGGACATCGCGCGGGGCGTGGATACCGGCGGCGCCGGGGACCAGGGGATGATGTTCGGATATGCGACCAATGAGACCCCCGAGTTCATGCCGATGCCGATCATCTTTGCGCACCGGCTCGTCAAGCGACTCGCGGACGTCAGGAAAAAGCACAACAGGCTGATGCCATACCTCCGCCCGGATGCGAAATCGCAGGTGACGGTAGAATACCACGGGCGCCGGCCGACACGCGTTCACACGATCGTCGTTTCTACTCAGCACGACGGGGACGCAGCACAGAAGCGGATCAAGGAAGACGTCATCCGGCACGTGATCCGGGAAGTGATCCCTGAAAACCTGCTCGACAAGCAGACCATCGTTCACGTCAACCCGACCGGCCGGTTTGAGATCGGCGGGCCGCACGGGGACAGCGGACTGACAGGGCGGAAGATTATTGTCGACACCTACGGCGGCAGGGCACCTCATGGAGGAGGAGCGTTCTCGGGGAAAGATCCCTCGAAGGTGGACAGAAGCGCCGCTTACGCAACCCGGCATATCGCGAAAAACATCGTAGCGTCCGGGCTTGCCGATGACTGTCTGATTCAGGTGGCATATGCCATCGGTGTTGCGGAGCCGGTCTCTGTGCACGTTGAGACATTTGGCACAGGACGCATTCCGGACGTCGAGCTGGAGAAAGTGATCGTAAAGGAGATCGACATGACCCCGCGCGGCATCATCAAGCGCCTGGATCTCCGTCGCCCCATCTACCGGAAGACCGCCGCGTACGGTCATTTCGGGAGGAACGAGAAGGAGTTTACCTGGGAAAAATTGGACCTGGTTCAGACGTTATTGAAGGCGATCAAATAGTTGACGACAAAGGAGCATCGTTTCAATTCACCGCAAAGGACACAATGGATCACAAAGCAGGAAGATACAAAGTTGCCGATCTGAAGCTCGCCGGTGAAGGGGGGCGGCTGATCGAGTGGGCGGAGTCACGGATGCCGGTATTAATGGCGTTGCGGGAGAAGTATGCGAAGGCGAAACCATTCAAGGGATACCGGATTGCCGGCTGTCTCCATGTGACAAAGGAGACTGCGGTGCTGGTCAGGACGTTCGTGGAAGCCGGCGCCGAGGTAAGCTGGAGTGGGTGCAATCCCCTCTCCACCAATGATGCGGTCGCTGCGGCCCTGGCAAAGCAGGGGATCTCCATCTTTGCCTGGCACGGGATGAACGTCAAGGAGTTTTACTGGTGCATCGAAGAGACGCTGAAGTTCCATCCGAACCTCACTCTGGACGACGGCGCCGACCTGATCTTCACGATCCACAACAAGCATCCCGAGTTCGCCGAAAAATACGTGATCGGCGGGACGGAGGAGACGACGACCGGGGTGCATCGGCTTCGCGCAATGGCGGCGGATGGCGCGCTCAAGTACCCGGTGATCGCCGTGAACGATGCAGAGACCAAGTGGGACTTCGACAACGTGTACGGGACGGGGCAATCGACGCTTGACGGCGTCCTACGGGCGACAAGCGTTCTGCTTGCCGGCAAGAATGTGGTGGTTGCCGGCTTCGGGCATTGCGGAAAAGGTGTTGCGATCAGGGCGAAGGGGTTGGGGGCTAACGTGATCGTGACGGAGGTAAAGCCGACCGCGGCGTTGAAGGCCACACTGGAGGGATTCCGGGTGATGACGATGGACGAAGCCGCACCGATCGGGGATGTGTTCATTACGGCGACGGGCGTCAAGGACGTGATTGTCGACCGGCACTTTCGCAAGATGAAGGAAGGCGCTATTGTCTGCAATACCGGGCATTACGACTGTGAGGTAAACCTCGTACATCTCGCGAAGCTGATGAAGCGGAAGCGCGAGATCAGAATGAACAACGAGGAGTACACGCTGAAGGACGGAAAGAGGCTCTACATTCTTGCTCAGGGGCGCCTTGTAAATCTTGCGGCGGCGGAGGGGCATCCGTCGGAAGTGATGGACATGTCGTTTGCCAATCAATTCATGTCGCAGCTTCGTCTCGTGGATCTGCACAGGAAAGGGGTTCGACTGAAGAACGGGGTGCACGACATCCCGGCGACGCAGGATCAGGACATCGCCCGCGTGAAGCTTAGCACGCAGGGGGTGAAGATCGACCGGCTTACCGAGGAGCAATTGGCCTACATGGAGGATTACAGCGCGGGGACGTAAATTAAGTGTGGCGAAAATCCAAAAACGCGAAAGCGACCCACGGGTCGCTTTCGGCTTTTTATACCTTGACCTTAAAAAACTATACGCCCATGACTCGCTTTATCGAGAACTGTAAGTACTCAATGTTGAATGGCTTGGTAATATAATCGTCCGCGCCGAGTTTGAGCGTTTCGGTTGCCACGGAGAAGCCGACACGGCCGGTGAGCATGATAATCTTGCACTTCAGCCCCTTGTCCTTGATGAACTTCAGCACGTCGATCCCCGATTTGACCGGCATGTTGATGTCCAGCAACATCAGGTCGAAATTCCCCTTCTCGAGCTTCTCGATCGCCACCGCGCCGTCCTCCGCCTCGTCAAGCTCATACCCCATTGCGGTGAGCTGATCCTTCACGATCTTCCGCAGGTCAGCGTCGTCGTCAACGTAGAGTATTCGTAATTGGCTCATGGTCGGCTGTATGAATAGATACGGAGCGTATATAGCGAAAAACGTTCCGAAAGTCAATCTGGATGAGACATGCTACACAGCCGGAGACCCCCGTCATTTCTAGGGGTTTTGGCGGCATCAGCGCTGTTTGCAGCAGACGCCCGTTCGCAGGCCGTCAGAATCAACGAGATCATGTACGCCCCGTTTGGGGCGGAGCCGGAATGGGTTGAACTCTTCAGCGATGCTGTCGCCCAGGTCAATTTGCGGGGATGGTTGATGTCCGACGCTGGGGTCACGCAGCATCTCGTGTCTGCGGCTGACGCATGCCTGGACCCCGGCTCGTTCGTCGTGCTGACGAAGGATACAGCAGCGCTCGCCGCTGTCCGTCCGGCCGTGAGGGGCAAAGTGATTGAAGTTGCCGGTTTCCCTGCGCTGAATAATACGGGGGATGCAGTTCGCCTCTATAATAGTCAGGGCAGTGTCATCGACAGCGTCGCCTATCTCCCCCCCTGGGGAGGAGCTGTGGGTGGGGCCTCGCTGGAACGCATCGATGCCGGAAGCCCCTCCCAGAACCCGTCGAATTGGGGGAGTTCGCACGACCTGACGGGCGGAACCCCTGCCGGCGAAAACTCCATCGCCCGGAAATCGCTGGATGTGAGGCCGGCGCAGGGAAGCACTGAGACTATTTCCTCCGGCGAGGTCATGCTGTCGGCACTGATACGAAACGAGGGGCGCCTCCCGGCCGAGGGGGTGGCGGCTACATTTTACGATGAGGCGGCGTCCGTGTCCGGGCGTTCGCTCAGCCTGATCGGCCGCATACCAATCTCTGCAAGCATCCTTCCGGGCGATTCGGCCCTGGTGCACTGCACCTGGGCCTCGCCTGACCCGGGAAGTCATACCGTGCTTGTTGTGACGGAGTTTCCCTCAGATCAGCGGCCAGCAAATGACTCGCTTCGTTTTGCGACGCGCGTTCCGGCATCATGGAATCTGGTTGTGATCAATGAGATCATGTACGAGCCACTCGAAGGAGAGCCAGAATTTTTGGAGATCCTCAATCTCAGCAGGGCTTCCATTGGGTTGGTGGGCTGGGTGATGGGCGACGGGTCCACGAGCGTAGAGATCCCGGCGGGCACACCCTCACTCCAGCCTGGCGCATGCATGGTCATGGCTGCCGATTCTGGTCTGTACTTGTTCTTTCCGGGATTGCGGGACGGGACGGGGGTTTGGATTCCACGATCGGGTATGCCGACGCTCAATAACGACGGGGACAGGTTGTCACTGCATGATCCGGCTGGTGTCCTCGTGGACAGTGTGGCCTACTCCCCGGTCTGGCACAATCCTGCGGTGTTCGACACCCGCGGAAGATCGCTCGAAAGGATCGTGGCACGAGGGGAGTCAAACAATGCATCAAACTGGACGACATGCGCTGCGTCGGAAGGAGGAACGCCGGGGCGGAGGAACAGCACCGGACTGATGCCGTCGCCATCGGGCGCCTTGCTCTCATGCTCGCCAAACCCATTCTCACCTGACAACGACGGCCGCGACGATGCGACGGTGATTCACTATGCTTTGCCCGTCGGCGTCTGGGCGGTCCATGCTACGGTCTTCGATGCGAGGGGACGAACAATTCGTCACCTGGCAACCTCGACACCGGGGGTAGGGCAGGGAGATCTTGTTTGGGACGGAAGAGACGATGATCGGGCGCGATGCAGAATGGGAATCTACATCGTGCTGCTGGAAGCGATTGAACAGTCGAGTGGGGGGAAAGTGACGGCGAAGGGGGTTGTGGTGCTCGCAGCAAAATTATGAATTATCCATGGATCATGGATAATTGATAATCTTGTTGTGTTACGACCACGCCCCCTCGATGCGCCCGAAGATGAGTTCGTCGACGAGTTTCAGGATCCGCTTGACCGGCGTGGTTTTGTCGAGCAGATAGTCCATCACCGGATCGAGCTTCAGCGTGTTGCGCGCCAGATCGGTGTAGGCGGAGATGAAGATGAACTTGGTCTTCCGGTAACGCTCCAGCTCCCTCGCAAAGGCGTGAAGCTTCAGCCCGTCCAGCCCCGGCATCCTGATGTCGGAAATGATCAGATCAATGTCGGTCCTCGTCAGCACATCACACCCCTCCATCCCGTCCCGCGCCGTGTGCACCGTATACCCGTTCTCGGCCAGGATCTCTTTCAACAGTTCGAGGTAATCGGCATTGTCGTCTACAAGCAGGATATCCATGGCTCAGTCAAGTGTGCGTGAAATTCCCCTTTCCTCGACCGAAAGATGGGGAATCGAACCGTCTCTTGCTGTGAGTGAAATCACATGAGGCCATGGCCTCACGTGATTTGAGGACAACGGAGGGTATCCAGCGTGGCAAAAAACTATAATTTCCGAAGCATTTTGACCATATCGGGCATTTCCAGGCGGTAGAGAAACCACTCTTTCATATGCCTGGCCCCCAACCGGTCGTAGAAATCAAGGGCGTTTCTGTTCCAGTCCAGAACGGCCCACTCCATCCGCCCGCAACCGCGTCGCTCTGCCTCGGCAACCATTCCCCGAAAGAGGGCATAACCGACCCCCTGCTTCCGATACGAGGGGAGAACGAACATATCCTCAAGATACAGGGTTGGGAGAGCAAGAAAGCTGGAATAGGTTTCGAAGACGAACGCATAGCCGACGGCCTTGCCGTCGTATTCGCCCAGGTGACATTCGAGCCGGGGGGTAGGGGAGAAGAGATCGCGAAGGAGTCGTTCCTTCGCCGCGGCATCTGGCGGGGTAAGCTTTTCGAAATCCGCAAGTGCCTCAACTAGAGTGAGGATCAGAGGGCCATCGGCCTGGACGGACCTGCGAACAGAGATGCTCATGCTAAATCTGGCCGGTTCTGAACCTGGCCTGCAAGTCGCACCAGTGGCACCAGGCGGCGATAAATCCGATCATAACCGGCTTTCTTGCGTGGGTTCCTCCACGTGTCGATGGCCTGAATCCCGGCAAGATAGGAACTTCCCAGATTGAATCAAAGGTGAGCGTTGCAGGTCGCCCTCCCGGGTGGGAATGCGTGCTGCGCTAATCCCCCCGGATTCGGCGATGGTATTCGCTCATGATGAGTCCAAGCGCGACAGAGAGAAGCCGCGCGTCGGCCTTGTCGGCCCGCGACGGGATCAAGACGGGAACCTTCCCGCCAACGATGACGTGCGCAAGTCTAAGCCCGGCGAAATATGTCGTGCTCTTGGCCAGACTGTTGGCCGATTCGATGTTTGCTGCGACCAGGATCTCCGCTCTTCCCGCCACCTTCGACGCGATCCTTTTCTCCGCTGCCGCTTCATTAGAGATGGCATTGTCGAGGGCAAAGGGGCCGTCAACGAGGCATCCCTTGATCTGCCCCCGTTCGTTCATCTTTGACAGCGCAGCCGCGTCGATGGTTGACTGAAGGGCGGGTAGAACGAACTCCGTCGCCGACAGAACCGCCACCTTCGGGCATTCGTTCCCGAGGGCATGAGCCACCTCGACCGCGTTGACGATCAGCTCCACCTTGTTCTTCAGATCGGGAGCGAGGGTCATGCCGCCGTCGGTGATCATGATGAACTTGTTTTCCTCGCGCGGTGGATACTCGAGCACGAAGATATCGCTGAGAAGTCTCCCGGTCCTGAGCCCGCACTTTTCGTCGAGGACGGCGCGCATCATCGTTCCCGTGTCCACGCTTCCCTTCAGGAGGATGTCCGCCTCGCCGTCGCGTGCCGCCGTGACGGCACGTTGCAGCGCTCCCTGCGGGTCGGGTTCATGGATCACCGTAACGCGCGAAGAATCGATCGCGCGTCCCCCGATCCCGCGTGCGATCTGCTCCCCGTCACCGACAAGCAGAAACGTCACGCGGAGCGCCTTGAGGGAATCCCGGATTGCCTCAAACGTCTCCGCATTCGACGGCATTACGACCGCCACCCGTTGCGGCAAGAAGGTGGAGGCATTGTTCAGCAGTTGTTCAAAGGTTCCGATCATGGTAGTGGCTTTGATTTGTGCTCCCCTTATGATGTTCGAATAACCGAACCCACCCCCAACCCCTCCCTTGAAAAGGGAGGGGATCTTGTTCGTCCCCCTTCCCCGTTTCAAGGGGAAGGGGCCAGGGGATAGGGTTCCGTCTGGAATCGCGTTGCGAGGGTGAGTTGTTTAATATTCTCTCGCCTCCACCTCGCCTTTCAGCACCCTTAATGTTCCTTCCGCCATCGACCTCATCTCATCCTCTCCGGGATGCACCAGCACCGGTGCAATAAACCGAATCCGCTCCGTGATCCAGCCAACAAGCATGGCTGATGTCGCCAGCCCTCCTGTAAGCACCACAGCATCCACCTTGCCCTTGAGAACGGCGGCCATTGCGCCGATCTCTTTGGCGATCTGGTATCCCATCGCCTCATACACCTCCCGTGCTTTCGCATTCCCTTCCGCAATCATCTGCTCGACCTCGACGGCGCAGTTCGTTCCGAGATAGGCGACGAGTCCGCCGCGGCCCCGGACGAGATCGCGCATCTGCCGCTCCGTGTACGACCCCGAAAAGCAGAGGGTGACGAACTGCTGGAGGGGCAAACCGCCGGTCCGTTCGGGAGAAAACGGCCCGTCGCTCGAGGCGTCGTTGATGTCAACTATTCTTCCCCCTTTCAGAGGTGCGACCGAGATCCCGCCGCCGAGATGGGCGACGATGAACCGGCTGGATTCCAGCGAGATGCCGGTCTCCTGCGCCGCCCGCCGGCCGGCGGCATGAATATTGAGCGCGTGCGAGAGCGCGCTCCGGGTGACCAGGGGATGACCTGAGTAGCGCGCCAACGGCTCCAGCTCATCAACCGAAACCGGATCGACGACGTACGCCGTGCATCCATACTCCTGCGCAAGCGCGTGCGCCATGGCGCAGCCGAGGTTCGATGCGTGTTCACCCTGGATGTTTGAACGCGCGTCATCCAGCATCCGTTCGTTTACGCGGTACGTCCCCCCGGGAAGCGGCCGCAAGAGCCCCCCGACCCCGGCCACGGCCGATACCGCACTGGCGTGAGCGTGGGCCCATTCGCGCACTGCCAGTAGCCGGAAATCGAACTGTGCCCAGATGCACGAAAACTTCGTGAGCGATGCAGGATCATGCCGTATCACCTCCGCACACACTTCCCCCTCCTCCTCGTAGAGCGCCATCTTCGTGGATGTTGACCCGGGATTGACGACCAGGATGCGGTGTGATGGTATCACGATTCTCCCGTTCAGCAAATCCGGGGAAGCTGTTCACCCGAAAGCATATCCACCACCCGCGTCCCTCCAATCCCCGTCTTCATCACCACAACGCGAGGGTGGTCCTGCACGACGCTCCCGATAACGACGGCATCGCGCCCGAGGGGATGGCGATGCATCGCATCGAGGACGGCGGACGTCGAATCGGGCGGGACAAAGGCGAGGAGCTTCCCCTCATTTGCAACGTACAATGGATCAAGTCCAAGGATCTCGCAGGCACCACGAACGTCGTCGGTCAGTGGGATGGCTTCTTCAGTGATGAAGATGCCGACGCCTGCCGATCCGGCGATCTCATTCAGTGCGCTTGCCACACCCCCCCGGGTTGGATCCCGAAGCACATGCAGCTCCCCCGCGCCGAACATCGCATCCACTAGCCCGTTGAGCGGGGCGGTGTCGCTGGCGATCGCGGTTTCGAACTCGAGTCCTTCGCGGACCGACATGATTGCTATCCCGTGCACCGCGATCGGGCCATTGACAATAATATTGTCGCCAGGCCTGGCGTTCCGCGGGTTGATGGTCCTCCCGGGAGGAATCACGCCGATGCCGGTGGTGGTGACGAACATCCGGTCACCCTTCCCCTTGTCAACGACCTTCGTGTCACCTGTTGCCAGCTCGACTCCGGCCCGCTGCGCCGCCGACTTCATCGATTGGACGACCCGCCAGAGGTCCTCCATCGGCAGGCCCTCTTCGAGGATAAAGCCGACAGAGAGGTATTTCGGGTTCGCGCCGCACATCGCCAGGTCATTGACGGTGCCGTTGACGGCCAATTCGCCGATGTCTCCTCCGGGGAAAAACAGGGGGTTGACAACGTACCCATCAGTTGACAAAGCGAGCGTCGTGTTGCCGAGCGTGAATACAGCCCCATCGTGCAATGGCGCAAGCAGCGGATTGTCGAACTGCGAGAGAAACATCTTTTCGATCAACTGATGGGTCAGCCGACCGCCGCCGCCGTGAGCGAGCAGGACGGTCTTGTAGTCCGTGATGGGGACCGGACAACTGAGCCCGGAGAGCATGTCGACCGTTTGGTTTTTCTCCATCGTCGTTCTCCGTGCGGAGTCAGGCAGGCTGGGCCTCTCTGTTCTCCAGACGGCCATAATGGTAATATGCAGCGCAGGCACCTTCCGAAGAAACCATCGGGGCGCCGAGCGGATGTTCCGGAGTGCACTTCCCACCGAAGGCCTCACATTCGTGGGGGCGCTTCACCCCGCGCAATATTGATCCGGCGATGCAGAGCGATGACTCCTGTGCTGCGATGCCGGCTACGTCAAATTCACGCTCCGCGTCGAATGACGCGAATTCCTCGCGCAGCTTGTAGCCGCTTCGAGGGATTTCTCCGATGCCCCGCCACTTCCGGTCGGACACTTCAAACACCTCACCGATCAACTTTTGTGCCGCGACGTTTCCCTCCCGGCGGACTGAGCGAACATACTGGTTTTCGACCTCGCTGCGCCCCGCCTCGAGCAGCTTTACAGCCATGTACACCCCCTGGAGAATGTCTACCGGTTCGAAACCGGTGACGACGATCGGCACGTTGTACCGGGCCGCAAGCGGGATGTACTCTTCAAAGCCCATTACGGTGCAGACATGTCCCGCTGCGAGGAATGCCTGCACGCAGTTCCCCGGGGATGAGAGGAGCGCTTCGATCGCCGGGGGGACGAGGACATGCGAGCAGAGGAGGAAAAAGTTGTTGAGGCCGAGCTTCCGCGCCTGCCAGACCGACATGGCGTTCGCGGGGGCGGTCGTCTCGAAGCCGACCCCGAAGAACACCACCTTCTTTTCGGGGTGTTGCCGCGCCATTGCTACGGCATCGAGCGGGGAATAGACCATCCGTACCTCTCCCCCTTCTGCTTTCACGGTGAGCAGGTCTTTCGTCGAACCAGGGACGCGCAGCATATCGCCGAACGATGTGAAGATGACGTCCGGTCTCGATGCAATCGCGATGGCCTTGTCGATGATCTCCAGCGGCGTCACGCAAACGGGACAACCGGGGCCGTGGACGAGCGTGATGCCGGACGGAAGCATCGATTCGATCCCGTACTTGACGATGGTATGGGTCTGCCCTCCGCAGATCTCCATGATCGTCCAGGGTCGCGTCACGGCCGCGTGAATAGCCCCTGCGATCCTGCGAGCCGCCTCACCGTCACGGTATTCGTCGATGTACCGCATGGCTACCTCTCGCCTTCCTCCGGATCTTTGAGTTCGTCGAGCGAATTCCCCATCTCATCGAAGAGCTTGAGCGTTTCAAGCGCTTCCTTCTCGTCGACGGTGCTTATCGCGAAACCGACATGGACGATCACGTAGGATCCGACCCGGGCCTCCGGAACCCACTCAAGGCAGACGCCCTTCTGGATCCCTCCAAAGCTGACCGTCCCCATCCTGGGAGACCCACCTTCGTTGATGGCGAGGATTTTACCGGGGATGGCGAGGCACATGAGGTTGTCCCTTCGTTGATTCCATGTGTTCGAGCGCGATGGCGACTCCCGACTCGATGAGTACCCGGTCTCCCACCGCCGCATCTTCCACGAGGGAGATGGGCACGCGGACAAATGCGGCGCCGACACGCACCCGCGCCATGCGAACTTCTCCTTCGAGGCACAGTTCAACAATTTCGCCGCTGATCAGATTCATGCCGGCTCCCGGCGGGACCTCAGCGTTGCCGCGTAGATCTGACCGAGCGCAATCCCCCCGTCGTTCGGCGGTACCCGCTGATGCCAGTACGGGAGAAAGCCCTCTTCTCGCAGCCGCTGGACGGTCCGTTCGGTCAGGTACGCGTTCTGGAAGCAGCCTCCGCTGAGGACGACGCGTCCGTCCCCGTTGCGCCGCGCGACATCAATGATGAGCTCGACGAGTGCGTTGTGAAACCGTGCGGAGATCCGGCGGATCGGCGTGCCGGCCCGAAGATCCCGGAGGATGTCTGCAATAACGCCTGACCAGTCGGCGATCCATTGCGGGGCGTGAGGGTCCCTTTCCCCACCCACGGCAGTGAAAAGCTCGCACCGGTATGAGTCTGCCACGTTTTCTCCGGCGAGTGCGAACTCAAGATCCATCGCGGCCTGCCCCTCGAAGTTGCTTATCTGCCGGAGTCCGACGAGCGACGCGACGGCGTCGAAGAGTCTCCCTGCGCTCGACGTCAGCGGGGCATTGACTCCTCGCTCCAACATTGTAATCAGCGTGAAAGTCTCGCGTTGAGTGAATGCGCGGACCGGCGCAAGGTCGGCGCGTGCCAATGCGCTTGTCCCGTATAGTTCATACAGGAGGCCCAGTGCGGAGCGTCGCGGCTCACGCGCGGCCCGGTCTCCTCCGGGTAGCCGGAAGCGGCGAAACGTGGCGACCCGCGAAAACTCTTCTCCGTTCGTCCGCAGAAACTCTCCTCCCCAGACCGTCCCATCCGTCCCGTACCCGGTTCCGTCCCACGAGACGCCGAGGACCGCCCCGTTGATGCTGTTCTCAGCCATGCAGGAAGCAATGTGGGCTGCATGATGTTGTACGGGGAGGACGGGGAGTGCGATGGAGTGCGCAAGGCGGGTCGAATGATAGTCGGGATGCATATCCGCCGCCACCGCGGCGGGTCGAATTGCAAACATCGACTGGAGGTCGCGCACCGCCGCGCCGAAGGCATCAAGCGACTGCGGCGTATCCAGGTCGCCGAGATGCTGGCTGATGAATGCGTCCCGGCCCCTGGCAACGGCAACCACACTTTTGAGATGTGCGCCGACCGCAAGCAGTTCGGGCGTGTCGTATTCCGTGCGGATGGGGAGAGGGGAGTATCCCCTGGCGCGGCGGAGAACAAGTTCGCGCCCCAGCAGAACACGCGCGATCGAGTCGTCCGCATGCCGCACAATTGGTCTGTTGTGAACGAGAAACGCGTCGGCGATCCCCCGCAACCGGTCAAGTGCCTGTAGTTCGTCGATGCAGATCGGCTCATCGGACAGGTTACCGCTCGTTGCGACGATCGGTGTGCCAATCTCATGCATCAGCAGATGATGCAGCGGAGTATAGGGGAGCATGATCCCCAGATTCGGGTTGCGGGGGGCAACCGGAGAATTCAAGCTGCAGATTCCCCCAAGCGCACCATCCATCTCCGGCCGTTTACGAAGGAGGACGATTGGAGACTCCGGCGATTGCAGAAGCCGCTTTTCGAGCGGAGAGACCTCGCACAGCGCTGCAGCAACCCCTGCATCCGGGACCATCAGCGCAAACGGCTTCTCTTCGCGGCGCTTCCGTCGCCGCAGCAATGCAACCGCGTCGGCGTTTCCCGCATCGACGAGGAGCTGAAATCCTCCAAGTCCTTTCAGTGCGATGATTCCGCCGTTTCGAAGAATTCGGACAGCTTCTAGCAATGCCTCGTCGCGTCCGGCCCTCACCGCCCCCTGAGCGTCCCAGAGCGCGAGTTGAGGCCCGCACTGCGGGCAGGCAATCGGCTGTGCATGAAAACGGCGGTCGGCGGGGTTATCGTATTCCTTCCGACACTTGTCGCACATGGAGAAGATCTTCATCGAGATGTTCGGCCGGTCG
Organism: Bacteroidota bacterium; assembly: GCA_040756745.1. Taxonomy (GTDB): domain Bacteria; phylum Bacteroidota; class Ignavibacteria; order UBA10030; family UBA6906; genus JBFLYO01. Next base: position 76,629 of record JBFLYO010000002.1, read on the forward strand.
TAGGGGAGCGACTCGATGATCGTGAAGCGGGGACCACAGTTTGTGCAGTTCGTGAAGGGATACCGGTGTCGCCGGTTTCGGGGGTCGAAGACTTCGGCGACGCATTCCGGGCACGACGCGATGTCGGGGAGGACCAGGGCACGGATTTCACCCTCAGAGGAACTCTCGCGGATATCGAATGTCGAAAAACCGACGGGGTCGAGGAAGGAAGATTCAAGACTCTGGATCGATGCCAGCGGAGGCTTCTCAGCGCCGACGCGAAGGATGAACCGGTCGATCGCTTCCTGCTCACCCTCCGTCTCAACGAACACGCCCTGCGGCGTGTTCATCACCCACCCCGTCAGACCGAGGTCCTGGGCGAGCCGGTAAATGAACGGACGAAACCCAACTCCCTGTACCACTCCGCGGATTGCGATATGGGCGCGAGAGGTCATCGCCCCAGTCGGCGCGCAAGTGTCGTGCCATGGAGAAGTAAGGAAAAAGGGGCGGAGGGGAGCGAAAAGGATAGAATATTTGCAGAATTAGGAAGGGGGACGGAGGGGATTCTTGAGATCGAGAGTGAGGTTAAGGTGGAGGTTAAGGTTAAGGAAAAGGTTGAGGATGAGATTTAGATTGAGATTTAGACTGAGATTAAGGGGGAGGCAGATCAAGGTCTGTGGACAGCGTTTGCCTGATCTGTAAGCCAGTCACACCAGGAAGCGATGCCCGCACCGGTGGTGCAGGAGGTTTCGAATACCTTCAGCGAAGGGTTGATCTTCAGGGCGTTCTCCTTCAGTCGGCCGAGGTCGCAGGGGATGTACGGGAGGAGGTCGATCTTGTTGATGACCAGGACCGTGGCATTGCGGAACATTCCAGGGTACTTCAACGGCTTATCGTCACCTTCGGTCGTCGCAGCCACCACGACCTTCATCGCCTCCCCGAGGTCGTAGTTGGAGGGACAGACGAGGTTGCCGACGTTTTCAATGACGAGCAGCCGGATCTTCGACAGATCGATCCGCGTGAGCGCATCGCGGACAAGATTCGCCTCGAGATGGCATCCCCCAGCGGTGACGATCTGCACGGCGGGGACGTTGTACTTTGCCACCCGCTGGGCGTCGAGATCGGTCTGGACGTCTCCCTCAATCACTGCCGCCGACACCGATATGCCGATGCGTCCCAGGGTTTGCTCCAGGATGCTCGTCTTGCCGGCGCCCGGGGAGCTTACCATGTTGATGACGAACACGCCGTGGCGGGCAAACAACGAGCGGTTCTCCGCCGCGATCTGGTCGTTCTTCTCAAGGACTTTTCGCTCAATGGTAATGACGCTCATGGCGATGCTCCGTTCTCGTGCAACTCGATCTCCTTCACCAGCAGTTCCCGTCCCCCCGTGACCATCAGCTCCCGACCGCCGCACGCGGGGCAAATAAACGCCTCCGGCGTGATGGCCGAGTCCCGCCCGCATGCCCGGCACCGGACGGTCAGCGGCACATGAACGATCTCAAGTGCGGCCCCCTGCGCGGGGGTCCCTTCGCTAATGGCCGAGAAACAGAACGTGAGCGAATCTGTGACGACACCCGCCATCTCGCCGATCGTGAGCCGGATGGTCTTCACCCGTGCATCAGCGCCTTTCGGGAGATGACGGCACACGATGTCGAGGATGCTCTGCGCGATGGACAGTTCGTGCACGGCGTTCAGCGGACTGAAGGAATCAGTTGGAGTAAAGGTAGCACCCCCGGAGGCGAGGTGCAAGTGAGCGATTTGCCTCAGTAAAAATCTATTCGAAATGGGGTCGTTGCCTCATGGAAGGTTTTATTCCAAATTGCTGTTGGAAACGAGATCTTCTGTGGTCCACCCAGGAGGTCTCCAGCCATGGGGCTTACCACGCACGAACGTCATGCTTTAGTCCGCGAACTCAGCTCACGCTTCCAACGCTCAGGCAAGTAGGGACGGACCGAGATCCTGAACAACTTTGTCCAGCTCACCGGGTACACGCGGAGTTCAGAAAGCCGGACGTTCCGACGATTCCCGATGCGTTCGCGGAGGAATTCGAGCCGCGGGCGGATCGAGCCCGTGAACTCGCGCGCACGATGGGGATAACCCGAGCGATGATCAGACGTGCGTTGCATTCGGTCTCCTCCGCGCACTGTTGAATCTCCATGGCTCAATCGGTATATTCGATGGAACTGTTCTCCCCATCTCTTCTGTCCCGGCATCCATGCAGACAGAGCCCCCGTCGCTCAGAGCCTCCATCGACGCAGAGCGAGGACGCATTGCATCCGAGCACCGCAATGGTGCAGGGGGGTTCTCGACCTGCAGCGGCCTGACCTCGCTTATGGACGGGGCGATCCGGTCCACGTTTGTGACTCTCCCCGCCGATTCCACAAGAGACATTGCAGTATTTGCCCTGGGCGGCTACGGGCGCGCTGAGCTCTGCCCGCATTCCGATATCGATGTGATGGTCCTGTGCGATTCCGGGGATCGTCGCCAGGCGGCAGGTGCGCCGGCCACAGGGTTCCTGCATCTTCTCTGGGACGCCGGCCTCGATATCGGCCACAGTGTCAGGACGATGGACGAAGCGTTCGCGCTGCACGGCGAAACCTTTGACGCGTGGACATCGATGCTTGAAGGGCGGCTGGTCTGCGGCAATGAAGAACTTGCCGCACGGTTCACGGCGGGACTGCGCGAGCGCATCGCCACGCTGCCGAAGACCTGGTTCCTGGAAGGCGTGTTTGAAGAGGTCCGCACGCGTCACGAACGGTACGGAAGCTCGGTCAAGCTGCTCGAACCGAACGTCAAGAAGAGCGCCGGCGGGCTCCGTGACCTGCATGCCGCGTTCTGGCTGTTCCGGGGAACCGACCCCCGGTATTTCACCCCCGTCGAACCCGGCCAATCGGCCACCCGCGCCTTCCTGGGTCAGCTGCTGACCAACGGCATCCTGGATGCCGACGGCCATGCGTCGGCGGAACGGGCGCTGGAGTTCCTCCTGCGAACGCGGCAGGAGATGCACTTCCGTCGAGAGTCGCTGCATGATACACTCGAGTACGGCCTTCAGGTCCAGGTGGCCGAGGGGCTCGGGTTCGGCGCTGCCACGGGATTGCGTCCCGTCGAAGTGTTCATGCGGGAGTACTACACGCATGCGCGCACCATCAGCCGGATTCTTCAGGGGGTGGGTCAGCAGTTCCGTGAAGCAGTGGAGCGGCCCCGGACGTCCGCACATCGCGGGGAGCGTGTCGGCTCCGTCTTCCTCCTCCATCCGGACGCGCTCTCGGTGGATCCGGACATCCGCGTGCTGGAGGATCCGCGACAGATCTTCGAGGCCTTCGCACTGGCGGCCGAGAACGACGTTGAGCCGGACCTGCGCCTGCGCGGCGTTCTCGAGCGAAGTGCCGGTGCCGTGCACCCCACCGATGCGTCATCGCCGGAGCTCGCAGCTTTGTTCCGTCGCATTCTCGGTTCGCGACGTGTGGCCAGCACGCTGCACGAGATGAACGACGCAGAGATTCTCCCCCGCTACATCCCGGAGTTCGGAGAACTCGTGGCCTTCTTCCAGCACAACGTCTACCATTACTTCACCGCGGATGAACATACCTTGATCGCGATCGCCAGTGCCGAACGGCTCCGCGAATCGCAGGGGATCCTCCGCGAAGTGTTCCGCAACCTGCGCAGGAAGGATATCCTGTATGCCGCGCTCCTTCTCCACGACATCGCCAAGCCGCAGGGCGTCGCCGACCACGAGGTCACCGGTGTCGACATGGCCCGCGTCATCCTCCACCGGCTTGGGATGGACGATGCATTCCCGGACGTAGGGTTCCTGGTCCGCAATCACCTCGTCATGGAGCAAACTGCATTCAGGCGGAACGTACACGATCCGGACACGCTCAAGGAATTTGCAGCACGGTTTGAGCGGCCGGAACTGCTCGATTACCTCTACGTTCTCACATATGCCGACCTCTCCGCGCTCAACACCAATGTCTGGACCGAGTGGAAATCCGCGATGCTACAGGAGCTGTACCAGCGTACCTCCGAAGTGCTCCACCGGAAGCTGAGCGGCGCCCAGATCGATGCATACCATCAGGAGAAGCGGGAGGAAGCGGCGGAGAGCGTGGCCGAGGCCCTCAGCGCGCGCATCCCCCGCGAACATGTGGAGCGCCATCTGCAGGGAATGGACAGCGCGTCCTACCTGGCCCTGTTCAGCGAAGACGAGATCGCGCAGCACATCGCATCGGGAGCGACGCCCGACCCGGTGTCCGCCCTGTTTGCCCACGCCGAAGGGTACACGGACGTCACGATTATCGCCCGTGATGCGCCGTTTGCCCTCTCCAAATTCTGTGCCGTCTTGTCGGCGAATGACGCCAACATCGTCGATGCGAACATCTTCACGCGCGATGACGGCCTGATCATCGACCGGTTCCGCGTCACGGACGCTGCGACCGCACGGCACCTGGAGGAGCGGACCTGCGACAAGATCAGCGCAGACCTGCGCCAGGTGGTGGCCGGCCTGTTGGACCTCGAGCATCTCTTTGCCGAACACCACAAGAAATGGAAGCGGAGACCGAGGCGCCCGGCGAACCCCGCGACCGTGACCGACGTCCGGTTCGAAGACAACCCGCGCTTCACGATCATCGACGTCTACGCGCCGGACTCCGTGGGCTTCCTCTACCGCGTCACCGAAACGATTTCAGCGCTCGGCTTGGACATCTACTTCGCGAAGATCGCAACCCGCATGGACGGCATCGTGGATGCGTTTTACACGCTGGGGAGAGATAAACAACCGGTGACAGATCCCGGCAGGCGGGAGGCGATCCGCGATGGGATCATGGCCACCCTCCGGAGGCTCGCTGACGAGGGACTCGGGCAGACTTCATGAGCGCGAAACCGATCGGCGTGTTCGACAGCGGGATCGGGGGGCTGACCGTCGTCCGCTCGCTCACGCAGCGTCTCCCTCACGAGAACATCGTCTACTTCGGCGACACGGCCCGCGTCCCGTATGGCCCGAAATCGCCGCAGGTCGTGCGTGAATACGCGGCGCAGGATGTCGATTTCCTGGTGTCCAGAGACGTTAAGATGGTCGTGGTTGCCTGCAACACGGTCTCCGCCGTGGCGCTCGACGTCGTCCAGAAACGTGCGCGGGTCCCCGTTATCGGCGTCATCGTCCCCGGTGCTGATGAGGCAGTCGCCGCGACGCGCAAGAAGCGGGTGGGCGTGATCGGCACGATTGCCACGGTGAACAGCGGCTCGTACGCCCATGCCATCCGCCAGCGCGACCCCGACGTGAAAGTGTTCGCGCAGGCATGTCCGCTGTTCGTTCCGCTCGCGGAAGAGGGATGGATCGAGCACAAGGCGACGTCACTCATCGCACGCGAATACCTCTTCCCCCTGACGCTGGAAAAGATCGACACCCTGATTCTCGGCTGCACGCATTATCCAGTGCTCCGCGCAGCAATCGCCGCCGCGGTGGGGGAAAGCGTGATGCTGATCGATTCAGGTGACGCAGCGTCCCAGGAAGTGGAGCGGCTCCTCGATACGGAATCTCTGCGGAATCCAAGCCGCCAACGCCCGAACCTCCAGTTCTACGTCAGCGATCTTCCGGCGAAATTCGCCGAGGTGGGGGAGAGATTCCTGGGGCAGAAGATGGGCAGGGTGCATCGCGTCGAAAGGTTTTGAGGGACGACACGGCCTCCGGTTGCGGGAGGCATCACGAAAGGATGTTCAGTATGAGCATACGTCCGATTCTCCTGCTGGGCAATCCGGTCCTCCGGACGCCCGCCTTGCGGGTGAAGGAGTTCGGTTCGCCCGGTCTTCAGGCGCTCGCGGATGACCTCCGCGACACGCTGGATGATTTCCTCGTGCGCCACGGTTTCGGTCGCGGGATTGCGGCACCGCAGATCGGCGAGAGCCGCCGGATGATCTTCATCCGTATCGACACCCCCTGCGCCATGGTGAACCCCGTCATCACACGACACAGCCGGACCATGATGACCCTCTGGGACGACTGTTTCAGCTTTCCCGATCTGGCCGTGAAGTTGAAACGGAGTCTCACCATCGAAGTGCGGTATCAGGACCTGGAGGGAAAACGGCACGCCCTGAAGGCCAGGGGGGCGCTTGCCGAACTGCTCCAGCACGAGATCGATCATCTCGACGGGATCCTCGCCATCGATCGCGCGATTGATGCGAGGCACATTGTGTACCGGTCGGAGCTCGAAAAGCTGAAGCATGTGGGCGTGAGGAAGGAGATGTAGAAGTGCAGGCAAAGTGAGATCAAGATCAAGGTTAAGGTTGAGGTTAAGCTTAAGGTCTAGGAACGGCGGTACCCCTTAACCTGCTCCACCCCTTAACCTGCTTCACTCCTTAACCTGCTCCACCCCTTAACCTGCTCCACCCCTTAACCTGCATCACCCCTCAATCTCGATCTCAATCTCATTCTGCTCTTGCGCTCTACCCCGGTCTCTTCCCCCAATTCGTCCTCACGCAGTACGAGAAAATCCTTTCAGCGTAGGTGTTAAATCGCGGGAACTCAATCCCGCTGCCTTCCAGCAGGGCGTCCGTGTTCCGGGAGTCGAACAGCCGGTTGATGCTGGTGTAGGGGAGCAGTGTGTCGAGCTGGCTGAGGAGCGCCTCCTCCCGTCCGCGGGTGCGTTGTCTGCGCCGCTCGAATTCCTCGCGGGTCACAAACTCCATCCGGCGCGGGTGCGCCAGCGGCGTGTGTCGGTCGAAGTACTCTGTAGCGCTCAGCACCACCTCCCCCAAAGGCGCGGCGCGCTGCGGTCCCGCGGTCACGTGGAACACCCGGCCGTTCGCCTCCTCCCGCTCAAGGATGTGCACGATGACGTCGTCCACCCAATCGATCGGCACGAGGTCCATGGTCGTATCAGGGGTCCCGGGGACGAAGTCGAGCAGGCCCCGCTGGACAAGCCGCAACGGAATATAAATGACGTTGAATGAGGTGGTCCGTCCCGTGCGCGAGTCGCCGATGATAATGCTCGGACGGAACACCACGGCCGGTATCCGTTCGAAATGATTTCGGACGATTCGCTCCGCCTCGGCCTTGGACTGTTCGTAGGTATTGAAAAACTCCTGCCCCATTTCCAGCTCGTCTTCGGTCACAATACCCGCACGGCGTCCCGAGACAGACGATGTGCCGATGTAAACGAAGCGCTTCAACCGTCCCCCCTCCTCGCACTGCTCTGCGATCGCGAGCATTCTCCGCGTCCCGCCGCAGTTGACCTCCCGCGCCTCCTCGATCGGATGATCAAACCGGATGGTCGCTGCACCGTGCACGATATACGTTGTCTCCGCCAGGAGGCGATCGAACTCCTTCGGACTGAGGCCGAGCCGATCGTGCATGACATCTCCCCGAACGCCCCGAATCCGTTGCGACGCGTCGGTTACGCCGTCCTCGCGTGCAACTTCCCCCGCGATTGCCGCGGTTCTTGCCCTTGCCTCTGCGTCGTTTTCCGCGCGGACCAGCAGGGTGATGTGCGATGAAGGGAATTTCCGGAGTAATCTCGGAATCAAAAAAAGGCCGACGAGACCTGTTCCGCCGGTAACAAAGAAATCTTCAGCCATGAGCAGTGGGTGTTCGTGTCACGTGGAAAATACGCGGTTTACGCCAGCCATGCAAATTGAATTCGCGCGGCGGGTTTTGTATATTGGACGTGACGCCGATGACGTTCGTTCCTTCGTATATCGCTCTGCACCGTTCCGGCGACCTCCGCCGCAGGGCGGAACGTCTGCATGCCATGCTGTCCTCCTGCACGATCTGCCCGCACCGCTGCGGGAATGACAGGCTGAAGGAAGAGCTCGCACGCTGCTACTCGGGCTCGCTCCCCATCGTCTCCGCGTACACACCCCATTTCGGCGAAGAGCCCGCGCTTGTCGGGACCCGAGGTGTCGGCAACATCTTCTTCGGCAACTGCAACCTCCGCTGCGTGTACTGCCAGAACTACCGGATCAGCCAGAACCATCGTGAAGAACGGCAGAACGAGGTAAGCCTCGAGCGCCTCGCCGGGATGATGCTCGAGCTTCAGGCGCTGGGCTGTCACGAGATCGGCCTTGTGTCGCCTACGCATTTTGTTCCGCAGATCATCGAAGCGCTCATCATCGCGGCCGACGGCGGCCTTGCTCTCCCGCTGATCTACAACACGAACGCGTATGACGACCTTGAGGTGCTTCGCCAGCTCGACGGCGTGATTGACATTTACCTCCCCGATCTGAAATACGCAGACGAGGAATTTGGCTACCGGTATTCGAGGGTGCACGACTACCCCGCGCATGCGCGGGCAGCGCTCCTCGAAATGCACCGCCAGGTAGGGAGCGAGCTGGTGCGGGGCGACGATGGACTCGTCAAGCGCGGGCTGATCATCCGTCACCTGATCCTGCCGAACGACCTCGCCGGGAGTAAGGAATCGCTTACCTGGATACGCGACAATCTGGGACCACGGACGACGCTCAGCGTGATGGCGCAATATTTCCCGACACACAAGGCGGTCACGACGCCCCTGCTGGATCGGAAAATCCGAGGAAGCGAATATCATCGGGTCATTGCCCTCCTCGACCGGCTCGGGATGGACGACGGGTGGGCACAGGAGTTTGAGGCGTCGGAGTACTACAGGCCCGAATTCGAAGACAGGGAACGCCCGTTCAAAGGGGGAGCAGACAATGACGTCGAACGCCACGTCTCAGCCGAGGAACGCCATGATGTCGGATGACCGCTGGAAAAAGATCGAACAGATCCGTGCCCTCCCTGCCCTCCTGGAGCAGGCGGTGAAAGGTTTGAGCGACGAGCAACTGGACACTCCGTATCGGGATGGGGGGTGGACCGCGAGGCAGGTGGTTCATCATGTGGCCGATTCGCACATGAATGCCATGGTTCGCATGAAGCTGATATTGACCGAGGATCATCCCACCGTGAAGCCGTATAACCAGGACGCCTGGGCCGCGCTCGTCGATTCGACAGCGTTGCCGGTGGACGTTTCCCTGCAGATCATCCGGGGCCTGCACAGCCGCTGGACGAAACTTCTCGAGAGCGTCGGCGACGGCGACTGGCAGAAGAGCGCCCATCATCCTGAATCGGGGACGCTGACACTCGACCGCATACTGGATATCTACTCAGCCCACGGCGAGAAACACGTCGGACAAATCCTCGGTCTCCGTCGCGCCAGGGGCTGGTGAGGCGTGCCCCGGCCTGCCCACAGGGACGTGGTGCACCGCATGCGGATGGCGCTCGTTGCGCTGATGATCGCCTCCACGTCTGTTGTGCCCGCACAGACACCGCAGAGGACGCCTTCGGCTTTGCCGACGCGTTCCGTCGCAGTGGTCGGGGGCATGTCATGGCCTGTCTCCCATGATGGGATCATGCAGTACTGGCGGGGCGGCCCCTCGGCGGGGACTGAAATTGCATTTCGGGTGGGGCGCCGTACCTGGATCGGGATAGAAGTCGAGGCTTCCGCGCTCTGGTTCAGGGCAGGGAAGTTCGGCGGTGCTCACCCGGGGGTGCGGGCGGAACACAAGCACATTGCCCACATGGCAATTGGGCTCACCGGGAAGTACGAATTCGCTGCCGTGCGTCGGCTCATCCCCTACGTCGGTCTTTCGGTGGGAGCGTCGCGCCTCACGCCGGCCATCGCACAGGAGATCGTCGATTCGGTGCGGGTGACCTACTTCAATATTCCCGGTCGAACCCGGCTTTCCGTCGGTTTCCTGGGGGGCGTGTCGTATCCCCTGACCCGCTGGCTGGCCATCGGCGTCGAAGCGAGGTGGCTCTACGTGCACAACGATCCCGACATCGGCGCCACAACCGCAGTGCGAGGAAGGCTGCAGTTCAGCGTGTAGGCACGAACAACCACATGCTCATGGACAAAGAACATATCCTCTCCGTATTTCGCGATGCCGAGGCGCTGCTGGAGGGACATTTCCAGCTCACCTCTGGACTTCACAGCCCTACATACTTCCAATGCGCAAAGGTGTTGCAGCATCCGAAGTACTGCGAGCTGTTGTGCGGCGAGATAGCGCGTCACTACCTGGGCGCCGCGATCGACGCCGTCATTGCCCCCGCCCTCGGGGGGCTCGTTGTGTCGCAGGAGGTTGGCAGGCAGCTGCGGGTCCGCTCAATGTTTGCGGAGCGCAAGGAGGGAACGATGCAGCTTCGCCGCGGCTTTGTCATCGGCCGGGGAGAGCGTCTCCTGGTGTGCGAAGACGTGGTGACCACCGGGGGATCGGTCGGCGAAGTACTCCGCATCGTTTCGGAGGAGGGTGGCGTGGCGGCTGGTGTTGCGTGCATTGTGGACCGCAGCGGAGGGACTTCGGCGAGCCAGGCCGGCGGCGGTGCACCCCTGTTTTCCGTGGTGGCGCTGGACGTTGTGACGTACCGGCCGGAATCCTGTCCCCTCTGTGCGCGAGGCACTCCCGTGGTCAAACCGGGGAGCAGGGGGAACTGATGGCTCATTCGCCTGGCGCAGCGCGTTGATCACATGACGGTGCAAGCGGGATGGAGTTGAAGCTTCTGTCGCGCGAGACTCTCTACACCGGGAAGGTATTCGATCTCGTGGTGGACAGGATCGTCTACCCTTCAGGGAAGGAAGGCGTGCGTGAGATCGCCCGTCATCCCGGCGGCGCAGTCACAGTGCCGCTGATGGACGACGGGCGGGTCCTGCTCGTGCGGCAGCTCCGGTACCCCTTCGGCAGGCACATCACCGAGCTCCCTGCGGGGAAACTGTCGCCGGGGGAGGATCCTGCCGCCGCCGCCGCACGTGAGCTGGCGGAAGAGACCGGGTATGCGGCAGGAACGCTGGAGCATCTGGTCACGATCTACTCGACCCCCGGGTTCTGCGACGAACAGCTCCATATCTATCTCGCCCGTCACATCACCCCCCGGCCGGAGGGGATCGGACGCGAAGAGGGAGAGTCTTCCATGGTCGTGGAGGCAATACCGTTCGACGAGGCTGTTGCACGCGCGGTGCGAGGCGAGTTCCCCGATGCCAAGACCATCATCGGCCTCCTGCTCGCGGAGCGAACGCTGCGCACCGGACAAGGCGGCGGGCTTCACGACCGATGAACTCCTTGGCGCGGACAGCTATAGCCAACTGTAAGGGCAGCGACGGTAAGGGCAGCGACGGTAAGGGTAGCGACGGTAAGGGCAGAATATATTCTGCCCTTACCTCCTGCCCCAACCTCCTGCCCCAACACGCCAGACCCACGCACTCCGCACTCCGCGATCCCAAATCCGAAATCCTGTGAACCCCGTCGAACTGATCCGCAAGAAACGAAACGGCGGCGCACTGGCGCCCGAGGAAATCTCCTGGCTCGTGGGGGCATATGCGAAGGGGGAGCTCCCCGATTACCAGATGTCCGCCTTCCTGATGGCAGTCTGCTTCCGGGGGATGACCGCGGACGAAACTACTGCGTTTGTCGATATCATGCTGCACTCCGGGAAGGTGATCGACCTCTCGTCGATCCCGGGACGGAAGGTGGACAAACACTCCACGGGCGGCGTCGGCGACAAAGTGTCGCTCATCCTCGCTCCGATGGTGGCCGCATGCGGCGTCCCGGTGCCGATGATTTCCGGCCGCGGCCTCGGCCACACGGGCGGTACGCTCGACAAGCTCGAGTCGATCCCGGGGTTTCGTACGGACCTGACGATCGATGAATACCGTGAGGTGATCCGCGACATCGGTCTCGTCATGATCGGACAGACCGCCGAGATTGCGCCGGCAGACCGCCGGATGTACGCACTGCGCGACGTGACTGCGACCGTCGAGTCCATTCCGTTGATCGCCGGGAGCATCATGAGCAAGAAACTCGCCGAAGGGATCGATGCACTTGTCCTTGACATCAAGAGCGGGGATGGAGCGTTCATGAAGACCTACAATGACGCTGTTACCCTCGGGCGCACCCTTGTCGGGATCGGGACGGCAGCGGGCAAGGACACGCTGGGCATGATCACCGCAATGGACCAGCCGCTCGGCGCGGCGATCGGGAACTGGTGCGAAGTGGAAGAAGCAATGGACTGCCTGCGGGGGAAAAACGTTGTGGATCTCATGGAGGTCACGTATGCCCTGGGGGGTGCCATGGTGTATTTCGGAGGTAAAGCGGCAAGCATTGCCGAGGGGATGGCGCTCTGCCGTTCGGCAATCTGGTCGGGCGCGGCGCATGAAAAGTTCCTGCAGCTGGTGGAACGACAGGGCGGAGACATCGCATACCTCAACGAACCGGGACGCGTTCCTGCCCCCAGACACCGGATCGAGGTGCGTGCGACCTCTTCGGGATTCGTCGCCGGCTGCGCAACGATGAAGCTTGGCGTCCTTGCGGTTGAGCTCGGCGCGGGACGGCGGAAAGTGGACGACGTCATTGACCCGACGGCGGGGATCGTGCTTGCGAAAAAAGTGGGAGATCACACGGAGAAGGGGGAGACCCTCGCGACGATCTCCACCAACCGAGAGGACGCTGTACGCCGAGCTGCGGAAGTCTGCAGCGCATCAATCACGATTGTCCCCGAGCGAGTTGCCCTCCCCCCGCGTGTGCAGGCACTGATCGACCGCGACGGTGTGAAGCCGTGGACCGCGCCCACGTATTATTGACAATGAGCGAAAAATCTGCTACTCTGGCTCACTGATCCCACCGTCGACCGCGCCGGGTCAAGGTGCGGGCATCCTTCAGTGTGCTGAGGAGGTTCCCATGAAGCCGATCAGAGAAATGCTGGAGAGCCGTCCTGTCTACAGTATCAGCCGCTATGCGACTGTGCAGGAAGCGGCGGAGTTCATGGCGGCGAGGAATATTGGGGCGGTATCGGTGATGGAGGGTGACCGCCTCGTCGGGATATTCTCCGAGCGGGACGTTATCAACCGGGTGGTGGCGAAGCACCTCGATCCCGGCCGGGTGAGAGTGGACGAGGTGATGACCCGGGAGATCGTTGTCGGCGATGCGTCAGATACCTGCGACGATTGCCTGAGGAAAATGAAGGGGGCCAACTGTCGCCACCTTCCGATCGTCGAAGGGGATCGTCTGCTCGGCATGATCTCGCTGCGGGATCTGCTTCAGGTGGACATCAACGAGAAAGAGGACAAGATTGAGTTTCTGACGAACTACATGTTCCACGTCAGCCCGGATACCGTCAAACGCTACAGGTCGTAATGCCAACGTCAGGAGGAGGAACAGGGGGATGCCCGTCGTCACGTTCCATCACGAGCACAGGTCCATCGAAGTTGAGCCAGGCACGAATCTCCGCCGTCTCATGCGCCACGTCGGAGTGCCTCCGTACCGGTGGTTTGCGCGGATCGCAAACTGCCGGGGGCATAACCTCTGCGGGACATGCGCGGTGGAGATTGTCGATGGGAAGGGAGCGGCGGCTCGCTCTCAGGAGGAAGACACAACGCTGAGGGGGAATCTGGCGGTTGTCCATACCGTGGACAAGAATATCCGGCTTGCGTGTCAGACAACGATCAACGGGGACATGACGGTGAAGACCCACCCGTCCCGACCGGTAGACTGGGCCGCCACCAGGCAGCGGCTCACGCTTCTGGGGATCGCAGCGGTGTTCATGCTGATCTTCGCCACGATGTTCGTCTACCTCTTCCTCGACATGACGAAGAAGTTCTGACGAGCCCTTCCCCTTATCGTCCGGCGTGCGGCGCCGATGCTCACGCCCCCCGGAGGATCCTGAGCATCTGGTCGTGAATCCTTCCGTTGGTTGCCACGACGCGCTTACGGTAGATGTCGAGTTGCTTTCCTTCGTAATCGCTTACTCTCCCCCCTGCCTCTTCGACGATCAGCGATCCAGCGGCCATGTCCCACGGGTTGAGCGAGCCCTCCCAGAACCCGTCGAACCGGCCTGCGGCCACATATGCCAGGTCCAGGGCTGCGGAGCCGAGTCGCCTGATCCCGCGTGCCTCCATCAGGAAACCGATGAAGTTCTCCACCGTCCGGCCGTGGTTGGCGGCGAGATCGTAGGGGAATCCCGTGACGAGCAGGCTGTTGATAAGCTCGGACGCATCAGACACGCTGAGGCGCCTGCCGTTGAGGAATGCCCCGCGTCCACGTTCAGCGGTGAACAGTTCGTCGCGATTGGGATCGTATGTGACCGCCGCGATGATCTCTCCCTTCCGCTCGATGGCGATGGTGGTACAGAAGATCGGAACGCCGTGCAGGAAGTTTGTCGTTCCGTCCAGGGGGTCGATGATCCAGCGGTACTCCGCATCTGTCCTGGTCCCGCCCCCTTCCTCGGCAAGGACATCATGGCCGGGATAATGCCGCCGGATATGGCTGATGATCCGCTCTTCGGACCCCTTGTCGATCTCTGAAACGAGATTGCGCGCCTCTCCCTGCTTGACCTCGATCGTCCGGACCTTTCCGAGGCTGTACTTCAGAAACTTCCCCGCCTCGCGGGCGGCTTCGATGGCAACGGTGAGCATGCATGTTTCCTCTCTCTGATGCGCGGGCAAGATACCAAACGCCGGCGCCGAATGCCAGCCGGGTTGGAATTGAAGGGTGATTTCACTACGTTACGCGTCAATCATTTCTCAGGGAGCTGAAATGCGCACCAGTGCTCTTCTTCTGTCTGCACTCCTGATTGCCGGGTGTGCGCGCAACGAGTCAGGAGTCGCTGTCCGGGCCCCGCTGACACTTGACGCGCTTGGCATCGCCGTTCGGGAAGGAGAACGGAGCTACATGCAGTCGGACAAAGAGGGAGCGTTCCTCACGGGGACGGTCGGGCGCGAGGCGGACGTTGATCGCTGGTCGGTGGAAGGAGTCGATGTGTTCGAGGGAATCAGCATCGAGAGTGCGGGGGGCACGCTCAACGCAGGCCGGCCGGATTCCGCACTGATCCTCCCTGATGAAACACGGCGGTGGTACCGCGGCGGAACCTCGGTCACCATTTCGCTTCTCGAAGGGATCGACGGGATTGACGCGCACGGTCTCGTGCTGCGGGTTGCTTCCGCACCGGACGGGATGCTGGAGGCGCGGTTCCGTACGGCGCCGGGACTCTCCCCGGTGCGTCCGTCACCATACGCACAGGGCTCGGTCTGGCGGATGGCGGACGGCCGTCTGGTGGCCGTAACGGCGGGGCCGGAAAGCGTACCGTCGCAGAGCGGTATATTGGTTGATTCGCGCGGCGCGGCGGACTTCATTGCCGTGGTCGTGCCGGGAAACATGTCACCCGAGTCTGCCGACAGCATCTACGGGCTGATTGACTTCCTGCGGGCACATCGGCATGCGCGCATGGAACGGCTGTTGAATGCTTCGTACGTTAGAACCTCAGACGACACGCTCAACAGGGCGTTGCAGTGGATCAAGCTCTCGCTCGACGGTCTGATGATCGACCGGCGGGATACGCTTGCCGTTGCGGGGATTCCGTGGGACGGATCCATCGATCTGCGGGCGAACGCACAGTCGATCGCCGGCCTCGGCCTCGCGACGGGTGACTACCGACGAACGGCTGCGATCATCCGGACCCTGGCGCGCTATCAAGATACGGACCGGCGCAGCCCCACCTACGGACGGGTCGCTGACCGCGTTGATGGACGTCGCATTTCCTATCGGGGGGCTGACGTCGCGCCCTGGTTTGTCCGCGAGCTGTACGAGCACGTCGTCTATTCGAACGACACCGCTCTCGTGCGGTCCCTGTACCCTGCGGTGCGGCAAAGCATCGAAGGGACCATTGCGCGCCATACCGACAAATTCAACTTCCTCACGCACGGCCCCGATGAAACCTGGATGACCGGTGTACCGAGGGGGAACCGCGCAGTGGAACTCCAATTGCTCTGGTACTTCCAGCAGTTGATTGGCTCGTACGTTGCAACCTTCCTCGGCGACACGGCGAACGCGCGCGCCTGGTGGGATTCGTCGGTGAAGACCTCGGACAACTTCGCGCTACAGTTTGCCGACACCGCAGCCGGGATGCTGGCCGACCATCTTCTGCCGAACGGCGCTCGCGACATGGCATCCCGGCCGAATGCCATCATGTGTCTCGAAATGCTGGAGACCGAATCCATGCGGTACCGAGTGACGCGGTCGACAGTGCTCCACCTCCTGCATAACGACGGGGTGGCGTCTCTTGGAGGAAGGCGCGGGGTCACGCCCTACGATGGTCCCGTGTGGACATGGCTTGCGGGCCCTGTGACCTATGCGCTCACGCGGTATGACCGGCAGGACCTGAGTTACGTGGTGACCAGCTCCATGGCTCGACGCGCACTTGAGCAGGACATGGCGGGAACGCTTCCTGCCCGCCTCGACCCGGGCTCTGCCGGCGACCGGGCATCGCTCACCGGCATGGCGGAGTTCATCCGCACGGTGTACCAGGATTACCTCGGCGTGCGCGTGGATCTTGCGGCGGGGACGCTCACTCTTCAGCCGAAACTCCCCGATCAGCTGAAGGATGCGGAGATCACGGTCTTCGGCGGCACCCATCCCATCCGCGTCAGCTATGCACGGGGAGCGGACGAAGGACGGATTGAGCTTGATGCCCCGGACCTCCCGGGGGAGATGAACGTGAATTTCCTCTGGATGATGGATTCCGGTGATGCCTGGCGCGGGTCCGCACGGCTGCGCGGAGGGATACCCTGCACGATCGTCCTGCGGGCGGACGATGCCCTCCTCTTTCAGGGGGAGACCGCGGCGGAATTCACGGCCCGGAGATTGCTGAAGGGATTCTCACAGAAGAAGATGGCAGCGCAGTTTGATTTTGCGCCGGCCGGTTAGCGCGTCTGTCAGGTGTGGGAGCGGCGCTCGTGTCCGTCACGGCCGCGCTTGCGCGCGAGGGCTCTCTGAAGCTGCACCGCGGGTGCGCGCGCCATACGGAACCGGAGCGTCACGGAATCGCCGTCGTACCGCTGTTCGAGCACTTCGCCGTCGTTGTGGACACGCGACATGAGCTCATAGTCGCTCTGGCGGAATGTCACGGTCTGCTCGACGATCATGCCTTCCAGCTGTGCGGCGACCGCAGCGGTCAGGGCCGACATGTTGATGCCCCGTGCGGCAGAGATGCAGACCGCGTTCTCATACCTCGCGGCGACAGAAGCCACGATGCTTCTGTGCTGAACCAGGTCCACCTTGTTGAAGACGAACACTGTCGGCTTGCCCTGCGCGCCGATCTCCTCCAGCGTTTCGTTTACTACCGCGATCTGCTCCTCGAACAGCGGGTGACTCAAGTCCACCACGTGGAGCAGCAGGTCCGCTTCACGCACCTCGGCGAGCGTACTCATGAATGACGCCACCAGGTGATGAGGGAGCTTGCGGATGAAGCCGACCGTATCGCTGAGCAGGATACGGTGCGCCGGCGTCAGCACGACGAGACGGACGGTGGAATCCAACGTGGCGAACAGAAGGTCCTCGACGAGCACTCCCGCTCCCGAGAACCAGTTCATCAGCGTGGATTTGCCCGCATTGGTGTAGCCGACCAGCGCAACACGCGGGAAGCGTTCCCTCCCTTTGCGCTGCACCTCACGCTCCATGCCGATTGCCCGCAGCTTGGTGTTCAAGCGCGCGATCTTGGTGCGGATCACCCGCCGGTCAGTTTCGATCTGCGTTTCTCCCGGTCCCTTGGTACCAATCCCGCCGTACTGCTTCGAGAGGTGCGTCCACTGCCTCGTGAGCCGGGGGAGCATGTATTGCAGCTGCGCCAGCTCCACCTGCGTCTTTGCCTCGATCGTCCGGGCGCGCGACGCAAAAATATCGATGATGATACCGCTCCTGTCCACGATCTTGCAGTTGATGAGTTTTTCGAGATTGCGGACCTGGACGGGGGAGAGGTCGTCATCGAAGATCACAAGGTCAATCCGCTTCTCCGCGACAAGCCAGGAGAGTTCCTCCGCCTTCCCCCGGCCGATGAAAAACGCCGCATCGATGGCCTTGCGCTCCTGCACGATTCGGTGGATCACCTCGGCGCCCGCGGACTGGGCCAGGAGGGCGAGTTCTCCGAGCGAGTCTGTGACCATCGACCGCCGCGTCTCTGCCGAGATAACGCCCACAAGGATAGCACGCTCTTGTGCGCTCGTCGCCTGCATCATCGCACCTCTCCTTCATTGACGGCGGAAGAGCGGGGTGCCCGGCCCACGGCCATCTCGGCGAGGGCGAAGAGCACGGCCAGCACGAGGAAATGACGCCACAACTCCACCCCGAATCGTGACTGTCGTATATGCTCTGCGGCCGAGGCATCGGGCGCGATACGCCTGACTGCCGACGGAGTAACCCCGGCGATGTTCCAGAACCGAGCGAGCTCGTCATCACTGACGGTCCGGAGGTCGGATTCCTCCGGGGCAACGTTTGCAACACCGGCGCTCACGGGCCTTCGCACCTCTCCTGCCTCCTGCCGGTCGGGCACCACCGTGTAGACTCCCGGCTCAACTGCCGCGGGAACATCGAAGAGTGCAAGGCCCGTCACCGGCTGGAACGCCGGGACGATCCGACTCGTGACGCCGTCCGGCTGAACGAGCGAATACGTTTCCCTCTCCGAGAATCCGCGCAGGCGAGCTGTGAATTGGAGCGGCTCGCCCGCCGTGACTGGGGTTGCCGTCGATGCTCCTCCCGCGAGGTACATCACGGACCGGTGAAGCAGAGGGGCGAACAGACCCTTGCTGGGAAAGTCCGACCAGTCGAGCCCCGCCTCGACCGCGAACATCATGATGCGCCCTCGCTCCAGCACATACTCGCTCAGGAACGGTGCGCCGTTGGACAGGCTGATGACGGTGACCCCGCGTGACCCTGTCGACATGGCCATCGTTGTCAGAATTCGGGGGGACTCTACCGAGGGCTCCTTTCTCCTGCCTCGTCTGGGAGTCTCAAACATGCCCTCGAACAGCGGATGGCTGAAATCCACATTTCCGAATGTCAAGAACGTCCCCTGCGGCTGTGTCACCGGCCCGCTCCCCCAGTGGGGAATCCCGAGCTCTTTCAACAGCCCTTCATTGTACAGCAGCGGTATGGAACCTGTGCCGGGGAATACGACGAGTCCCCCACCCCCCCTCACGAACCGCGCAATTCGCCGGGCGTCGGCAGTGGAGGGTCCCCTATGCCCGCAGAGCATCAGCACATCAAACCGGTCCAGATCCGCCGCTGCAAGGCCGGCTTCGTTGGTCTGCCTGACGACGAACGTGCCGGCGAGCGACGTGTCGCTGCCGAGAGTAAGGGCCAGCGCCGGAAGTGCGGTCGCACCGGCAGCGGAACCCGATGCGAGTACCCTGATTTCATCCGGCACCTGAAGCGTGAAGTATCGCCTGTTGTCCTCCTCCAGAAGGTCGTCCTCAATCTCCGCATACCCTCCCTGGATCCCCCGTCGGGTGGGGGTGCACCGAAACTCCTGTTCGATCGACGTGTGCGCAGGGAGATCGACGGCCCGTTGAGCAACTCTGGTTCCTTCCAGATAGATGCTTGCGACCACGTTATGCAGGGGAGTGTCGCCGAAGTTGCCGATCCGTGCCGTCACCCGCACCGGTTTCCCGGGAACGACGATCCTGCTCGTCACGCTGACAGACGTAATGCCCGCATTCTCGAGGCGTGCGGGGGGAGAAGAAAGGAGAAACACCCGGACCTGCGGATCGATCGCAACAATGCTGTCCCCCGGCTGGCCCCCCCTCGTGATCTGCGCTGCCTGGCCGTCGGTGACAAGCATGATCTCCTTGTTGGCGTCGGACGATGCGGCAAGAATTCCCGCGGCCGTCCGAAGAGCGGTGCGGAACGGCGTCGACGACGCGGAGATTGTCATCTGTTCCACGACCGATTGAACGGACGACGGCGTCCGGGGTGCGGAGGGGGTCGCGTCAGGCCGCGCCTCGGAGAGCGGGATGACGTAGAGACGGTCGCCGTCCCGGGCAAGTGATGCAATCCGTACGGCAGTCTGCTGCGCACGCGCGAACGCGCTTCCACGTTCGTCGCGAACCGCCATGCTCGGCGAGTCGTCGATCAGGATCACCATCGTGCTGGCGGCGTCCGCTGCGCCGAGTCCCGCGATGGAACCGCGGAGGGCGGGCCGGGAGAATGCCAGCACCAGGGCAACGATGAGAAGCGTGCGCAGTGCCAGGAGGAGGAGTTGCCTGATTCGCACTCTGCGCATGGACGTGCGCTGAAGTTCCTTGAGGAACCGGAGCGAACTGAAATCGACAGTGCGGAGTTTGCGGAGGTTCAGCAGGTGGAGAAGGAGAGGGATCGTCGCTGCGGCAAGGCCGAAGAGGACAAATGGGTTCAAAAATGTCATCACAAAAAAGAAGAAGAAAATCCCCAACAATTGCAACCCACGGTTGCGGGTGCGCCATCCCGCCGGTGATGCGGAGTTTCTTGATTTTCCTGGACAAATCAGGTACTTTAGATCAATTCATCCATCCTTCCCGTTCTGACCTCAATGCGTCGCCGGCACGGCATTGTGCTCACTTCATTCCTCCCGGCTCTGGCGCATCTGATGCTGCTTCACGCCGTTGCAGGGGAACCGATTGTCCTGCGTCCCAAGTATGACACGACGCGGGCCGCGCCGCTTCCGTTCGGATTCCCCCGTGAGCTCAAGCGGCCGCACGTGGCCCTGGTGCTCACCGGAGGGGGCGCGCGGGGGGTGGCGCAGATCGGCGCGCTCCGCGTCATGGAACGGCATCGAATCCCGATCGACTTCATCGCAGCCACGAGCATGGGGGCGATCGTTGGCGGCCTCTACGCTTCCGGGTATACCGTCGCAGAGATTGAGTCGCTGGCCCTCAACACCCCCTGGGACGATGTCCTCTCACTGACGGAAGAAACGAAGCGCCGGGAGCTGTTTGTGGACCAGAAAATCGCAGGCGACCGGAGCTTTCTTGCCGTCCGGTTCCAGGGGTTCACTCCTGTCCTCCCTCCGGCCGTCTCCAGCGGGCAACGGCTGACGGATTTTCTTAACGCTCAGGTCCTACAGGCCCTTTACCATCCCATCCCCGATTTCGATCATCTGAAGATTCCGTTCCGTGCCGTGGCGACCGACATTGTATCCGGAAACAGGGCTGTCCTCGGCAAGGGCTCGCTTGCGGAAGCGCTGCGCGCAAGCGCGACGGTGCCGCTCCTGTTCAACCCGATCGAGAAGGATTCTATGCAGCTGGTCGATGGCGGGCTTGTCGCCAATATCCCGGTTGATGTGGCACGGGAGCGTGGGTACGACATCATCGTCGTGGTGAATTCCACGAGCGGACTCCGGACCCCGGAGGAGATGAAGGCCCCCTGGCAGAAGGCCGACCAGATCATGAGCATTATGATGAGATTGATCAACGAACGCCAATTGGGGCGTGCGGACGTAGTGATCACTCCGGTCGTCGGCAAACACTCCTCGTCGGATTTCCACGGCCTCGACACGCTCATCCGTGCCGGCGAGGCGGCGACGGAGGCCCGGATTCCGGACATCCTTGCGCTCTATGAGCGGAAGCTCGAGGAGATGCAGGGGGGGCAGGGCGATTCCCTGATGCTGAAGCCGCATCCGACGGTGACCATCGACGGCGGACCCGTTTCCGATTCCCTCCGGGTGTTCGTTGAGGCCGCCGGGGGCGGTCAGGGCATGGCAGTCAGTGACGTGCGCCAACGCCTTGATGCGCTGTACACTTCCGGCGATTACCGCGATGTCGAAGCGGAGATTTTGGCCGACAGCACGAACAGCCGCATCAGATATGCTCTTGTCCCCAATCCCGTCCTGACGTCGATCAGATTCGAGGGTGCGAGGCTAATGTCCGACTCGTCGCTCCTTGTCCCGTTTGCTCCACTTATCGGAAGGCCGGTGAACCCTCACACGATACAGAGCGCGGCGGAGGGCGCGATCCGGTTGTACCGGACACGCGGATACTCCCTTGCACGCATTGACACCATGATGTTTGAGGCCGCCACGGGGTTGCTGCGCGTACGAATGAACGAGGGGATCATCCACGCCATCGAAGTTCAGGGAGGCGACCGAACGCAGGATGCCTTCGTCCTGCGGGAATTCCCGCTTGCCGCGGGGGAGGTGTTCCAAATCGACAGAGCGCGCCGGGGCGTGACCAATGTCAACAGTACCACGTTGTTCGAATATGTGTACCTCGAGGTCACATACAACGCGGGCCAGCCGGTGCTGACAATCCGGTTGAAGGAGCGTCCATCGCAGCTCGTCCGGTTCGGATTGCGGGCCGATAGCGAGCGAAGTCTCCAGGGACTCATCGACATCCGCGATGAGAACTTCCAGGGTTCCGGCATGGACCTGGGACTCACGGTTGCGGGAGGGGATCGAAACCTGGATGCCGTGCTGGAGTACAAGGCGCGGCGCCTGTTCGACTCGTACCTCACGGTTGGTGTAGGGGGGTTCTACCGAATGAAACAGAGCTATCTGTACGCCGACAATCCCAGCAGTCCGCCGAACCGGTGGTACCGCGACCGGGTGGGCGAATACCGCGAGGCGAGGTATGGGGCGACCGTGTCGTTCGGGAGTCAGCTTGAACGCCTTGGGAACGCCAGCGTCGAGTTGATTCTCCAGAATGTCCGTGTGACGAGTCTCGACCGGGCCGACGTGCTCGAGGAATCGTACCGTCTCAACATGATCAGGCTCGGGACGGTGATCGACACAAAAGACCGATTTCCGTTCCCCACCGTCGGCGTGGGGTTGGACCTCTCCTATGAATTCGCATTTGAGGGGATCGGCAGTGAGAGAAGCTATAACGCGCTGCGCGTGATGTACGAAACATACAGCACGTGGGGTGTGCGCCACACACTCCACCCGCGTTTTACGATGGGCTTTGCCGATAAGACGATGCCCTTCGCGCAGCAATTCCGTCTCGGGGGTCGGGACAATTTCTTCGGGCTGCGTGAAGACGACCGGCGGGGGAGGCAGTTGTTGCTCCTGAACCTGGAATACCGTTATTTTGTTCCGTTCCGGATCCTCTTCGATGCCTATCTCCGGGTGCGGTATGACCTTGGCACGATTTCCGCCGTTCCCGAGGAGATCAAGTTCAGCACGCTGCGCCATGGCGTCGGCGCTGAGTTTGCCCTCGACACACCAGTTGGGCAGGCTGCCATTGGCGTCGGCAAGAGTTTCTATTTCCTCAGGGACCTCCCGCAGAACCCGCTGCAAGAGGGACCGTTCGTGTTCTATTTTGCGATAGGCTATCAACCGTGATCTCATCTCTCGGAACGGAGACAATCGGAGAAGACACCCCATGACCACAAAGCCACCGGCACAGGTCCACAAGGCCGACGCATCGGCCGTCGAGGCGCTCGCGTATGCCAGCGCTGAGGGCATTCCGGTCGTTGAGCCACATGACCGCGATCGTCTTGGATTCAACATCTGGCGCGTTCTTGCACTGAAGAATGATACCCTCGAGCACGCGATTACCTCCGCGGGCGCGAGGATGCTGATCGGCGAGGAGGAAGCAGTGGCGAAGGTCCGGGCGTTTCTCCAGAGCAAGGGAATGACCCTCTGATGATCCAGACGTTGCGGACGAACGGCTCCTGAGCGCAGCAATGGACCTTGGGATCAACAACAGGGTGGCAATTGTCTGCGCTGCAAGCCAGGGATTGGGGAAGGCGACGGCGGCCGCGTTCGCGCGCGAGGGGGCACATGTGGTCATCTGTTCGCGCGACCGCAGGAAGCTCGCTGCGGCGGCAAAGGAAATCCGTCAGGGTGCGGCCGATGGTGTGACGGTGATCGCGGTGACGGCCGATCTTACCAGGCCTGCGCAGATCACCCGCATGGTTACCGCCACGGCGCGGCGGTTTGGCCGGATCGATATCCTGGTGACGAATGCCGGCGGCCCGCCGGTTGCAGCATTCCCTGACATCGACGACGCCGCGTGGCAGCGGGGGATCGATCTGAATCTCATGAGCACTGTCCGCTGCATTCGCGCAGTGTTACCGCACATGCGGAAGCAGCGCTGGGGGCGGATCATCGCCATCACGTCGCTGACTGCCAAGCAACCTGCCGAGGATCTGGTCGTCTCCTCCACGGTGCGTCCCGGCATCCTGGGCCTGGTCAAGGTCCTGGCGAATCAGTACACGAAAGAAGGAGTGCTCGTCAACAGCGTCGCACCCGGCTACATCCTTACCGCGCGCCAGAAGGAAATCGTCGGGACCCGCAGCGCGGCGCTCGGGATCTCTCACGACGAATATCTCCGGCGGCTTGCCAGCGGCATTCCCGCGGGGCGACTCGGTTCGCCGGAGGAGCTCGCTGAGGTGATCGTCTTTCTCGGATCCGAACGGGCGAGCTACGTGAGTGGGACGACGATCAGCGTGGATGGCGGGCTGATGAAGGGGCTGTTCTGATGGCCATCGTGACCGAAATGCACCTTCCGGGGGGCGAACCGAAGGGGGAGCGGTTCAATTACCGGGGGATGCACCGTTACCTCGTGACATTGCTTACCGGCAGAGCCGGCGAGTCACTTGCCGAACGCGGGAAGGTCCTGCGCATCCTCGAGACCCTCCGGACCTCATGCCGCGATTGTCAGTTCGAAACCTACGCTTACTGCTTCCTCCCCGACCGGCTGGTGTTGATCGTCAGGGGACGGAGCGACGAATCGGATCTGAAAAAGTTCCTTGCGGAGTTCCGCGCGGGATCGTCCTCCGCTGTCGCCGCAGAATCCGGGCCTCACCTCTGGACTCGCAAGTATCAGGAGCGGGTTCTTCGCAAGACGGAGCGATCGCGGGAGGTCGCCGCCGAAGTCTTCCGGCTTCCGGTGAAGGCGGGGCTTGCCGCCACACCCGGCGCGTACGAGTTCCAGGGATCGTTTGTGCTGCCGTCGATTGAAGTGGATACGGCCAAAGAGAGAACGAAGAGAGTAGAGAGGAGAGAAAGGTGAAGCAAGATCGCTTCCCCTTAGCCCAGCATAGGAGCGTGCAGGATCTCCCGCACCGAGCGGGCAACTTCCTCCGGCAGGTAAGGCTTTTGCAGGAATCCGCTTGCGCCGAGTGAGAGCAGCTCGGTTTTGGCTTCAGGATCGATGTAGCCGGTGGCGATGAGGACGCGTGCGGTAGGCTGGAGCGTCCGGATGCGCAGGAAAACGTCGCGGCCACTCATCCGCGGCAGGCCGATGTCGGTGATAACGAGTGCAATGTCGTCGCCGAACGTTTCAAACATGCTCACGGCCTGTTCGCCGTCTGATGCTGCGAGCACCGTGTACCCCGCCCCTTCGAGGGTCGCTTTCAGCAGGTCGCAGAGGAGCGGTTCATCCTCCGCGATGAGGAGTGTCTCCGTTCCTCCGGCGACATCGGCATGGATCACTTCAGCTGCGGTCTCTGCTGCCGAGGGAACGGCCGGGATGGGAAAGTAGAGTTGGAAGCGCGTCCCCTTCCCCGGTGAAGAATCGACCGTGATGTATCCCCCGTGTGCTTCCACGATCCCGTACACGACGGAGAGCCCCAGCCCTGTCCCTTTCCCCAGCTCCTTGGTGGTGAAGAAGGGTTCGAAGATTCTCCGCTTTGTCTCTTCGTCCATACCCGCCCCCGAGTCGGCGACGGTGAGGCAGACGTACCGTGGTTCTTGCAGCTCCGCCGGAGGCGCAGGGGGGGCGAGCCGGGTGCTGATCGAAATCATCCCCCCTTCCGGCATGGCGTCGCGGGCATTGACGCAGAGGTTGAGGAGCGTCTGGTGCACTTGCGTCCGGTCTGCGTCGATGAGCGGGAGCGTGGAGTCGAGATCCAGCGCAATGGCGATCGTCCGCGGGAATGTCTCTTCCAGCATGCGCCCCAGCTCAGCCACGACATCGTTGAGGCTGACGGGTTCAAACTTCACGTCGGCTTTTCTCGCGAAAGTCAGGATCTGTCGCACCAGGCTTGCCCCACGGTCGGCCGCCTTGTGGATTGCCGCGATGCTCCGCTTCAGCCGCGGCTCATCCGACGCCACCTCGGGGAGAAGGGACGCATGCCCGAGGATGATGCCGAGCAGGTTGTTGAAATCGTGTGCGATGCCTCCCGCAAGCGTTCCCAGCGACTCGAGCTTCTGGGCCTGGAGGAGCTGCTGTTGGAGGAATTTCCGTTCGGAGATGTCAATCGTTGAGGCGATGACGCGCGAGAGACAGCGCTCGTGGCCGGGGGCGACAGAAACGCGCACGACCACGTTCATCAGACGACCATCGATTCTGCGTGTCACCGTTTCCCCCATGTAGACCGCATGCCCTTCGGCGAGCGACGCGATTTCCTCTGCGTACTGCAGAATGCCTTCCTCACCGTAGATGGTCGGGAGATACTCCCTGAATTCCTCCTTGGTCCGGGCGCCATAGAGTTCGAGCGTCGCGCGGTTCACATCGACGAGCTTCACCATCCGCTTGCACCGGAGAACCTCTGCGGGGTGGGCAGCGAAGTATGCGCGGAGGTCCGTGTGTCCAGATTCCCTCAGCATGTCGAGGTGCATCTTCAGGTCGGATGCATCTTCCTCTCTGAGGGCGACCGCGGAATCTTCAAAGAGTCCCCGATAGCGCTGTTCGCTTTGCAGGAGCGCCTGTTCGGCACGGTTGCGCTCGGTGACGTCCTGGAGAACCGCAAGTGAGCGAACCACATGCCCCTCCTGGTCCCGTTCCGCGATCGCGGAGAGCGTGATGTCGATGACCCTCCCGTCCTTTGTCACCAGCTCATATGGTACGTTTGTGCAGTATCCTGTCTTGAAGAATTCGGGCAGGATGTGCATCTGCGCGTACCGACGCGACGCTTCGGTGAGGAAATCGGTCGAGGGGCGCCCGATCACCTCCTCCCGTGCGTACCCCATGACGCGCAGCCAGTAGTCGCTGACGCTGAGCAGTCTGCCCCTATTGTCGATCGAATGGAGCATCACCGGAGTATTATTGTAGAGGGAGCGGTACCGGCGTTCGTTTTCCCGGAGGGCCTCATCGGCGCGCTTGCGGTCGATCGCCATGGCGATCTGCGTCGAGACGAACGTAAGAATCTCGCGATGCTCTGCCCTGAAGCGGACTCCCGGCGAGTAGCTCTGGACTACGAGGGCGCCGAATGCCCTGCTGCCGGCGATCAGCGGGACCCCCAGCCAGTCGAGCGACGGAGCCCCCATTTCGACCGCGGCACCCCGCTCGATCAGGTCGTGAAAGACTTCGGGCGATGCGAGGAGCGGCTCCCCCGTCCGGACGACGTACTCGGTGAGGCCCTTGCCCGGAGGGCGGGGGGCCGGCGGCTCGTCCATCTCATCCACAAAGTAGGGGAATGTCAGAAGGCCCGAGCCCTCCTCCATCACGGCGATGTAGAAATTCCGGGCCGGCATCAGGTCGCCGATGATCTCATGGATGGCGCGGTAGAGGTCCCGCAGGTTCTCCGTGGTGTTCACCGCCGCAGCGATCCGGTACGTTGCAGTCTGCACCCGCTCGGCCTGTTTGCGGGCGGTGACGTCGCGCGCGACCGCTACGATCGCCACCGGCTCATCCTCGTCGTTGCGCACGACGGATGTCCAGACCTCAAGTGGGAAGGATGACCCGTCCTTGCGGATCCCAAGCGACTCTCCCTGATACCCGCCGCGCCCTGATGAGGAGGCAATCTCCCGGCGTGGCGGCGTCCCGGGTGCAGGAGCCCCGCCGATGGAGATATCCTTGCCGAGGACCTCCTCTTCGGCGTAGCCAAACATCTGCAGGAATGACTCGTTGATGAACAAGAGGCGCCCGTCGAGGTCGGCGATCAACACGGCGTCGCGCGTCGATGCAACGGTCTGAGCAAGGAGCCGGATCTGGCGGTCCGCCTGCCGCCGCTCGGTGACGTCGACTGACGCTCCGGTGATGCCGCTGATCGTCCCAGCCCGGTCCCGGATGGGTTCGAGGGTCACCTCGTAGATGCGCAGGTCGTCGGCAGACTGAACGCTCAGTTCGCTTCTGGCTCCCTTGCCGTCGGCGAGAACCTTGCGTTTGAGTTCGGTCAGACGTTCAGCGATCTGGGGGGCGAAGAGTTCCTCATCAGTCTTCCCGACACAACTGCTGCTTTCTGCAGCTGCAGGGTGTTGCGGGTTGAAGATCCAGGTGTAGCGAAGGGAGAGATCTTGAGTGAAGACAAAGACGGACGCAGGCCTGATCGCGTCCTCTGGGGTGTGATCCGGCGCGGGAGTGTTCCCCTGACCTCCGCTATCCCCCCCTCCTCCGGCCGATTCTGCGCCCGATGACCCGTCTCGATCTGAAGTTGGTGCCATGTCCCGGGCATCTCCAAAAATGCGAACACGGTCGGCTCACGCAACCATCGTGCCACCCAGGAAAGTCTAAAACAGTTGGGGATTTGCGTTCGAACCTGTCAGTTTCAAAACCAGAAAAGGCGAATCTTCGCAGTCTTGGGAACCAGTGGCAGGAATTGACAATTTCCTGCAAATCCCCGAGTGATCTACATGGCCTGGCGGAGGCCAGTCTCGTCGAGAGGCAGGCCGTCCGTCGGTTCCTCTCTGGCAATCGCCCGGAGGAAAGGAAACGCGGCAAGAGATGCAGAGGGCACTGAGACGGTTTTCCCACCTCTGAGGGCCGAGATGAGCTGGAGTGCGATTGGGATCGATTTTCCTCCGGTCGTATTATTGGCGATGATGGTCACAGCGTCATAGCGGGGGGCGAGGGCTGCGACACGACGGGCAATCTCACGCGTCTCTTTTGCATTGTAGAGGTAGTCGTACTTCGCGTCGTAGGTATCAAGGAGCCACCCGCGTTCGTTCCGCCCATGGAGTCGCAGATACGCCGTGTCGCCCGCTCCTGCTGCAACAAACGGCATATAGTGCCGCGTACGGGGCATGTCGGCCCCCACGATGCAGAGGCGATGTTCCTTGAGAAAGGCGTTCAGCCCGCTCGTTTGCCACGACTCATGCCGGAATTCGACGTGAAGGGGGTACCCTGCAAACTCGCGGGCCAGTCTGGCAATGTGGAACCTGTGTGTACTCGTGTTCGTGAAGCCGTAGGGGAACTGCAACAGCAACGCCTCCAGCCGGTTGCGCTGTGACAGTTCTTGCAGTATCCCTCTGACGGAGCGAACCGCGTCCGGCCGGATCACCGCGGCGTGGGTGAATGAGGCGTGCAGCTTCACGATGAATGTGAAGGAGGGAAACTCCCGGACTGCCGTCGCCCATACCCTCGCATCCTTACCCGTCAGACCGTCGTCCCAGAACGTCTGGCGGATTTCCACCGTATTGAAGTACTGTGCGTACCAGGCCAGTTTTTCCGCCGACGACATCCCCGGCCGGGGATAGAGGCACTGGTCGAACACGTCATGCTCCCAGCCCCCAAGACCGATGCGATACAACGTTGAGCCCTGCGGCATACCTCCTCCCGAAAAAGCTCTTGACAGAGACGCCAGGATTGCGTACATTGGCTCGGTCAAGATACGACATTTATGTCGTCTTGTCAAGTCCCCTTTTGACAATTTTGTCTGAGGAAGTCCGATGAAAAGCACCATCGGGGAGCGGCTGCGGTCGGCCCGTGAAGGGAAGGAGCTGGACCAGGCAACGCTGGCGGAAAAGGTCGGCGTCGTGACCCGGACCCTCCAGCGCTGGGAGAAGGGGGAACAGGTGCCCGACGGGATTGCCATTACCAGAATCGCGAAGGCGACCAATGTCCAGCCAACCTGGCTCCTGACGGGGGAGGGGGAGATGTATCCTTCCGCTCCGCGGCATCCCAACGTCTATGCGCTGCCTGCAGGCCCCGAACGGAAGCGTCCCCGCCTCGCCGAACTCCCCCTCGTCTCTTCCGTCCCTGCCGGGAAGGTGGCGACGATGTTCCATCCCGACTATGTCGACAACTACGTGGCTGTGGATGACGTGAAGGACCCTTCGGCATTTGCCCTGAAGGTCAAGGGGAACAGCATGGCCCCACGGATCGAGGACGGCGACATCGTGGTGGTCAGCCCACAGACCGAGGCGCGCACGGGGGACATCTGCGTCATTCGAGTGAACGAGGAAGATACGCTGAAGAAGGTGAAGTTCGAGGGGAACTACATACACCTGATCCCGCTGAATCCCGAGTTTGAGCCGGTGACGGTGAAAAAGAGAGAGGTGAACTTTGTGTGGAAAGTGATCAAGCTGATAAAAGAGCTGTGAGGAAGAAGAGGAGAGAGGAGAGAGATGAGAGAAGAGAGAGAAAAAGTCAACGATCAGACGATAGTCCAGTGTCACCCTGCCACGAGTTGGTTCACGTTGGCAACTGCCTTCTCTCTCCTCTTTTCTCTATCCTGGCTTATTCCAGCAAATGCACTACGATGCCATCGCGCAGTTTCGGCTCAAACCATGTCGACTTCGGCGGCATTGTCTTTCCGGCGTCCGCGATCGCGAGGAGCTCCTCGATCGAGGTCGGATAGAGGGCGAAGGCGACCGCCATCTCTCCTGAATTCACCCGGCGTTCCAGCTCCCCGAGGCCTCTGATTCCACCGACGAAGTCGATCCGCTTGCTCGTCCGCGGGTCCTCGATGCCCAGCACTGGACCGAGCAGGTGATTCTGAAGAATCGACACGTCGAGTCGTTCCACGGGATCGGGCTGCGCCAGCAACTCGCCTGCGGCCTGAAGCGCATACCAGCTTCCCCCCAGGTACATCCCGTACTCTCCCTTCTGCGAAGGTCGGTACCCGGCCGAAACCGTCTGAACGTCGAACAACCGCCCGATCGTTTCGAGGAAACCTTCCGGCGTCATGCCCTTCAAATCCTTCACGACACGATTGTAATCCATGATGCGGAGCTGGTTTTGCGGGAAGAGGACGGCAAGGAAGAAATTGTATTCTTCGTCGCCGCGGTGGCGCGGGTTGGCGTGTGCACGTTCGCTCCCCACGCGTGCGGCAGCGGCGGAGCGGTGATGGCCGTCCGCCACGTAGAGTGTCGGCACAGCTGCAAACTCCCGGTTGATTGTCCCGACGACGTCGGGATCGCCGATCACCCAGAGCTGATGCCGAATCCCGTCGTCGGCTTCGAAGTCTGCGTCCGGTTTTCGTGACCGGATCCGGTCAACGATAGCGTCGATCGAGGGGCGCGCACGGTACGTCAGAAAAATCGGACCGGAGTGGGCATTCGTCACCCGGACATGCTTCGTTCTGTCGTCCTCCTTGTCCTTCCGCGTCAGCTCGTGCTTTTTGATCGTGTCGTCCAGATACTCCTGGACGGAGGCACATCCCACAATCCCGTATTGGGTATGGCTCTCCATCGTCTGCGCATACAGATAGTACGAGGGGCCGGGATCCTCCCGAAGGATCCCGTCGGCGAGGAACCGGTCGAGGTTCTCTTTCCCCTTCTGATAGACCCGTTCGTCGTAGAGGTCCGTCTCGGGAGGAAGATCAATCTCCGGTTTCCCGACGTGGAGAAACGAATAGGGGTTCCCCGCCGCCTCCTGACGTGCCTCGTCGGAACTCAGCACGTCGTACGGGCGTGATGCCACTCGGTGGGCGAGTTCCGGCGGAGGCCGGAACCCGCGGAACGGTCGAAGGGTTGCCACAGAGCACTCTTCTGCGATTGCCGGAGATGCAGTCGGTTTGGGTCGACCGATGGGCGACCCTTACTTCAGGGTCGGGAAGATCGAATCGATCGCAGCAGTGACCTGCTTCACGTCGTCGAGCGTCAGCTCCCCCATATGCGCGATCCGGAACGTCTTCTCCTTCAGGTCTCCGTAGCCGTTGGAGATCTGCATCCCCATCTTCCCGAGCGCATCGTTGAGCCCCTTCACGGAGATATTCTTCGTGTTGGTGATCGTCGTCAGCGTCACGGAAGCATGCTGTTCATCGGGATACAACGCAAAATGTTCCTTCGCCCAGGCGCGCGCGTACTCTGCCATCGCCCGGTGGCGGGCATACCGTGGCTCCAGCCCTTCGGCCAGGATCCGGTCGAGCTGGTAGTTCATGGCAAACATGTGCGAGAGCGACGGCGTCGCGGAGTACTGGTGGTCCTTCGTCTCCACGTACTTGTACAGCTCGAGGATGTCCAGGTACCATCCGCGGTATTTCACCTCCTTTCCGTGCTCAAGGGCGCGCTTGCTGACAGAGGCGATGGCCATCCCGGGGGGGAGTGCCAGGGCCTTTTGCGTGGAGGTGATGCAGACATCGATGCCGAGGGCGTCCACGTCGATCTTGACCCCCCCCATCGAGCTGACCGTGTCCACCAGCCAGATGACGTCGGGATACTTCCGTTTCACTTCCGCGATCGCTTCCACCGGGTTCATGATGCCGGTGCTGGTCTCGTTGTGCGTCACGGTCATGACGTCGTACTTGCCGGTCGAGAGGTACTTGTCAACGACCTCCGGCGTCGTCGCGTGCCCCCACTCGGTCTCATGCTTGTCGGCGGGGACGTTGTTGCTCTCGGCCATCTTGAACCATCGGTTGCCGAAGGCGCCCACGGAGAAGACGATGGCCCGCCTGGCAGTGAATGACCGGATCGATCCTTCCATCAGACCCGAGCCCGAGCTGGTCGACAGGACGATGGGGTTCTGGGTGTGCATCACCGTCCGGAGCTTTTCGCTGATTTCCCGCTGA
This sequence comes from Bacteroidota bacterium, assembly GCA_040756745.1. Classification (GTDB taxonomy): domain Bacteria; phylum Bacteroidota; class Ignavibacteria; order UBA10030; family UBA6906; genus JBFLYO01. The sequence goes on from JBFLYO010000002.1 coordinate 108,954, forward strand.
AGGGTGGATGCGTCCTTCGACCGGTGGCCGATCATGGGCGTGGCCATTTTTGCGAGGACGTCCGGCGCGACTTCAGTGGGACCAGGGATGAAGAGTTTCTTGTGCATGGTTTCCTCAAGAGATGTCAGTTGTAAGAACGCATTTCCTCTTGGAGAATTCAACAGGGGGCAAAAAAAACGGTGGACCCCTGCGGGCCCACCGCCTTGACGTCGTTCCTGCCGATCGCTCAGAAGCCCGCGCCGATATTGAACCGCCAGGTCTGGCCGGGCCCGGGGATCACACCGAACCGGTCGGCATCGACGAGGTGGTCCTTGTCGAGAATGTTGATCGCCTGCACCGACGCCTGGGCGCTGATGCCCGCAATGGTGAACCGGGTACCAACATTGGCATTCAGAGTGGCGTACGCCGGAAGCTTATTGTCGAACGTCGGGAAGAACTGCACCTTCCCTGCGTTGGTGAAGGCATAGTAGCCGTCCACCGCAAGGTAGGTCCCGCCGTCGAGCAGCCACTGCCGCGCGTAGTAATTCAGGTTCACTCCGGCGAACCAGGTCTCGTCACGGTAGTTCAGGGCAAGCATCGCCATCGTCTGGGGACCGCTGGCGACCGGGGTGTTTTCCAGCTCGTCGAAATAGATGGTCCTGCTGGTCCCGTTGGAATTGAGAACGCCCGTGGCAAAGGGCCGGCGCGCGCCGGTGATCGGGTCGGTCTTGGCAATTGCGAGAACCTCTTTCCACTTGTTCTCCATGTATGTGAACGACCCGGTCAGCTCAAGACCACGAAGAACCCAACGCTCCAGATTGAGCGATGCCTCGACCTCGATCCCTTTGTGCAGGGACTTACCAATGAGCTCAGAGCGGTACCCGTTCCGGTCATACCCCGGCTGGCCCGCCTTTGATTGATCCTGAATGCGTGCGGACTTGTTATCCCAGCTCATCATGTAGCCGTTGATCTTCCCGCGTACGTCGGGGGAGGTCCAACCCACGCCGACTTCGTACTGGTTGGACTTCTCGTCACCGACGCTCGGATCGACGCGTCCCTGATTGTAATACACGCCGAGGTCCACGAAGCGTTCCACGTGCGCGAAATTGGCGAACACGTTCAGGTTCTCGTCGAAGTTGTAGTTAAGACCGAACTTCGGCTGGAGAAACCCGCGCGAGCGATTCGCGTTCACCAGGTCGAATTCATACCACCGGCCGTTCGTTCCCAGCATGATGAACTTGTTGTTGCCGATCGGCCCTTCCTTGGTGATTCCGCGCGCCGCGACATCCGCAACGTTGATGCGTTGGCCGATCGCGTTTTCGCTCGGCATGTTCTCGATCAGTTTGTACCGGTACCAGACATACTGAATCGATGTAATGACGTTCAGCTTGTTGAGGAGCCAGTTTCCTTGCGCGAAGATGGTGTACTGTGGGGTTTCGCCGCGGTAGTTGCGATACTGGGAGCGGTACGTCGGATCGTTGTTCGCAAGCTTCCAGGCAAAGATGTTGCCGAGATCACCCGGCGCATCCAGGTCCCCCTGATACACTCTCCTGCTGAACGAGGCGATGGAGCCCACGGAATCGCGCCCCGCGTAGCTGGTGGTATAGGAGGTCTTGCCAAAGAGGTTCGTGAAGTGTCCGGGATGGTCGGCCGTCCATGACCGGAACTCGCCTCCCACGGTCAGCTTCAGAAATTCCGCCGGCCGCAGATCGAGGTTTGCCAGGATGCCTCCCTGCTGATGGAGCGAGTAGCTGATCCGCTGAGCGGCGTTCGCGAGATAGGTGTTGATGGCAACCGTTGGACTCGTGATCGTGCCGTTGTCGCCGAGCAGTGTGAAGATGCTGCCATCGGAGAACCGCCGGAACGTGGTTCCGCCGCCGGTGATGCTTGACCCCGCTCCGCGGCCCATCGAGTAGAATCCCGTCACCGCCAGCGATGTGTTCGGCCCTATATCGTAGCGATAATGGAGCTCGAGCTGCGGTTTGTGGAAGAAATTGTGCGAGAGATTGACATAGCGCGAATCTACCAGTTCGCGGCGGTCGTCCAGCAGGCCGTAGTTGGCTTCGCCGCTGTTGATGTTCGTCGGCAGCGCATCCACAACGTAGCGTGGAAGGAACGGAGCCGCATTGGCGTTGTAACCGTATTTCTTGAAGTAGCTGATGTCGCTGCTGAAGCTGTACCCGTGCTTCTGCGGAGCGCCATGGAGGACCAGTTTCAGGCTCTGCTGCTCGTTGATGTACCAGGCCAGCGAGCCGTAGTAGTTGACCCCTTCGTAGCGGCCGCTGATGCGGCTTCCTTCCGCGACCTTGCGGTCCAGGCGGAAAGTGCCAGCGAACTTCGTATTGATCAGGCCTGTGTTGATCTGCAGGCCGTACATCGAGTTAAGCGGATCACCGAGACTCAGGTTGGCGCCGAAGTAGCGTTTCGGCGAGGCCTCTGCCGTGACGATGTTGAACGAGCCGCCGAAGGAACCGGCGCCGTACAGCGACGAACCCGCGCCGCGCTGGACCTGGATCGAGGCGGCTGCGGAGGAAACAGAGCCCCAGTTCGACCAGTAGACTGCGTTGGACTCAGGATCGTTCGTGGGCACGCCGTTGATCAGCACTTGCACATAGTTCTGGGTAAACCCCCGAACGAAAATCTTCGCCTCGCCGTTGCCGACGCCGTCCGTAGAGTATGAATACACGCCAGGTGTTCCCTGGATGAGCAGCGGCGCATCTTGGCCGTGGATCTTCTGTTCGATCTCCATCTTGCCGATGTCGGAGAACGCCACCGGGGTTTCGCGGTCGCGCGCGCGGTTGACTTCGACCACAACTTCTCCTGCTTCGATAGTGGTCGGCTGCAGAGTCAGATCGAGTGTGAGGACATCGGTGCCGACCGTCACGCGCCGCTCGATGGTGATGTACCCGACGTAGGCGACGCGGAACCGGTAGTTGCCTGCAGGAATATTCCTGATGGCGTACTCGCCATTGGCATCGGTCGATGCGCCCATGGTGGTGCCTACGAGGGTGGTCGTTGCGCCGACGAGGGGACCATTGCTCTCCGCATCGGTGATGCGGCCGCGGATCTCCCCGGTCTGCGCGAACGCCCAGGCCTGCACCAGGAGGATTGCCAGGGCGGTAGCAAGCTTCTTCATGAGCTTACTCCTTAGAAATGTTGTAGTGGGGGTTGTGGGTTGTGAAAACGTCCCGGGTTGACAAAGAACAGGTACGACGGGATTCTTGACGATTTGCGTGGGGCTGCTGGAACCGCACTCGAGCCTGGAATGACGGGCGGAGGGCCGAAGGTGAGGGCAGGGCAGCCGGTGTCCGTCATTTTGGAACCTTAATCTACAACATTCCCCCACAAATTCAAGAGAGGGCCAAATTAAATTTTTGTTATCGGCCCTGACCCCACGCATCGCCTGCGTGGTTTTTTACGGCTACTGCCGTCGCGCGGTATTGATTATCCACGGCATTCATTGTACTTTGCGCCGTGTAACAGCACATCGTCCAGCCACATGGGAGCTCTCATGGGAGTAAAGACCAGTACGCTGGAAGACGGCATAGGGCTGATCGAAGTGAAAGGTTCGCTCGTCGGCGGCGACGAGACGGTTGAACTTCGTCAGGCCATTGCCGGCTTCGTCGACCGGCAGTACGGCAAGCTGCTGATCGACCTGAGCCACGTTACCTACCTCAACAGTACGGCAATCGGGGTCCTGGTTGCCGGGCATGCGACCTACAGTCGAAAAGGCTGGCGCATCAAGATCTGCGGGATGAACAAAAACATCAATAATATCTTCGTCATCACGAAGCTCACGCTCGTCTTCGACGTGTATGACACCCGCGCGGAGGCGGTGGCAAGCTTCGCCTGAACCCCTGCCCCGCCCCGGGATGCTGGACACCCCTCGTTGTTCCCCCGCCGCCTGCAGTCCTGCCTTCCATGCCGGGGGGGGAACTCTGCTTGCTTCTGACCGCCACGGACAATATATTGCAGCGGACGCGTTGCTTCGTTGCGCTGCCCGGAGGCATGGCGCGGCGTGAAGGCATGCGAGCCCTGACGTCAAAACGCGAGGATTCCCGGGCGGGCGCGTCACACACCGAGACCTGAATGCACTGCAGAATCTGTTCAGCGGAAGTCCCAGAAGGATCCCGTTTCTGCCTCAATTGTGGCGCTACGCTGGACGACGGCACCGCCCCCGCCCGGCCATCGGTCGACGGATTTGCCCTTATCAAGAATTACATCCCCCCCGAGCTCGCGCGGAAAATCCTGGATGCCGGCAAGCAGATTGAAAGCGAGCGCCGTCATGTCACGGTGCTCTTTGCCGACGTCACGGGATTCACGACCCTTTCCGAACAAATGGATGTCGAGGTCGTTTCGACGATCCTCAACGACTGCTTTCGCGGGCTGATTTCGATCATCCTCAAGTACGAAGGGACGATCGATAAGTTCATCGGTGACGGGATCATGGCGATCTTCGGGGCGCCTTTGGCCCACGAAAACGACCCCGAACGTGCGGCCCGCTGCGCCCTCGACATGATCGCAGACATCGAACGATTCAACAACCAGACCGCCATCCAGCTCCCCTCTCGCCTCGGGCTCCACGTCGGCCTCCATTCCGGCATGGTGATCGCCGGCAACGTCGGCAGCGACCTGCGGATGAACTATTCGGTCATCGGTGACACCGTCAACCTGGCCGCCCGGTTGGTGGAGGTTGCCCCCAGCGGCGAAGTCTATCTGACCGGCGAGACGTACAAGCTCATCGCCAATATCGCGACCGGCGAGGGCCCCTTCCGCATGACGGTGAAGGGGAAAGCGTCTCCCGTCCCTGTGTACAAACTCCGCACGCTCCGGTCCGAAGGAGAGGCGCGGCGCGACGTCATGGGGAGGGACGAATTCGTCGGCCGCGAGAAGGAGCTCGCGGCCGCCAAGAAGGCCCTGGATAGCGTGCTCGACAAGAACCAGGTTACCCTCTGCATCCAGGGGGAGGCCGGCGTCGGGAAATCCCGCCTGAAGGTGGAGCTGATCAAGCTCGCGTACCGATCAGGCATCGCGGCGTACGAGGGGTCCTGCTCCAGTTTCGAGACCAACACCCCCTATTATCTCTGGACGACCCTCATGAAGAGCCTCCTGAAGGTCGGGCCCGAGACACCCGAAGCAGACATCCGGAAACGCCTCCATCAGATCACACACACGCTCGCCCTCGATGAGCACGAACCATACCTCGGCACCCTGCTGTCGCTGCGCTTCGAGGAGATTCTGCTCGTCGATGAGACGTTGCGGAAGCAACGGGTCTTCCAGGCGACACGTGCGCTCCTGAGCGCGATCGCGGCGCGTCGCCCGATCGCGTTCATCCTTGAGGACCTGCACTGGATCGACCGATTCTCGCAGGAACTGCTGGAGTATATCTTTTCGCGCACCACGAACGTGGTCCTCTCTCTCTTCGTCCTCATTTATCGCGACGAATACACCTATGCGCGCAAGCTCTCGCAAGGCGCGCAGATGATGGACCTCAACCGCATGACACGCAGCGAGGCCCTCAAGCTGATGAAAGTGCGGATGGACGTGGATATGGTGCCGCAGGTGCTCGAGGACCTGATCCTGAGCAGGTCGGAAGGGAACCCCTTTTTCATCCAGGAGATCATCAAGACGCTCCTCGACAAGCGCATCATCGCCATCCGGCGGCGGAGGGTGGAGATCCTGTCCGACAATATCGAGTCAGGGGTCCCGGAGACCATCCAGGGGATCATCATGGCCCGGATCGACAGGATCCAGGACAGCATCAAGGAAGTGCTCTTCAGCGCCTCCGTCATCGGCCGCGAGTTCTCCCGCCCCCTCCTTGAACAGGTGATCGAGAAGAAGAGTGATGTCGTGACGAATCTCACCGAGCTCAAGGCGCTCGAACTCGTGCTGGAAAAGGAGGAAGCCCACGAGGCGGAGTATCTCTTCAAGCACTACCTGATCCAGGAGGTCGCGTACAACACGATTCTCCTGAACAAAAGGAAGGACCTTCACGGGGCGATTGCGCGGGCGATCGAGGAACTATACGCGGACCGCCTGGTCGAATTCTACGAAATCCTCGCGTTCCACTATGAGAAGGCAGAGCAGTGGGACAAGGCGGCGGAATACCTGAGCCGCTCCGGACACAAGGTCCGGCAGATGTATTCACAGGAGGAATCGAAGGGATTCTTCGAGAGGAAGAACGTCGCGGTCCGCAAGCTCTACCAGTCGGCAAGCGCGAAAGGGAGCGTGGCGGGCACCTTCAAGTCGATCCTCCCCCCGCTGGTGGCAATGCTCGTGCCCATCCTGCCGATCTTCGCCTACATCCGGATCCTCGGACGCGCGAAGACCGTCAACGTCATCGAGCAGCTCGTCATCGGGGTCATCGCGAGTCTGCTCTGCATCTGGTATGCAATCTCGCTCTGGTACCTCGGCGTTGTCCCGTTCCTCCGGGGGAGGCCGAAACTGTATGACCTCATGGAGGACCGCGTCCGGGTGATCTACAAGGATGGGACGACGCTTTCCATCCACTTCTCGGAGATCGCCAACCTCTCGTTGGTCAACAACCGGACGAAGCGCCTGCGCCCGCTGCGATACAAGATCCTCGACCCGTTCGGCAGAATCTCCGAGTACGGCTCGATGACCTTCAAGGTCTGGCTGAAGGAAGTCGCGCTGAACATCCTTCCGCCGTATTCCTTCGGGTACGGCGCCGCGCACGGCGAAATTCTCCTCCAGCTCCGCGAGGGGTTCCGCACTATGCGCGTCGTGATCCCATGGTGGAACTCACCGATCAAGAGCAGAGACCTGACCGTTGCGCCGAACGATGCGCGGGAATTCTACGCGCAGTTCGAGGTCGCATACAAGAAATGGCGCAAGACCGTCAAGCCCGTCCCCACCAGCCAGCCCAGCGCGCGTATGGCTGTCCATCACTGAGCACCGTGTCCCCTGCGGGATTCCTTTCTGGGTGCCCCCGGAGTGCTGTCACCGGTCCCCCCCTCAACCCTAAGCGCCCCCCCATCCTCAATCTTGATCTCAATCTTAATCTCAATCTCAATCTCCATCTCACCCTCCGCTTCTTCCTTTTCCTCTTTCTTCCTCTTTCTTCTCTCTTCGCGCAGCCGCGCGAGCGGGGAGAGTTCCGTCCCCCCGACCTCGTAGAGCTCATCCGGATGGATACGACAATCCGGCTGGACATCCGCTATGCCACCGAGCGGAATTTCATGCATCGGCGGATATATGCACAAGCCCGTGCGTTCCTCCAGCGCCCAGCGGCGGAGGCGCTCCTCCGCGCGCACCGGAAGCTGATGCGACAGGGATACGGCCTGCTGATCTTCGACGGTTACCGCCCCTGGTCCGTCACCAAGAAGTTCTGGGATGAAACCCCGCCTGCGAAGCGGAAGTACGTCGCGAATCCCGCGAAGGGGTCAAGGCACAACAGGGGGTGTGCTGTGGACCTGACGCTCTACAACCGCGCGACGGGGGGCGAAGTGGAGATGACGAGTCCGTACGATGACTTCTCCCCCCGCGCGGCGGCCATGTTTGGCGGCGGTACGCCTGATCAGCGAAGGATGCGCGACCTCCTCCGTCGCGCGATGCAGGCCGAGGGGTTCTCTGTGAACCCGGACGAATGGTGGCACTTCGACTACAGGGACTGGCGGCAGTACCGCATTCTCGATATCCCGTTCGGCGCGTTACCGTAACTCACTGTTCATCCGCTCGATAACAGAACCATCACTTCCACGTCGTCCGTCCCCGGAAACATGTCGAAGGGAATTGCCTCGACGACCCGGTACCCTCCCTCGCGCCAGCGTGCGAGCTCATGCAGCAATAGGTCGATGTTGCAGAACAGGTGAACGACCCGCGCCGGCCCTTTCGCGGCTACCGTCTCGATGACTCCCGCGCCGGTCCCTCCGCGGGGAGGGTCGAGGATCACAACATCCGCGGGGCGGATGGGAGCGATGACCGGGGCCAGTGTGCGCGGGGTGATGTCGCACCGGACGAACCGGGCGTTGGTTGCGTGCTGCCGCCGGGCGTTTGCCTGCGCGGCCTCCACCGCCTCCGGCGTTCGTTCCATTCCGGTTGCTGAACGCGCCTTCGCCCCGACAGTCAGTGTGAACAACCCGTATCCGCAATAGAGATCATAGAGGGCGGCGTTCCCGTCCGGACGGAGCAGCTCCGTGCATCGGGCCAACATCAAATCCACGATCGAAGCGTTGATCTGTGAGAATGCTATTGGGGCGTACAGAAACCGTTTCCCGGCGAACACCGCCGGGATCATTGCGTCGCCGTGCAGCTTTCGCACCGCATTGCGCCGCGCAGGGTTCCGCGTCCCGAGATAGTAGCGTCCATCGCTGTCATCCTCGTACAGCAGAATCCCCCTGATGCCGGGCATCGCGTGCGACAACCCCTTCGAAAGCGTATTGGCGGCCTTTATGATCTTTCCGTCGACGAATTGCACCGACAGGATGATCGTGAACGCAACGTAATCCCCGCGGATGATGACGTAGCGGAGGACGTCGGCAAGGGGGGAGGCGAACGGTTTCCGGAGTGCATTCTGGACGCTCTGATAGCACCTGGCATGGGCTGTCGGCTCGATGGCGCACTGGTGTACGTCCATCATGTTGCCGCTGCGCAATTCTGCCGGGTCGATGAGCGCGAGATGGACGCCATCCCGCCGCACAAACGCCTTCCGTTTGCTCGTCGTGCGGTAGTGGCGGCCGAGAGGGGAGCGGACGAGTCGCCGCAGCGGGGCGGCGGTGTGCAGCTCGTCCCAGAACTCGTGGATTGCCGTGTCACGCGTGGCCGCTTCCGCTGGATAGCTGATCGCGGAGGCGTGGCAGAGCGTGCACGTGCGGGATGAAGATGTCTGGCACTCGTCCGGGAGAAGGAGGGATGGCGCTGCGGCAGCTGTACCGAGAGCGTGCAGAAGGTACTCCCGGAATGGACGCGGGGGTAGTCGGTGCACCGTGTGGGGGACACGCGCTGGCATGAATCGCACGCTCAATATAGCAATTCTCCGGGACACATGTCTGCGCTGCGGGGACAGGAGTGGGCAGGATGCCTTGAATATCCGCGCGCGAATCGGTACTTTGATAGATGCGAGCGACCGGCATGGCGGGAGAGCAGAACATAGCCAATATCTTCATCGACATCATCCCCGATATGTGCTTTGTGGTGTCGAAAGAGAAGAACGTGCTCGTCTATAATAAACGGGCGCGGGATCTCCTCGGCCTTCCTGAAACGCCCGATGGGGACCTGCCGTTTTACACGCTGCTCACCGATGATTCTCCTCGTCCGCTGCTCCCCGTTCTCAAGACCATGGACCATGCCCCTGAGGCGGAGGCGCGGTTCAAGGGACGGAACGGACGGGTGATCGATGCCTTGCTGTCCATACGGAAGATCAAGGGGATCGGCACTGATTTTCTGTATGTCGTTGCCCGCGACGTGTCGGAGGACAAGAAGAAAGAGCTGGACCTCCTCCGCTTCTCCAACGTGGTGCATTACACTGTCAACCCCATCCAGATCACCGACGCGCAGGGGCGGATGGTGTATGTCAATCCGGCGTTCGAGCGCGCCACGGGATACACGCGTGAAGAGCTCATCGGTGAAAACCCGAATATGCTCTCCAGTGGAAGGTATCCCGCCGCCTTCTGGCAGAAGGTGTGGGCCACGATCAATTCCGGAAAGGTCTGGACCGGCGAGATCGAGAACCGGCGGAAGAACGGCAAACCGCTCTTCTCGCAGCTCCTGATCTCACCCATCATCGATGCCGACGGCCGTGTCGTGGGTTTTCTGGGAACGCATCGCGACGTCACCGAACAACGGCAGCTCGAGCAACAGCTCATGCACTCCCAGAAGATGGAGAGCATCGGCACGCTGGCCGCGGGCATCGCGCACGAGGTGGGCAACCCGCTTGCCTCCATCTCCTCCGTGGTCCAGGTACTGCTTCGCACGCTGCAGGACGACTTCGCGAAGGACAAGCTGGGGCTGGTGCAGGCGCAGGTGCACCGGATCACCAAGATCATCCGGGACCTCGTCGACTTCTCCCGTCCCTCCAACTATCAGGTGCAACCCACGGACATCGTTCGTACGCTGGCCGATGCCGTGGAGATCGTGAAGATGGGGAAGAAGGCGAAGGACGTGACGTTCGTGACGCACGTCCGCCGGCAGATCCCGACCCTCTCGCTGGTGCCGGACCAGCTCTCGCAGGTCTTCATTAACATCCTCCTCAACGCCGTGGACGCGCTGAAAGGGAAACACGGGACCATTACCGCCGAGGTCGAACGCGACGAAGAACAGGTGAAGGTGACCATCACCGACGACGGGGCGGGCATTCTGCCGGAGAACATGCCTAAGATCTTTGAGCCCTTCTTCACGACGAAGCAGGTCGGCGAAGGTACCGGCCTCGGGCTCTGGGTGAGTTACGGCATCGTGCGGAGTTTCGGCGGAGATCTGGCCGTCTCGAGCACCTGGGGGAAAGGGACCTCGTTCAGCATGACCCTGCCGCTGAACGGAAAGGAATTCCAGCATGGCTGAGTCGATCCTGATCGTCGACGACGAAGACATCATCCGTGAGTCTCTTTCGTTCGTGCTCTCGAAGGAGGGATATACGGTGCAGGACGCCGCCAACGGCAGAGTCGCGGCCGACATGCTGAAGGCCGAGACCTTCGATCTCGTGCTCACCGACCTTGAGATGCCCGAGATGAAGGGGATTGAATTGCTTGAGCACATTGCCGGCCACTACCCGGAGACCCTGGTCGTCATCATCACGGCGTACGGTTCGATCGACACCGCCATCGCGGCACTGCGGAAGGGCGCGGTGGACTACATCCTCAAGCCGGTGGAGTTCGACGAGCTGCTGGTCAAGATGCGGCGGATTCTTGCGAGCCGGCGGCTGACAGTGGAGAACAAGCTTCTCCGCGGGGAGCTGCACCGCCAGTACGATTTTGCCAACATCATCGGCCAGAGCCCGGCGATGGCCAAGGTGTTCGACACCATTAAGAAAGTCGCGGCCACCGACGGGACGGTGTTGATCCACGGCAAGAGCGGGACCGGCAAGGAGCTTGTCGCCCGCGCCATCCACTACAACAGCAAGCGGAGCACGAAACCCTTTATTGCGGTCAACTGCGGCGCGATCGTTGAAAACCTCTTTGAGAGTGAACTGTTCGGCCACAAAAAGGGATCGTTCACGGGGGCGACGGCAGACAAGGAGGGGTACTTCAAGGCGGCTGACGGCGGCTCGATCTTTCTGGATGAAGTGAGCGAGATCCCGCTGCACCTCCAGGTGAAGCTGCTCCGGGCCATCGAGTTGAAGGAGATCACCCCTGTCGGCACCTCCCTTCCCCAGTCCGTCGACGTCAGGATCATCGCCTCAACGAACAAACACCTGGCAAAGGAGGTCGAGGCCGGACGGTATCGGGAAGACCTCTTCTACCGGCTGAACATCGTGGAGATCAACCTTCCCTCGCTTGCCGAGCGGCAGGATGATCTCCCCCTCCTCGTCCAGCATTTCGTTGCGAAGTACGCGCGGGAGATGAACAAGGACGTTCGGGGAGTGGACAACGAGGTGATGAAGGCGCTCCTGGCCCATTCCTGGAAGGGGGAGATCCGGGAGCTGGAAAACATCATCGAACGGGCGGTGATCTTTGCGGAAGGGAGCCTCATCACGAAGGACGAGCTTCCCGGTCTGTTCGAGCAACGGCAGGACGCGTTGTATTCCTTTGACGCCCGGCGGTCCATGAAAGAGGCGGTAGACGAATTCGAGCGTCAGTACATCAGCCATGTCCTGCGTGCCAACCAGTTCAGCAAGGAGGCAACGGCGCGGGCGCTGAAGATCAGTCTCTCCTCACTCTACCGGAAGATCGAAGAGCTCAACATCCCTTCGCAGGCATAGGAATTTGTGCCTGCGGATTCCCACAATTTGGAATGCCCGACGGCCTCCAACCCCTCACCGCATTGGTTTTATTGACAAAATGACGCCCTCCTCATCGTCGGGAGGGCGTTTGCATTGGCACACCTCTTGAAAAAAGCGACGTACGCCGTGGGGCGTGCAGTCATGATCTTCCTCAAAAACATCCTCATCACCACCGATCTCTCGGAGTACTCTCTCGCGGCCCTGGAGTACGCCTTCACGTTTGGGCTTCTGTTCGGTGCACGACTCTGTCTCCTGTATGTCGACGAGCAGGGGCAGCACCGATCCGACCGGAATGCGGCCGCCGCACTGGAGGGGTTCGCTGCGTCCAGGATCGATTCGCGGCTGAACCTGGAGCTCGTCACCCGGTCGGGCCGCCCCGCTGAAGAAATCAGCAGGTACGCCAGGGAACAGGGGATGGACCTGATTGTCATGGCAACTCACGGGCGAACCGGGTTGAAGCAAGCCGCCATGGGGAGCGTGGCACAGAAGGTGATCCGGCTGTCCGCCGTCCCCGTCCTCGCTGTCAAGCCCCATGCCGTCCGGGAGTCCCTCCTCCGCTTCGCGGACGTCGAGAACGAACTCCATCTGCGTTGACCCCCATGGACCTCAAGAACAGTCAGGAAGACCAGGGGAAGGGGGGAAACGCTGTCCCTCACGACAACGGGCACGGGGGGGAACAAAAGACCATTCTGATCTTCAGCCCCGACCTGAACCTCTGCTTCAGTCTCTCCATGCTCTTCCAGGACAGGTACCACGTGGTGACCACGACCAACCTGGCCCAGGTCGAGCCGCTCGCCGGCGAACATCGCGTGGACCTGATCATCGTCGACGCCGTTCCCTCGCAACGTCTCATGGAGAAATTCGACGAGCTCCGCATACGTCACGGCGCCGTGCCGGTCATCTTACTCTATGTTTACACCGGCCGCGACGCCGCTCTGGAACGGACGATCCGAAGTCACGTCGACTCGGTCTTCTACAAGCCGGTTGAGATCGCTGCCGTCTCACGGCGGATCGAGGAATTACTGATGCTCTGAGGGGGTTACAGGGACACATCCTCATTCCCACGCGTGCAAACACCCCGCATCCCGAAGTTGCAGAATTGGGAATAGTTACCGACGTTGACATTCGTATATGTAGGTTTTTTCAACAATTCCACCCTTCCCCCCTTGGCATGCTGATTGACCGATGAATTCTGCCCGGATTCGGGCCTTTCTGTCCTCTGAACTCTGACGTCTGCCCTTTCATGTTTCAACCGATCCGCCATACCCTCCGTCGTATCCCGGCGTTCGTCATTGCAGGTATCTTGTGCGTCGTTTCGTTCCAGGCCGCCGCACAGACGAGTGTCGATTGCCTGAGCTGTCACGCGGAGCAGGGGCTTACAATGTCCAAACGGGGAAAGTCGATTTCCCTCTATGTCAACGCTGCGTCGCTCAAGCGATCGGCTCACGCCGGGCTCGAATGTGTCGACTGTCATGCCGGTTTCAGTCCCACCGAACTTCCCCATGCGCGGAAAATCCGGTTGGTCGCGTGTACCTCCTGCCATGCGGACGAGCAATTCCTGGCGTACGGCGAAAGCGTTCACGGCAGAATAGCCGGCGGGCACCCCAATGCCGCATGCGCGGATTGCCACGGTACCCACGCCATTGCGAAACTCTCCGCCGAGACCCCCGAACAGCGGAAGGCGTTTGCCACAGCGACCTGCGCCCGCTGCCACGCTGCGGTTGATTCGACGTTCAATGCCTCCGACCATGGGATAGCCCTTGCCGCGGGTGTGAAAGGATCTCCGACCTGCATTGACTGTCACGGCGAGCATGAGGTTCAGGCGCCGGCGGATTCAGCCGCACAGACCAACTGGAAGAATCTCGCCGCGATGTGCCTCCGGTGTCACGTCGATGACCCCGACGTGCGTGCGCGTGTGGGTCCGACTGCCGGCTTTATTGCGAGTTACGAGCAGAGCGTTCATGCGCGTGCTGTGAAGGTGGGGAACGAAGCCGCCGCCACCTGCATCGACTGCCATGGAAGTCATGAAATGAAGAAGGGAGGGAACCCCTCATCGCTGGTGGCCAAACCGAACATCGCCGCGACGTGCGGCAGATGCCATGCGGATGTGCTTGAGCAATACCGCGGAAGCATCCACGGCACCGCCCTCGCTGCGAGCGTCATGGCGTCCGCGACTTGTACGGACTGCCACGGTGAACACAGGATTCTCTCCCCGAAGGATGCACGGTCGCCCGTGGCGGCCGGAAACGTCTCGGCCCAGGTCTGCACACCATGCCACGCGTCGGTCCGGCTGACGCAGAAATACGGTCTCGCAGCCGACCGCTTCCAGTCGTTCGCCGACAGCTATCACGGACTTGCCGGGCGTGCAGGGAGCGTGGAGGTCGCCAACTGTGCGAGCTGCCACGGCGTCCACGACATCAAACCTTCGAGCGACCCGACTTCGCGCATTCACAAAAGCAACCTGGCGGCGACGTGCGGCACTTGCCATCCGGGCGCCAACGAGAATTTCACGAAGGGGGCGGTCCACGTCATCGTCACGTCGGGCAGTGATGAAATACTCTATATCGTTTCGACGACCTATGTCATCTTGATTGTCGTGATCATCGGCGGGATGGCGATTCACAATATCCTTGACTTCGTGACGAAGTCGAAACGGCTGCTGAAGTTCCGGCGGGGCATCCTCACGCGCCATCACCCCGGTCACCGCCTCTATCTCCGGATGTCGCTCGACGAGCGGATCCAGCATGGCACGCTGGCGGTCAGTTTCATCACGCTGGTGCTCACCGGGTTTGCGCTCAAGTTTCCTGATGCATGGTGGGTCGCGCCGGTCCGGGATCTTAGTCCCGTAATGTTCGAGGCGCGCGGGGTGCTCCACCGCGCCGCGGGGGTCGTGCTTGTTCTCGCGGGACTGTACCACATCTACTACGTTGTGTTCGTCCCGCGAGGGAAAAGACTCTTGCAGGATCTCCTGCCGGTCCGGCAGGATATCACAGACGCGATCGCAGTATTGAAGTACAACCTTGGCATTTCATCCCGGAAACCGCAGTTCGGGCGGTTCAGCTACATCGAGAAGAGCGAATACTGGGCGCTCGTCTGGGGGACTGTGGTGATGGGCGTGACGGGAGTGATCCTCTGGTTCGACAATACGTTCCTCGGTCTGCTGACCAAGCTCTGGTGGGACGTTGCCCAGACGGTGCACTACTACGAGGCCTGGCTTGCAACGCTGGCCGTCATCGTCTGGCACTTCTATTTTGTGATGTTCAATCCCGATTCTTACCCGATCAACCTTGCCTTCTGGAAGGGAACACTGACCGAAGAAGAGATGGAGGAAGAACACCTGCTGGAGCTGAAGGCGCTCCGGGCCGCCGAGGCCCGCCGGGTTGACGCGGAGGGGTGATGCGGAGAGTCCCGGCATACTGGATCCTCGTTACGGCGGCGGTGTTTGCCGCGCCGCCGGCACTGGTCCGCGCTCAGGAGAACTCGGACTGTCTCAGCTGCCATGGCGACAAGTCGCTGACGGCCGAGCGCCGCGGAAGATCGGTCTCGCTGTTTGTCGATGAGCGGCGCGTCACAGCCTCCGTTCACGGGGGCCTCACCTGCGTTGCGTGCCATGCCGACCTGCAGGGGAAGGAACTACCGCACGACGTCCCGCTTGCGCGCGTGGATTGTGGCACGTGCCACACGCAGGAGCAGAAGGACCATGCGGAGTCGCTGCACGGCAAGGCCGTGGCACGAGGGGATCCACTCGCTCCGGCGTGCGTGAACTGTCACGGAGCCCATGAGATCGCGCCGGTCAAGGACCCACGGTCCGCCGTCTCTCCGCAGCGCGTGCCGTTCGTTTGCGGCTCATGCCACCGCGAAGGATCGCCTGTCTCCCGCCAGCGGGAGATCCATCAGGCGAACATCGTCGAAAACTATTCCGAAAGTATCCACGGCGAGGGCCTCCTGAAAAAGGGGCTTGTCGTCTCTGCCACCTGCGCGTCGTGCCATACGGCGCACCGGATCTTCAGGCACACCGATCCGCGCTCGTCCATCAATCGTAGGAACATTGCAGCGACGTGTACGCAGTGCCATGCCCAGATCGAGGCGGTGCACCGGAAGGTGATCCGCGGCGAGCTCTGGGAGAAGGAGACGCACGTGCTGCCGGCGTGCGTTGACTGCCATCAGCCCCACAAGGTCCGAAAGGTTTTCTACGACCAGGGGATGGCCGATGCCGATTGCATGCGTTGCCACGGTCGGGGGGACATCGCGTCGTCTCGTGACGGCCGTTCGCTCTTCGTCCGCCAGGAAGAGGTGAAGAATTCCCGGCACACGAAGAACGCCTGCAGCCAATGCCATGTTGGCGTGAATGCGTCGAAGTCGAGGCCCTGCGAGACGATCACCCAGAAGGTGGACTGCTCTTCGTGCCACGCGGAGATCGGCCAGCAATACCAGAAGAGCATGCACGGCACACTGCTGGCCCGGAACGATCCCAATGCGCCGACATGCAACGAGTGCCACGGCACCCATGGGGTACGGGGAAAGAGCGAACCAAAGTCTTCCACCTTCCCGATAAATGTGCCCGGGCTCTGCGCGCGCTGTCACCGCGAAGGCCAGAAAGCCGCGGTGCGCTACATCGGCGACGAGCACAACATCGTCGAGCACTATCAGGAGAGCATCCACGGCAAAGGCCTGCTCAAGAGCGGCTTGACGGTGACGGCCATGTGCACTGATTGCCATACGGCGCACGGCGTCCTGCCAGTCGCAAACTCCGAATCTAGTGTCAACCCCAGGAACCTTCCTGCCACGTGCGGCCGCTGCCATCACGGGATCGAGGAGAAGTTCAACGCGAGCATCCACGCCACAGTAGTAGGGCGGACCGATAAGAGACTTCCGGTGTGCAGCGACTGCCACTCCGCGCATACGATCAGGCGGGCGGACACGGAAGGGTTCAAACTGACCATCATGACGCAATGCGGACAGTGTCATGAGGAGATCGCCAGGACCTATTTCGATACGTATCACGGCAAAGTCTCACAACTCGGGTACACGAAGACGGCGAAATGCTATGACTGCCACGGTGCACACGACATCCTTCCCGTAGCAGACCCACGGTCGCATCTAAGCCGTGAAAATGTCGTCGGAACCTGCCAGAAATGCCATCCGGGTGCAACTCGAAAGTTTGCCGGATATCTTACCCATGCCACCCACCACGACCCGCAGAAATATCCCTTCCTGTTCTACACCTTCTGGGGGATGACGGGTTTGCTGGTCGGCACGTTCGTGCTCGGCGGCCTGCATACGTTGCTCTGGCTCCCGCGGGCTGTGCAGATGCGACGGCAAAGGAACAGGGGAAAGCAACAGGCGGAACAGGCGGTCGTGGAGGCGAATGCCGACGGAAACGGGGAGAAGGAGTGATGGATCAGGGGACAACGGGGGCAAAACAATATCTCCGCTTCACGCGGCTGAACCGGCTGCTCCACGTTGTGATGATCGTCTGTTTCATCAGCCTTGCCCTTACCGGCATGACGCTGAAGTTCTCCTACACGGCCTGGGCGGTCACGCTCTCCCACCTCTTCGGCGGTTTTGAGTCGGCGGGATACATCCACCGCGTCGCGGCAGTCCTGATGGTCGGCATTATGATTATCCACATCGTCGACCTCTTCCGCCAACGGAAGAAGGATTACGGTTCGTGGAAATCGATGCTCACAGGACCCGACACCATGCTGCCGACGAAGAAGGACCTGCGCGACCTCACCGGGTCTCTGCGGTGGTTCCTCGGCCTGGGGCCTCGTCCGCGGTACGGGCGGTGGACGTACTGGGAGAAGTTCGATTACTTTGCCGTCTTCTGGGGGATCGCGGTCATCGGTTCCACGGGCCTCATGCTCTGGTTTCCCGAGTTCTTCACACAGTTCATTCCGGGCTGGGCGATCAACGTGGCGACGATCATCCACAGCGACGAAGCCCTGCTGGCTGTCGGCTTCATCTTTACGGTCCACTTCTTCAACACCCACCTCCGGCCGGAAAAATTTCCAATGGACATCGTCATCTTCACCGGCCGTATGGACCTGGAGGAGTTCAAGGAGGACAAGCCGGAGGAGTACGATTCGCTGGTGAAGGCCGGCGCCTTGAACGACTACCTTGTTGACCCCTATCCTCCCATTGTGATACGAACGATTCGCGCCTTTGCATGGACCGCGCTCGGTCTCGGCTTCGGGATCGTGGTCTGGATCATTTACGCCATGCTTTTCGCCTATAAATGATGTGTGGATTCTTTCTGAACAAAGTGGTATTTTCGGCAACGCCTCTGCTCTTCATCCCAACCAGAGAGGCCCTTCATGTTCGGCGCGCTGTCTGCGTTCGCGGACAACCGTCTTCCGGCATCGTTCTTTCGAATCAATCCGTACACCACTATCCATAGGGAGGAACCACTGCATGAGAACGTTCAAGGCAATGCTCGCGCTTGCGGTCGCCGTCCTGTTTACCGCAGGGATGTCACCGGCACAGAACAAGTATGTCGGCTCAAAAACGTGCGGGATGTGTCATAAGGCGAAAGACAAGGGAGAGGCATACGTCATCTGGGAGAAGAGCAAGCATGCCAAGGCGTTTGAGACGCTGAAGTCCAAGGAAGCCGACGAGGTTGCTAAGAAGAAGGGACTGAAGACCCCGGCCGCGGAGAGCCCCGAATGCCTGAAGTGTCACGTGACGGGAGGCGGTGCAGCGAAGAACGTGGAAGCAGGATTCAAGAAGGAGGAAGGGGTCACCTGCGAAGCGTGCCACGGTGCGGCTTCCGGGTACAAGCTGATCCATTCGAAAGACATTGCGAAGGCAAAGGCGGCCGGTTTCACCATCGGCGACAAGACCGACGCGAAATTCTGCCAGACCTGCCACAACAGCGAAAGCCCGTTCTTCAAGGGTTTCAAGATGGAAGAGATGTGGGCGAAGATCGAGCACAAAGGCCCGCCAAAGACGTAATCGTTCGCTTGTCCCCTGCCGCCGGACCGCACGTGCGGTCCGGCGGATTGCAACCGAACCGGGCGCCCTGCGCGACCGGTGTCCGCATTACTGTATCAGTGAAGGTCAACGCGCTGCGCTATGAAGCGGTTGTTGCCCAATTCATTCTATAACCCCCTGACACTTGTCGGCGCGGCGATCGCGGCGGTAAGCTTCGGCCTCGTCCTCTTTCTCATTTTGCTGGAATCGCTGGCGGAGACCCCGAAGCCGTACATGGGGATCATCGCGTTCGTCATCCTCCCGGCGATCCTCCTGATCGGGGTTGCCATTGCCGTCGCAGGAGTCTGGCGCGAACATCGCCGCGCTCGGGCCGGGAAGCCAGTGGAGCACCACCTCCCCCAGGTGGATCTGAATAACCCGAAGCACCGGAAGGCGTTTACCCTTATTGCAGTTGGAACGATTCTTCTTCTCCTCTTCTCGGCTTTCGGCAGTTTCAAAGCGTACGAGCATACCGACTCCGACCAGTTTTGCGGCGAGACCTGTCACACCGTGATGGAGCCGGAGTATACGGCCTATCAGTACTCTCCCCATGCGCGAGTGGGCTGCGTCCAGTGCCATATCGGCCCGGGGGCAGGTTGGTTCGTCCGATCGAAGCTCTCGGGAACGTACCAGCTGTACGCCGTGACGTTCAACACCTATCCGCGACCCATTCCCACGCCGATCGAAAACCTCCGTCCCGCCCAGGAAACCTGCGAGCAGTGCCACTGGCCCAAGCATTTTTTCAGCGAGAAGGAGATGAAGAACACGTACTTCATCTCCGACGATCAGAATACGAAGTGGACGCTGGAACTCCTGATCAAGATCGGCGGAGGCAACATCGAGGCCGGGCCGACCTCGGGGATCCACTGGCACATGAACCTCGCGAATGAGGTGACGTACATACCGTCCGATTCCTCGCGCCAGACCATCCCCTGGGTACGAACCCGGAGGCCGGATGGAACGGTGACCGTCTACAAAAGCGCCGACAGCCCGTTGACCGATGAAGAGCTTCAGCAGCGCCCCGTCCGCAGGATGGATTGCATCGATTGTCACAACCGTCCTACGCACATCTATCATCCCCCTGCGCGCTCGGTGAACCACGTGATGTCGCTCGGGTGGATCGACCCGAAGCTCCCCGGAGTGAAAGGACTTGCGGTGAGCGCGCTGGAGTATCCCTATTCGAGCCGCGACATCGCCATGGACAGCATCAAGCTGACGATCGAGGAATACTTCGCCACGAAGTATCCGGACATCGCGAAGTCGAGGAAGGCGGCCATCGATAGCACCGTGGCCGAAGTCCAGAAGATCTACAGCAGGAACTACTTTCCGTCGATGCGGGTGAGCTGGAAAGCGTTTCCCGACAACATCGGCCATATGTACTATCCCGGCTGCTTCCGTTGTCACGACGGGAAGCACGTTTCGGACGACGGGAAGGTACTCTCCCGGACATGTAATGAATGCCACACAATCCTTGCACAGAAATTCGAGCAGGACACTCTTCGACTTTCGCTGAGCGGCGTCGATTATCAGCACCCCGTGGACATCGGTGATGCGTGGAAGGAGACCAACTGCAGCGACTGTCATAATGGCAACTGATTGACCTTGCGCAGCCAGCCCTAATGTCTAAGGAGCATTCATGAGAACTCCGTTCCACCGGATGCCCGATGCGCTGATCAGGATCCTGGCGTTGTTTCTCTTGCTTGTCGCTCTGGTGCTTGTCGTCCGTGCTCTCCTCCCTGCCTCCATGACGGAGGCCTCCCTGTTCATTCGCTCGACACTGGACCGAGAGATGGCCCGTCCGGTCCGCTATGCGGGATCGGAAATCTGCGCGAGCTGCCATGATGAATTCGACGTGAAACGACGGGGCTACCACCGCAACCTTTCCTGCGAGACCTGTCATGGGGTTGCGCAGGCGCACGCGGAGAACCCGATGGAGACCAAGCCTGGGCTGCCCCGGATGCGGGAGTTCTGCGTTCGATGCCACGCGTTCGATCGATCGCGACCAACGGGCTTTCCGCAGATCAATCCCGCAGCGCACAACCCGTTGAAACAGTGCGTGACGTGCCACAACCCCCACGATCCCAAGCCGCCATCGGTTCCGCAGGAATGCCAGGCGTGCCACGGCGAGATTGCCCGCACCAAGGCCGTGTCCCCTCACGTGCAGCTTGAATGCACAACCTGCCACACAGTTCCCAAAGGCCATAAGATCACTCCCCGTGACGTCATGGCTTCCATCCCGGCAACAAGGGAGTTCTGCGGCACGTGCCACGCGAAAGAGGCCAGCTCAAAAGAGACGCCGAAGATCGACATTGCCACACACGGTGAGAAGTATCTCTGTTGGCAGTGTCACTATCCACACATGCCCGAGGTGGGATAGCCATGAACCGGCGCAGATTCGTCACCAAGATATCCTTCCTGCTCAGTTCAAGCGGGTTGTTGGGCGCCTTCCTGCGACCCTCCAGGGCGAAAGCAGACGGTTACGACCCTCTGAAGCACTACTATGGGATGGGGATACAGGTAAATAAGTGCATCGGCTGCGGACGGTGCGTTGAAGCGTGCAAGGACGAGAACGAAGTCCCGCGTGAACCGTTCTACTTCAGGACCTGGGTGGAGCGCTACACGGTGAAGAAGGACGGATCGAGTACAGTCCAGAGTATCGACGGGCGCATCTCCCGTACGGCGGACGCCATCGACGAGAAAGACATCATGCGGAGCTTCTTCGTTCCGAAGCTCTGCAACCAATGCGACAATCCGCCCTGCGTCCAGGTCTGCCCCGTCGGGGCAACGTTCAAAACAGACGACGGCGTCATTCTCGTCGACGCCGATCGATGCATCGGTTGCCGCTACTGCATCCAGGCGTGCCCCTATGGCGCGCGGTACCTGAATCCGTACACGGAAACCGCGGACAAATGCACCTTCTGCTACCACCGGATCACCAAAGGGCTCCTCCCTGCCTGCGTGGAAGTCTGCCCGACGCAGGCGCGCATTTTCGGCGATACGCGCAGCAACGCCAGCCCGCTGGCACGATTCAAGCGGATGAACAAGCTCCATGTTCTCAAACCGTTCCTCAATACAGAACCCAAAGTGTTCTATTCCGATCTTGATGGAGAGGTGCGGTGATGAGTCCCCTCTATGAGAAACTGTATGAAATGCTCAAGCAGGTGACGGGATACATCTACCCCAACGAGATCGAAGTGCACTGGTCCATCCTCATCGTGGTCTATCCTTACCTCACCGGCCTCGTTGCCGGGGCGTTCATCCTCGCATCACTTGTGAAGGTGTTCAACGTCCGGGAAGTGCAGTCAGTCTACCGGCTCGCTCTGCTGACTGCGCTCGCTTTCCTCCTGGTCGCGCCATTGCCGCTGCTGCTGCACCTCGGGCACCCGCTGCGGTCGTACGAAATCTTCCTGAATCCAAACTTCACGTCGGCGATGGCGATGTTCGGCTTCGTCTACGCCTGGTATTTGATGGTGGTCCTGCTGCTGGAAATCTGGTTCACGTACCGGCGGGACATCATCCTCTGGGCGCAACAGGAGAAGGGGATTCTCCATTGGGTTCACCGCGTGGTCGCCCTCTTTGCGACGGATACCAGTGATGCGAGTGTCCAGTTCGACAGGAAGGTGGTCAAAGCCATTACGATCATCGGCATTCCGTCGGCATTTTTGTTACATGGATACGTCGGCTTCATTTTCGGTTCCATCAAGGCAAATCCGTGGTGGAGCAGCGTGCTGATGCCGATTGTATTTCTCTTCTCGGCGATCGTTTCGGGAGTCGCGCTGGTGATCTTTCTCTACATGGTGATCACCCCGTTCCGGGGAGGCGCGATTGACATGAGGTGCCTCGACAAGATGGCGTCCTATCTCTTCTATGCGGTGATCGTGGATTTTTCGCTCGAGCTCCTTGACTTCATACACCGTCTCTACCAAAGCGAGGAGTCAATCAAGATCCTCTCGGAGATGGTCATGAATAGGCTCTTCATCAGCCTTGGGATCATCCAGGTGTTGTTGGGAATGCTGCTACCGCTGGGGATCATCGTCTCCGTCAAGCTCTTCAAATTCCAGGATGAGTTGCGGAAGCTCTTGTACTTCGTCTCAGTCATCCTCATTCAAATCGGGATCTTTGCAACCCGGTGGAATGTGGTGATCGGCGGTCAGATGTTTTCAAAAAGCTTTCGGGGCCTGACAACGTACAAGATGGAGCTGACGGGATTCGAGGGACTGCTAACGTCCCTCGTGCTCCTCGTGCTGCCGCTCATCATTCTCGCCCTCCTGACGAAAATCTTTCCCCCCTGGGAGGTATCCCGTGGCGATGCTCTGTTGGAGGGGGCGAAATGATACAACGCATGACCCATCGTAGTTCTTTGTGAGACTTTCCCCATGTCCATGGACGAACACGTACCAACACCACCTCAGGCCACGAAACGCAATTTTCTGAAGTACGTCCTCGGTGGCGGGCTCGTCGCGTGGGTCGTCTCCGTGCTCTATCCCATCTTCGCCTACCTGAAGCCGCCTGAAGAGGGGGAAGTGGAGGTCAGCAGCATCAAGGCGGGGAAGGTCGGCGAATTTGTAAAAGATTCCGGCACGATCATCCGATTCGGAAACAAGCCGCTGATCCTTGTCCGTCTCAGTAGCGGCGAGCTGCGTGCGTTCTCGGCGACATGTACCCATCTGGACTGCACGGTCCAATACCGAAAGGACATGGGCGTAATCTGGTGTGCGTGCCACAATGGCCGGTATGATCTTACCGGGCGCAACATTGCAGGTCCCCCACCGCGTCCCCTGGAGGAATACAAAGTCATCATCCAGGACGAGGAAATTTCGATTTCGAAAAAAGTATGAAGACCTGGTGGCAAAGACTCTACGGATGGGTGAACGACAGAGTCCACCTTGAGGACCTCGTCGAATTTCTAGGGAAGAAATATGTGCCGGTGCACAGCCATTCGGTCTGGTACTATTTCGGTGGGGTCTCGCTCTTCCTGTTCATCATTCAGGTTGTTACCGGTATTCTGCTGCTGCTCTACTACAAAGGGAGTGATACCCTCGCCTTCGAGAGTATACAGTTCATCATGGCAAAGGTGGAATTCGGCTGGTTGATCAGATCGATTCACAGCTGGTCGGCAAACCTCTTCGTCCTTGCCGCGGTTATCCACATGTTCAGCGTCTACTTTACGAAAGCTTACCGCAAACCGCGGGAGATGACATGGCTCACCGGCATGCTTATGCTTGGCCTGGCGCTCGCATTCGGTTTCAGCGGTTACCTGCTCCCCTGGAACGAACTCGCCTTTTTTGCGACGAAGGTCGGCACCGATATTGCCGGATCGGTTCCACTCATCGGCGAATCCCTCATGGTCTTCCTTCGCGGCGGCGAGGATGTCGGCGGAGCAACCCTGTCCCGCATGTTCGGCTTCCACGTTGCTATCCTCCCGGGCGTCTTTGCGGTACTGCTGGGGATACACCTTCTGTTGGTGCAGCGACAGGGGATGAGCGAGCCGCTCGGCATGGAAAACTCGTCGGAAGCTGAACAAAAGACGATGCCGTTTTTCCCGAACTTCCTGCTTCGGGATCTTCTCCTGTGGCTGCTGGTTTTGAATGTCCTTGCTGTTCTGGCCGTTCTCTTTCCGTGGGAATTGGGGCATAAGGCCGATCCCTTTTCGCCGGCACCGGCTGGGATCAAACCTGAATGGTACTTCTTGTTCATGTTCCAGACACTGAAGTACATTCCGGCGCAGGTGCTGTTCGTTGATGGGGAGGTTCTCGGCATCCTGATGTTTGGAATTGCCGGCGTGCTGTGGACGCTTGTTCCCTTCTGGGATCGCAAGAGTTCCCGGGGGGAACAGAATCGGCTCGTGAACTACGTAGGAATTGCCGTGATCCTGTTTGTCATCGTCCTTACCATCGTGGGATGGCTCGCATGAACATACGCCTGATGCACGCGAGTGTCCGGATCATGCTGCTGGCGGTCGGCGTGTCCGGCCGTGTCGCCTTCTCACAGGACCAATGTTTCACCTGCCACGAGGCACTCGGGGACGTACCTGCGGCACAGTACAAAACGAGCGTCCATTTTCTGAGGGGTGTTTCCTGCGCAGGGTGCCATGGGGGAGATGCGACCAAGGAGGACATGGAAGAGGCAATGAACAAGGCCGGGGGCTTTATCGGCGTGCCCAAAGGGGACGAGATTTCAAAGGCCTGCGCACGGTGCCACGCTGATGCAGCCATCATGATCAAGCAATATAATTCCCCGCTGCCGCGGGATCAGATGGAACTCCTCGGCTCAAGCGTGCATGGTCAACTCTCCACTACGGGAAAGGAATCAATAGCACAATGTACTTCGTGCCACGGAGTGCACGGCATTCTGCCCAATAACAATCCCCGGTCTCCGGTCCACCCGCTGAACATCCCGACCGCCTGTGCGTCGTGTCATTCCAACGCCGCGTACATGCACGCGTACGATCCCGCGATGCCGATCGATCAACTGGCGAAATATCGGACGAGCGTCCACGGCAAGCGCAATGCCCACGGCGATCCCAAGACGGCTCAATGTGCGGACTGCCACGGAACTCACGGAATACTTTCTGCCAAAGCGGTAAAGTCACAGGTGTACCCGACGAATATCCCCGGTATGTGCGCCCGATGCCATGCGGACCCGAAGTACATGAAAGGGTACGGCATACCGTCGGATCAATTCAAAAAATATTCAACAAGCGTTCATGGAAAGGCGCTGCTGGAGAAGAACGACCTCGGAGCACCGGCGTGTAACGGCTGCCATGGCAACCACGGTGCCACCCCGCCGGGCGTGGAATCGATCTCCAAGGTGTGCGGCACATGCCATGCCCTGAACGCCGAATTGTTCTCGACGAGTCCCCATAAGAAAGCTTTCGACAAACGAAAACTTCCGGAATGCGAGACCTGTCATGGCAACCATGAGACTGTGGCCGCGACGGATGCACTTCTGGGCGTCGGGCCGGAGGCGGTGTGCACGTGGTGCCATGGAAAGTATCCGGACTCCCGGGCATATCACGTTGCTCAAGCCATGCGCGGGCTGATCGATACCCTGGAGCGAAGTGAGAAGGATGCTCAGGCGCGCGTAAGCGAGGCGGAGCAGAAGGGGATGGAAATTGGAGAGGCAAAGTTCAAACTTCGCGAAATACGACAAGCCCGCCTGGAATCACGAACGATGGTACACTCGTTCGACGAAAACAAATTCCGTGAGGTGGTCGTGAAAGGTCTTGGCGTGGCATCAGTCGTCTCGGCGGCTGCCGGAAAGGAGATCGACGAATACTATTTCCGACGGCTGGGCCTGGCCATCTCCACCGTTATCATCACAGTCGTTGCCGTCTCGCTCTATCTGACAATACGAAGAATGGAGCGGAAGCACGTATTCCCATTGTCGAAAAACTGAGCGCCCATTTTTCCATTCTTGAGAAAGACGGCCGTCGGGATGGCGGTACCCCATGCAGAGCGAGCCTCCGGATGCCCGGAGAGGTTGAAAGTCCCGGCTGCTGACGCGTGCATGGTTGGCATGCATTTTGACGCAGGGTCGCAGAACTTCTCTACCCATTCCATCCAACACCGATGACCGGTCGGGCCACATCGAGGCGTGATAGGTTCATCTACCTCCTTCAGCTATCCAGTGTTCTCCTCATTTGGGTTTTCGTGATCACTATCGCTGGATGGATCGCCAATCTCATTACCCTGTCGGTTGAGCTCAATGATGTCCCTGGCGCGTCAGTCGGCATCAGTATTGTCGCGGTTCCTGTGTTCTTCACGCTGGCGATCGTCCTGACATATGTCTTTTTCGGCTTGCAGAAGGGGAAGCATCGTACTTCAGAAACCTCCGAGGAGAAGTGACATGCGAATCCCATTCCTCTCATTTGCCACGCTTGCTCTGGCGGCCGGCTCTCTTTCCGCGCAGGAGATAGAATTCCCCAGTGATCCTCTGAATGGTCGTCTCGTGTTCGAAGAAAAGAAATGCATCGCGTGCCATGCCATCGGCGGTTACGGCGGGACCGCCGGACCGGATCTCAGCCGCGAGCAGTTTTTCGGCAGCGGGCTGGAGCTGGCGTCGATTATCTGGAACCATGCTCCCCAGATGAACCGGAAATTCCGGCAGCTCCGCATGGACCGCCCTCGCCTGACCGAGAACGAAATGTTGGAGCTCCTGGGATTCCTGTACTACCTGCGATATCTCGGCGAACCGGGGGGAGTGGCAGAGGGGAAAGCACTTCTGGACTCTAAGGGGTGCACCACCTGTCACAGCGTGGGAGGCAAAGGGGGATCGGTGGGCCCGGACTTCAAAACCGTCCAACAATACTCGACACCGCTGTACCTGGTCCAGGCAATGTGGAACCATGGTCCCGCAATGCAGAAAGAGATCAGGGAACACAAGATGAAGTACCCGACGCTCAGCGGACAGGATGTGAATGCCATTGGCGCATATCTCCGCCAACTGACGGCATCGAACACAGAGATCCGGATGTCGCCAGGAAGTCCCAAACGCGGCCGGGTCCTGTTTGAGGAAAAACACTGTTCTCAATGTCACGTTGGCGAGGGAAAGAGGAAACGAATTGAGGCAGGGCTGATCCGCATCGAGCTCAAGAAGGGAGTTACGGAAGTGGCGAGCGCGATGTGGAATCACGGCCAGGTGATGATGGATCTGATGGGAAAGGAGGCGATAGACTGGCCCAGGTTCGAAGGGAGTGAAATGGCGGACATCATCGCATATATCTACTCCTTAGGTTTCCAGGACAAAGAAGGGACGGCGCAGCGCGGAGAAGAGGTGTTCAAGCAGAAGGGATGCGGGAATTGTCATACGGCGGGGGGCGGGGGGCGGGGCCCGGATCTGTCAACGATCAAGAGATTCGATTCCCCGATTCGGATGATCCAGCTGATGTGGAATCATGCCGGTGAGATGGAAGATCTGATCATCACACAGAACAAGAAATGGCCTGCGCTCACGGCTGACTCGATGCGGGATCTCTATGCATATCTGAAGAAGGTCACCCAACACTAAACGCTGAACGCGCTCACCGGATTCACCTGCAGAGATTCTCCCATGGCGCTCTTGTGCCGAGGACCATTGTCATGAAAACAGTTGCTGTCATGGTCGTAGCGACAGGGGTTGTCATCGTAGGGGTGTTCCTGTACCGCGCCCTCCGCTCAGAGAAAACCGCGATTCAGCCAATTGCCT
This sequence comes from Bacteroidota bacterium, assembly GCA_040756745.1. Lineage (GTDB taxonomy): Bacteria > Bacteroidota > Ignavibacteria > UBA10030 > UBA6906 > JBFLYO01. The sequence goes on from JBFLYO010000002.1 coordinate 136,984, forward strand.
ACAGCCATAAGATTCACATTGAAAACGCCGGCTTGACCTGCGTGGATTGTCACGCAACCGTTGAGACTTCGGCGTCTGCGGCAATCCCCGACCTTGCGCTGTGTACGAACTGCCACTCCGATGCGCCGCTTTCGCAGTCACCGGAGGAGGCGAAACTGAGACAGTATGTTGCCGGAGGGAATGAGATCCCCTGGATGCGGATTTACACGGTTCCTGACCACGTCTATTTCTCGCATCGGCGGCACGTCATCAGGGGCGAAGTGCAATGTCCCACCTGTCACGGAAACGTTGCTGAGTATTCGACACCGATCACGTCGGCATTCCTGCCGGTCACGATGGAAAACTGCATGCGGTGTCACAGGGAACGGAAGGTTTCGAATGACTGCCTGTCCTGTCATCGTTAGCGTCCGGGGTCTTTATGGAAATTAGACGGCGGGAATTCCTGAAACTCATCGGTGGCGCTTCGGGGACGTTGCTCCTCTCGGGCTGCGGCATGGATGACGTGCTGGAGATCCCGGCGAACCTGATCGAAAAGGCCCGTAGAGGACCAAAGGTCGAAACATGGAAGAATACCATCTGTGGCCTTTGTCCGGGAGGTTGCGGCATGCGTGTTCGCCTCATCGACGGGATCCCGGTCTCTGTCAAAGGAAACCCGGTGTATCCGGTAAACCGAGGCGGGATGTGCCCGTTGGGCTTGAATGCACTGCATGCACTCTATCATCCGGATCGCGCACGGGGGCCTCTGCGGCGGTCGGGCGATCCCGGAAGTGGAAGATGGGAGCCGCTCAGTTGGGACGATGCCTTGAAGACCATTAGCACAATGTTGCTCGACCTCCGAGAAAAAGGGAACGCTCATCAGGTGGCTTTCCTCGGCCACGAGGAACGGGGGCTGATGCATGAACATATCGGGCGCTTCATGAGAGTCTATGGATCTCCTAACTACTTTCAATTCTCGAGCGCGCAGAACAACAGTGTGCCCTATTCGCTCGTCCATGGACATTCACGGATTCCCGCTTTCGATTTTCTCAATGCCAAGTTGATTTTGAGCTTCGGGGCAAATTTCCTGGAAGAAGGATATTCGCCTGTCTACTACACGAAACTGTATTCCCGTCACAGAGAAACGGGGACGCGATACATCCAGATCGATTCCAGGGCGAACCTGACCGCATCAAACGCCGACCGGTGGATCCCGATCCGGCCCGGGACCTACGGTGCACTCGCCCTCGGCCTCGCATTCGTGCTTATCCGTGAAGAGTCCTACAACATGGATTTTGTGAGGGATCACACCTTCGGATTCGACAATTGGACCGATTCGTCGGGCGAAAAGCACGTCGGCTTTGAGAGCCTGGTCCTGGGGAACTACTATCCGGAGCGCGTGTCAGAGATTACGGGCATCGACAGCGCAACCATACTGGCACTCGGCCGTGAACTGGGGAATACCCAACCGGCGCTGGTGTTGGGCGACCAGGGAACGATAGATGCCGCCAATGGGACGTTTGCGTCCATGGCGGTCCACAGTCTGAATGCGCTCCTTGGGAATTTCGAACGAGATGGGGGGCTTTCCTTCATCGACGACCCTCCGTTCATGAAACTGCCGGAAGTCAGGCTGGACGCGAAGGCACGGGAAGGACATAAGCGAGTGCCCATTGCCCGATCAAACGACGGCACATACCCTCTGACTGCTTTCTCGATCGATAGTTTCACTCAAAACGTTTTGTCGCAACAACCATATCCATTGAGCGTCCTCTTTCTCTATGGCGGCAACCCCCTTTTCGAGACGCTGAACCATCACGATTTCGCGAATGCGCTGAAAAAGATTCCTCTCATTGTCAGCTTTGATTCCATGGTCAACGAGACGAGCGAGTATGCACACCTTGTGCTGCCCGATCACAATGCCATGGAACGCTGGGGGGAGATCTCGAACGTCGCGTCCATAGGATTTGCCCACGTAGGCATCCAGCAGCCCGTGGTGCCACCGCTGTACGATACGCGTCATACCGGAGACGTCATCATTGAGCTTGCCGCTCGTCTTGGGGGGTCAGTGAAGGCGGCTTTCCCATTCTCCCGCTACGAAGAATCAATGAAGCATGCGATAAAGGGCGTCTACCGGTCTGGGAAAGGGGCGATTACCACTGATGGGGTCGGGAAATCGTGGCTGGAGTATCTGCAGCAACGCGGGTGGCATGTTGGCCGGTATGATTCGTTCGAGGAGTTCTGGGATCGACTGGTGGAGCACGGCGGGTGGTGGGATCCTATACATAGACCGAACAAGTGGAACAAAGTCTTTCAGACACCGTCAGGCAGGTTTGAGTTCTTTTCCCAGAAACTCAAGTCGGCCGTTGACGCTCTTGTCAGAGCCAGGGGCGGAACTTCGTCTCAACAGCTGGACCTGGTGTTGAATGGACTGATGATCTCAGCGCGTGGTGACAGCGCGTTCCTTCCTCATCATGAGCCTCCGGCGCACGATGCGGAATTGCCCCTGCAGCTGATCACCTTTCGGGTTCTCCCGACGCGCGACGGGCAGGGGGCGAATCTCCCCATGATGCAAGAAATGTTCGGCTACGCCGTCCGGCGTTACTGGGGATCGTGGGTTGAGATCCACCCAACGACGGCTGCAGCGTATCACATCAATGACGGTGACTGGGTCTGGGTGGAGTCGCCCGTCGGGACCCTCAAAGTCCGGGCACAACTCTCCCCAGGGATCATGCCGAATGTGGTTGCTATCCCGATCGGGCTGGGACATACGTCGTACGGAAGGTATGCGAGGGGGCACGGAGTCAACCCCACCACCATCATGAAGGACCTGTACGACATGATCAGCGGCAAGCCGGCATTGCAGGGTACGAGAGTCAGGATCTCGGTAGCCAGCTAGGACGAGGAGAGCTGAGAATGGCAAAATGGGCTATGGTGATCGATCTCGACAAATGCACCGGGTGCGGGGCCTGCATGGTGGCGTGCAAATCGGAGAATAATATTGCCATCGTCGGTCCTGACCAGGCCCAGCAGGGGCGCGCAATGTTCTGGATGGATATGATCACGACATTTGACGGCGAGTATCCCGATGTCCGGGCAAAAAGGGTTCCCAAGTTGTGCTACCATTGTGACGATCCACCTTGCACGAAGGTCTGTCCCGTGGGAGCGACCTACCGGAATCCGGAAGGGTTGGTTGCACAGATTTACCACCGGTGCATAGGATGCCGCTATTGCATGGCAGCGTGCCCGTATACGGTGAAAGTGTTCAACTGGGAAAAGCCGCAATGGCTCGACGGCCCTCAGAATACGTTCAATCCTGATGTCTCGTTGCGGAACGTCGGGGTCGTGGAGAAGTGCTCGTTTTGCGCCCACAGGCTCGCCAAGGTCAGGGAAGCGGCCGATCATGAAGAGAGGCCGATTCGGGACGGAGAGTATCTCCCTGCCTGTGCGGAATCCTGTCCGGCTGAAGCGATCTCCTTCGGCGATATCGAGAATCCGGACAGCGAAGTGTATGAACTCTCGCGGGGCTACAGGGTCTTCCGGATCATGGAAGAACTGGGGGTTGAACCCAAAGTCTACTATCTTGCAAAGAGAACCAGGTGATGGCAACGCATACTCACGCGAAGCCGGACCAGGATGAAGCGTTGGTGCGCCCGATCTACGAGACGGGGAAGGGATTCTACGTCAGCCTTGCACTATTGTTGCTCGTCTGTGTGTGGGCGTTGTACATGTACGTCAACCAGGTCAGGTTTGGCCTGGGCCTCACGGGGATGAACCAGCCGGTCACGTGGGGATTCTATATCGTGAACTTCGTCTTCTTCATCGGCATCAGCCATGCTGGCACGTTGATTTCGGCAATCTTGCGCCTCTCGAAAGCAGAATGGCGGAGACCGATCACGCGAATGGCGGAGGTGATCACCGCAATCGTTCTCGCCATAGGAGGGCTTCATCCGATTCTCGATTTGGGGCGACCGGACCGCATGCTCAATCTCCTCACGGCCGGGCGACTGCAGTCCCCGCTGCTCTGGGACGTGACGAGCATTACTGCCTACTTTACCGCCAGCACGGTGTATCTCTATTTACCGTTGATACCGGATATCGCGAGAATTCGAGACCGCGGCGGGAAGCTTACCTGGCTCTACACGTTCATGGCGTGGGGATGGCAGAATACGGAGCGCCAGAAACGCGTCCTTAACCGCGCGATCAACATCCTGATGGTCATCGTTATCCCTATTGCGGTGTCTGTCCACACCGTCATCTCGTATATCTTCTCGATGACTCTCCAGCCGGGCTGGCATAGCACGATCTTCGGGCCCTACTTTGTCGCAGGGGCGATATTCTCCGGGATAGCAGCATTGCTGATTGTCATGATCATCTTCCGAAAGATCTATCACCTGGAGGCGTATCTCAAGAAGATTCATTTTCAATACCTCAGCACACTGCTCCTGATCATGTCGCTTATCTGGTTCTATTTCACGTTCTCTGAATACCTCACAGGTATCTTCGGCGCGGAACCTCACGAGATGGACATCATCAGGTACAAGTTCTCGGGCCCCTTTGCGGCGTTCTTCTGGGCGATGGTGATCTGCAATTTCCTGATCCCTGTCCTCATCCTGAGCATCCGACGCTTCAAGACGATCGCGGGGATCCTCATTGCATCCATCTCCGTCGTGATCGGGATGTGGCTGGAACGACTCATCATCGTTGTCCCTTCGCTTGCGAATCCAAGGATGGAACTCCCGATGGGCATCTATGTTCCCACCATGCTTGAATGGTCCCTCTTCGCCGGCGGCATAGCGGTCTTCATCCTTGGATTCATGGTGTTTTCAAAATTCTTCCCTCTTATTTCCGTGTGGGAGATTGAAGAAGGGCGCAACGAAGGAAGAAAGGAGGTCGAGGAACGGATCCACAGTTATCTGCCCGGCGAAGTGTAGGGCCGGTTGAAGTTGCTTCATCCGCGGTACGCAACACGATTGACAGTCACCAACTCATGAGCACCTCTCAGCTTGCGCCCCCCCACGCGAACCGGGGATAGGCGGTCCAAGCTGCGGAGTGCGGGAAGGAGAACAAACGATTTCATGAAACTGCGAATCCTCTCTGGACTGATCCTGTCCCTCCTGCTGGGAAGCGTAGTGACCCACGCTCAGCTTGTGAACGGGCGGCTGGTCACGTCCTTCTACACCCTTGAACGATTCGACACCGTCGGGAGGTCCACGACGTATCTCCGTGCGTTTCAGGCCGTCCAGCTTTCAGCGGCGGAGGGAGACTTCTCCCTCCACACGTACCTGCTGGGCATGGTGAACGGCACGGGCGCCTTCGGCGAAAACGGCAGAGTGCGCGTCAGCAATCTCTACCTTCGATGGGCAAACATCGGACGGGCGGCTGACGTCAACCTTGGGCGCCAGGCGGTCTATGCCGGCGTCGGCAACGGGACGATCGACGGCATCATGGCGCGCGTCAGACTGCTCGACGACATGATCACCGTGACCGGCTACGGCGGCTCCACCGTCGTACCGGATTTCACCGGCCTCCGGTCCAACTGGCACGACAATCTCCACTTCGGAGGACGGGTGCTTACCACCGTGCTTCCCGGCGCGCGCATCGGCCTGAGCTACATGAACCGCAGGGAGGAGGTCGATCCCTATTGGGCCCTCCGTGCGCGCGATACCACGTTCACGCCTGTGCCGTATTACGTTGCTCCCGACCCGTATGAAGATGAGCGCGGCAGCGCCGATGTCTCGTATGCCTGCGGGGAAGATGCGCGCGTGTACGCTCGATACGACTACGACTTTCTGACGAATACCACGGCGCGCGGCCAGGGGGCGCTTCGCGTCAACGTCGCCCCGGACCTTGCGCTCACGGGGGAGTATATCTACCGCAAACCGCGAGTCGCCTTCAATTCGATTTTCTCAGCCTTCACGCAGAATTCCGTCAGTGAAGTGGAAGGAGGGGTGGAATACAGCATCACCGCGCTTTGCCGAGTCTATGGCAAGCTGGGACAGGTCTCCTACACGGACGAGACAAGCATGCGGTGGACCCTCGGGCTGTTTGCGCAGTACGGGAGCGTCAGCTACTCCGGGAGCAGCGGCTACGCCGGCGAGCTCCAGTCGTTCAACGTGCAGGGGGCCTACCCATTGCTCGACCGGATGATCGTTCCTTCCCTGGGGGTCTCGTTCGCCTCATACAAGCTGAGTGCCGACGCTCCGCGAGACGATGCCCTCGCGGTCCTGGCAGGTGCAACGGTGCGGCCTGTGCGGACGTTCTCCGTTGAGCTCCAGGGACAATGGATGAGAAACAGGCTGTATGACCGGGACATGCGGCTGCAGGTGCGGCTGATGTACTGGTTTGCAGAACGGATGTCGCTCTTCACAGAGGAGGTGAAGTGATGAACCGCCGCACACTGATCATCGCCGCGCTGGTCATTACCGGCGCCCTCGTCACCGCCGTTGCCAGGAAGAGCACCGCGCCGCCGGGCTGGCCCGAGAACAACGACGCAACGACTATCAAGTTTTCCCACAAGTTCCATTTAACGGAAGCGGGTGTTGCCTGTACCGACTGCCATCCGACGGGGAAGAGCAGCACGAACGCCGCAGACAACCTGAGGAGCACACACGACAACTGCGTCAGCTGTCACGAGGAACAGATTAACAACACCTGTGCATACTGTCACAAGGATCCCGACAACATCCAGGCGGCGCCTGCGCCAGAGCGCACCCTGCTGTTCTCGCACGCGCAGCACGCGGCCATGAAAGACGTCGAGTGCGCAACCTGCCACGCGGGGCTCGATACTGTCGAGTACGCCGGTCCAGCCAACATGCCGGGAATGGCGACCTGCACGACGTGTCACAACAACGTGACAGCAACGAATGCCTGCGAATCGTGTCACACGAGCTTTACGAACCTGATCCCCGCAAACCACCTGGCGGCGGACTTCAAGAAAGAGCACCGGCAGATGACCCGGCTCGGAGAGCTCGAGGTGAGCTGTGCCACCTGCCATTCGCAGAACTTCTGCGCGGAGTGTCACGGCGCAACTCCGCTCGTCCAGCTCGGTCAAAGCGCGCTGATGGCCGACCCCTCGCCGCGCGTCGCGCCCGGCAGCGATTCCCCACGGGCGATGGAGCTTCAAATGGTCCATTCGATGAATTACCGTTTCACCCACGGGATCGATGCGAAAGCAAAAAGCGCCGACTGTTACACGTGCCACTCATCTCGCGACTTCTGCGCGAAGTGCCACGCCGAGGGGGACAACCTCGCTCCCGGAGAGCGGCCGGCCTGGCACCTCGGTGCAGGGTTCGCCACGCTCGGCGTCGGATCGGGGGGTGGACGGCATGCGGAATTTGCACGTCGCGACATCGAGAGCTGCATGAGCTGTCACGACGTCCGCGGGGGAGACCCCGTCTGCATCACCTGCCACACGGACGCGGACGGCATCCGCGGCACCGACCCGAGGACGCATCCCGGCGGGTTCATGAAGGAGGAGGAAGAGGGCGCCTGGCACCACGATGCCGGCGCTTCGTGCTACACCTGCCACACCGATATGAACGCAAGCCCGAACGGTACTCCGGGAAGGGGCTTCTGCGGATATTGTCACGGTTCAAAGTGAGCGAGACGACAATGAAACACAAAGGATTATTCATTCTGTTAACCGCACTGGTGACGTGGTCGTGCAGCGAGTTGAAGACCGAGCTCCCCGCGCCCGTTTCCGCCGTCCCCCTGGTGCATGATGAGGGATGGGTGGGGGATGGCGTGGCGAATGTACATGGCAAGGCGCTCAAAGAGCGTGATTGGGATGACGCCACATGCAAGAACTGTCACGGAGCAACGTTTGCCGGCGGGACGAGCGGAGTCTCGTGCTTCACCTGTCATTCGGCGTATCCCCATTCGGTGGCGTTTCCCGCCCGGCGGCACACAAACTATCTACGCGCGAAGAATGATCCGCTGAACGAGTGCAGATTCTGCCACGGCCCACAGTACACGGGGGGCACGGTTGCGGACGTCACATGCCAGAGGGCAGGCTGTCATGCCGATGCTTCGGGGAATCCGAAATCTCCCGAGACCTGCAATACATGCCACGGGAACTTCCGCGCACCGGCGAACCTTACGGGATATGCATTGTGGCTTTCGGCAGCTCCCCCCAAGAGCGTCGCAGGCGATACTTCGGCATCAGTCACCAGCGTCGGCGCGCACCAGAAACATCTCGCAACAGGGACGACCGGAAACCCGGTGAACTGCCAGGCGTGCCACCAGGTGCCGTCGTCGATCTCCGATGCAGGCCACATCGGACCGCTTCCTGCCGAAGTGCAGTTCGGCGATACGCTTGCGAATCTGGTGACGGGGGACGGAACAGTCGTACCCGCGTCATCCTACTCTGCGCCGACGTGCGCGAACACGTATTGCCATGGGAACTGGAAGCTCCGCAAGGCCTCCGCCGTGCGGCCGAACCCACCGCCGGTCGATCCAACGCTCGTCTACGTCGACAGCGTTATGGTCGGTGCGAAGGCGTCCCCCTCGTGGACCGCAGGGGCGTCGGCCGGGCAATGCTACAGCTGCCACGGCGGATCACCCGGCACGTACGTCCCCGCCGGTCATTATCCCATTACCGACCTGGGGGGATGCCAGGGGTGTCACGGGGATGTCACCGACAATACCGGGAGGATCCTCAACAAGGCGAAGCACATCAATGGCTGGGTCGATTTGACCAACACATACGGGGGACCGCGCAAGATGCAGTAGCGATCATGCGCCGGTCAGTCATGAGTCCTGCCTTCCGCCTCTAGGGGGGGCAGGACTCACCGCTTCTGGGAATCCTCATTCTCTCCGTTCGGAACCCATCCTGCAAACTGCCTCCCTGCGTCAAATTCCGACTATTTGTATTGGCACAGCGATTGTTCAGCGCTCGAAGGTCGAACCGACAGAGACTAAAGAGCGCGCCGGGACATCCGAAAGCGACCAGACCATCGCGAAAAGGAGCCAGCCATGCCGACTGAGAAGGATTACTGGGAGGCAGTGCAATCGAAACTCTGCATCCGGTGCGTGGACGGAGACAGCTTGGGGGGATGCCGGCTTCCTGCGAGGGCCGACTGTGCCATCAAGGTCCACTTCCCGCACATCCTCGATGCGGTCAACTCTGTTTACAGTTCCTCCATCGATCCATATGAGGAGCAACTCCGGAACAAAGTCTGCAGATTCTGCATCAATCGCTCCGCCGACGGAAGCTGCCGCCTGCGGAACAATCTGGAGTGCGCGCTCGACCGGTATTTCCCTCTCCTTGTACAGATCCTCGAAGAGACCCAACTCCGCAAGCGGTTGAGAACCGTTTGATCATCGCGCCCGGACCTTCCGGGCGCTCTCGTTTTGCGATTTCCCAGCGTTTTCCTGCATTTTCACTCCTGCCAAGGCATTCCCACGAATTGGAAGATACCCTGCAGAGGCCCCTGCGCGCTCCTGTAAAATTGCCCGCTATTGCCCCTATTTACACATTTGGGCCGGATGTTCGTGGCACGCATGTTGACGCTTCGGGGGTGGGTTTGATAATCGGAGGATGAATGACTGTTCTTGGAAATTTAGGTGTGTGGGTGAGTGTTGCCGCCGCGGGATTCTCTGCCGCGTTGTATCTTCGCGCGGCGACCGTTCAGGCCGGTACCCTGGTCCTGCCCCGGCGGCTCGTGTCTGCTGCCGCGTTGACGGTCTCCTTTGCATCCGTGCTGCTCCTCATCCTCCTGCTCCGTCACGACTTCACCAACGGATACGTCTATAGTTACAGCGACAGCCGCCTTCCGCTCCACTTCCTGATATCCAGCTTTTATGCCGGCCAGGAGGGGAGCTTCCTGTTCTGGGCGCTCTGCTCCATCATCATCGCGCTGATCCTTCGCGCGTCGATGCATCGACGCGGCGACGAAGCTGCAGTGATGGGAGTGTTCATGACGGTGCAGACGGCGCTCCTCCTGCTGGTCGCCGTGAAATCCCCCTTCCGGTCAGTATGGGAGATGTTCCCCCAGGCGCCGCCGACCGTTCCCCCCGACGGGCGCGGCCTCAATCCCCTCTTGCAGAACTTCTGGATGGTCATTCATCCGCCGGTCTTGTTCCTCGGGTTTGCCGCCATGGCGGCACCATTCAGCTTTGCAGTCGCGGGACTCTGGAGACGCTCGTACGGCATCCTCCCTGCACGCGCGTTCCCATGGGTGCTGTTTGCCACGCTCGTCCTCGGCCTCGGCATCATGCTCGGCGCGTACTGGGCGTACGGCGTGCTGGGATGGGGGGGGTATTGGGGGTGGGATCCCGTGGAGAACTCGTCACTCGTTCCGTGGTTGACGGGCGTCGCCCTCCTGCACACGATGCTCGCGCAGCTGCGCACGCAAAAGTATGTGCGGACGAACTTCGCTCTTGCGCTGGTCTCGTTCTTCCTCGTCGTCTACAGCACGTTCCTTACCCGGAGCGGCATCCTCGGTGATGCGTCCGTGCACTCATTCACCGACCCGGGGGCATCGGTGTACTGGCTGCTGCTCGGGTTCCTTGGCCTCATCGCCGTGACGAGTACAGGATTCATGGTTGCGCGCTGGAACGAACTCAGGCCTCGGGTTGCCGACACCCTCCTGCTGTCACGCGAGGTTTCGCTCGGTGCAGGAACGATCGTGCTCGTCCTGTGTGCTCTTGTCGTCCTGTTCGGCACGAGCCTTCCGATCTTTTCCAAGGTCCGCGTGGAGCCATCGTTCTACGACGTCAGCACGCTGCCGCTTGCCGTTGTCATCGCATTGCTGACCGGGTACAGTCTCTACATGCAATGGGAGATGCAAGACGGCCGCTCTACCCTAAGGCGATCCGTGCTCGCCCTGGTCGCGGCAGGGCTGGCCACGGCGGTCATTGTTGCCATCGGTGTCAACGACATTCCTGCACTTCTGCTGATTTTCACCTCCCTGTTTGCTCTCTTCGTCAACGTCGAGATCGGAGCGAAGATCGCTCGTGGAAATCCCCTGTTCCTTGGTGGGAAAGTCGCCCATGCCGGGCTGGCGCTCTTTCTCCTCGGCGTGATCGCGACCGGGAAATTCGGCTCAAAGGCGCACAGCACCCTGCAGCTCGGCGTCCCGCAGGAGGTCCTGGGCCACACGCTGACCTACACCGGACACACGCCAACGCCCGACGGCAAGTTCGCATTTACGGTCAGAGTCGAGGGACGAGGGGATCCCTTCACGCTTTCGCCGGTGATGTTCGAGGCAGGCGAACAGGGGGTGATGCGGACGCCCGACATCGCGTCGTTTCTGACGCGCGATCTGTATCTCGCGCCCCTCGGCCTTGAAGAGGGCAAGCCGGGGGCCGGCGCTGAGACCTACACGATTGCAAAGGGGAGTTCTGTGCAAATGGGGGGCATCCGCGCCAGGTTTGTCCGTTTCGACATGGATAGTCACGCGCGCGAGGGGATGACGGCGGGCGGTGGCACCGCGATCGGGTCGGTGCTTGAGCTGAGCGACGGCGCTCGCCGGGAAACCGTCGTGCCCGTTCTCATCCGCGCCAACGGAAAACAGGAATATCTCCCTACGCCATCGAAGCTGATGAATGCCACGATTATGCTCGTCGGGATGAATGTCACGATGGGGGAAGGTCCGTCGTCCGTGATCGTCGAGGTCCAGCGGCCGTCGGAAGACCCTGCGACGCCGGAGGCGCTCGCGGTCGAGGCAAGCATCAAACCGTGGGTCTCCCTGGTCTGGGGGGGAACGCTCGTCATGATGGTGGGATTTGTGCTCGCAATTCTCAAACGCTCACAGGAGGCGTGATGGACAACGGAGAACATAAGAGGCTGCCGGCCAATGTCCCCGGGAAATATTACACCACCGAAGAATGCGACGGGTGCGCGTACTGCGCCTCCGTGGCCCCGGAGAACTTTGATTTCGAGAAAGAGACCAACACCTACTTTGTGTCGCGCCAGCCGCAGACTCCGGAAGAGGAAGAGTTCATGATCGAGGCGATGGACGATTGCCCGGTCGATGCGATCCGGACGTCCAACGGCCAGAACGGGAACGGTGCCAAGTGAACGCGACGTTGTACGAAACGCATCTTGAGTTCGGGAAGAAGGGGGGCATGGAAGCCGTGCAATCGGCGTATGACCCGATGACGACGCCCTACGAGGTGGACGAGGCTGCGTATCCGCTGACAGGGACGCCGGAGGAGCAGTGCACGTTCCTGCTTCGGTACGTCATCCTTTCTCCGTCGACTCACAACACCCAGCCCTGGCGCTTCGCGGTATCGCGCGAGGGGATCGCGGTGTACGGTGACTACACCCGGCGGATGCCGGTCGTGGACCCGGGCCACCGCGAGCTCCTGATGAGCGTGGGTGCGGCGGTGTTCACCTTGCGCGTTGCCGCGGACCGGTTCGGGTTCGACTGCCGCGTGACCTACAATTATAGCGGAGACAGCGAGCGACCGCTTGCTGTGGTCGCCCTTGCGCCGCGCCCACCGCGCACCCCCGCGGACGAGGCGCTCGGCTCGCTGTTTGCATGTATACCACGCAGGCACACGAACCGAAACCCCTTTCTCCTCTCACGCGTCCCCGAAACACTGCTCCGACGCATCCGTGGAATGTCTGCAGGCGGTGGAGCCTCTGTGACCGTTTCCACTGACGGGCGGATCAATACGGAGGTGGGGGACCTGGTTGCCGCTGCGGAACGGATGCAGCTTGCGGACCCTGACTTCCGCGGCGACCTTGCCGAGTGGGTCAGGCCCAACTGGACGCACAGGCCCGACGGCGTCACGGGCGCAGCGCTCGGCATGACGGGCATCGCCGCTGCCCTCACTCCCTGGACAACCAGAATGCTCGACGTCAGCCGCATGAAAGCGGCCGCGGACAGGAACCTGTGCATTGAGGCGCCGGGACTCGTCGTACTTGAAAGCGAGGAGGCGGTCCCCCACTGGCTCGACAGCGGCGAGCTGCTCCAGAAGCTACTGCTGACGCTGACCCGCGAAGGGCTGCATCACTCGTATTTCAACATGCCGGTCCAGGTGCCCGATCTTCGTCTCCGCCTGCGGGCGCTCCTGGGGCTCTCGTCATGGCCGCAGATACTCCTGCGAATCGGCTTCTCGCTCACCGCACCCGCTGTCACCCCCCGGCGGCCGGTAGAGGATGTGTTGATCGAATCACCGTATTCCTGATTCCGTACCCGCAACTGACCTGAAGGAACTCTCCTCATGACAAAGGGACCGCCGCCAACACCGACGAAGGAAACCGGATACTCCACCGAAGCCCACCTGATCTACGGGCAGATGGACGATCCGCGATGGGATTACAGCCATCATCTCCTTCCCCCCATCTCATCGTGCGCGACGTTCCGGCTCGACAGCGCCGGCCGGGGCGCACAGGGGTTCGCGGAGTTTGCCCACTCGAGCGAAGAGGTGAGCGTTGCCGCCCGTGCGCCGATCTACATCTATGACCGCCTGGGCGAGCCAAACAAGGATATGCTGGAGGAAAACCTCGCCTTCGCCGAGCAGGGTGACATCGCCGTCAGCTTCGCCAGCGGGATGGCAGCCATCGCCGGGGTGCTTGGGATCCTCACCGGCGCCGGCAGCGAGGTCGTTGCCCATAAGACGATCTACGGCTGCACCTACTCGCTGCTGACGAACTGGTACCCTCGGCTGAAGATCAACGCGAAGTTCATCGACTTCTCGAACCTCGACGAGGTGCGCAGATCAATCACGCGGCACACGCGCGTGCTGTATATGGAATCGCCCGCCAACCCGACGCTGCGGCTCACCGATCTGGCCGCCGTCGCATCGATCGCGGACGACGTGAACAGGGGGCGCGACGAGAAGAACAGAATCTACACGGTGGTCGACAGCACCTTTGCCACACCCTTCTGCCAGCGGCCGCTCACCCTCGGCGTGGACTTTGTGGTCCACTCGCTGACGAAGGCCATTGGGGGATTCGGCACGGATATCGGCGGCGTCGTGATTGGGCCGCGCTGGAGCCGTGACATGCTCATGTTGTACCGGAAGGACTTCGGCGGCGTGCTGTCGGCGAAGAGCGCGTGGCCCGTGCTTGTGCAGGGGCTCCCCTCGCTTGCCGTGCGCATGCGCCAGATGCAGGCGACGGCGATGAAGGTGGCTGAATTTCTCGCGACACGGCCCGAGATCGGGTGTGTCCATTACCCCGGTCTCCCGCGCTTTCCACAGGCGGAGCTGGCGCGACGACAGATGGTGGACTATGACGGCAACTTCGCCCCCGGCGCAATGATCTATTTCGTTATGCGGGGCGACACGCCAGCCGCGGCGCTGCGGCGGGCCGAGAGCTTCATCAATCACGTGGCACGGAATGCGTACTGCATCACCCTGGCCGTCAGTCTGGGGAACATCCGGACCCTCATCGAGCATCCCGGTTCCATGACCCACTCCGCCTTTCCTGCGGAGGAGCAGGTCACCAAGGGTATCGACCCTGGAGGAATCCGGCTGGCCGTCGGGCTCGAGAAGCCCGAGGATATTGTCCGCGATCTTGCTGCATCGCTCGATGCGATGCGCTGAACGTCATCGGAGGGGAACAGGAGCTGCACATGCACTATAATGCAATTACGCCGGCCATTAAACGGAAGTACGAGCGCAAGTTCGTCACTCCCGCCGAAGCGGTGTCGGTGATCCAGTCAGGCGACCGCGTCTACATCCACCCCGGATGCGCTGTCCCCCAGATCCTGGTGGACGCGATGGTGGAGAGATACATGGAACTGCAGGACGTGGAGGTGTGCCATTTGCTGGGCGTCGGCGAAGCGGCGTACGTGCGGCCCGAAATGCAGGGGCACTTCCGTCACAACGCGTTCTTCATAGGCAAGAATGTCCGCACCGCGGTGTGGGAGGGACGCGCGGATTTCACCCCTATCTTCCTCTCGGAGATACCCGCGATGCTGTACAGCCGGCAGTATCCCGTGGACGTTGCGCTGATACAGGTCTCGCCTCCCGATGAACATGGCTACTGCAGCTTTGGCGTCGGCGTCGAATGCACCAAGGCGGCAACAGAGGTCGCCAAGGTCGTCGTGGCGCAGATCAATCCCAATATGCCGCGGACGCTCGGGGACAGCTTCATTCACATAAGCAAGATCGACTATTGCGTTGAGGTCTCGGTTCCACTGAAAGAGCTCCCTCAGCTTGAAGGGGACGAGACCCCCGCAGAGAAAGAAGTCTACCGACAGATCGGCGAATATGTCGCAGGACTGGTGGAGGACGGATCCACGCTCCAACTCGGCATCGGCAGGATTCCGGAGGCAACGGTGCAGTACCTTGCGGACCGGAAGCATCTGGGGGTGCATTCCGAGATGGTGTCCGACGGGATCATCCCCCTCGTGGAGTCGGGTGTCATTACGAACATGCGGAAGACGCTTCTGCCCGGGAAGATCGTGACCTCCTTCGTGCTCGGATCGCACGAGCTGTTCGATTTCATCGACAACAACCCTGCGTTGGAGTTCCGGCCGACCCAGTTCACGAACGATCCGTTCACCATCGCGCGCAACAGGCAGATGGTGGCCGTCAACTCGGCGATCGAAGTGGACCTCACCGGCCAGGTGTGCGCCGACTCCATGGGGTATCGCTTCTACAGTGGGTTCGGCGGACAGGTCGATTTCCTCCGCGGCGCCGCGAAGTCGGAAGGTGGAAAGCCGATCATCGCCCTCCCCTCGACCGCGAAAAAGGGGAAGGTCTCGCGCATCGTCACTCGACTGCAGGAAGGAGCGGGGGTAACAACCTCGAAGGGGGATGTGCACTACGTGGTCACCGAGTTCGGTGTGGTAAACCTGCACGGCCGGAGCGTTCGACAGCGTGCGGAGCTGCTGATCAGCATCGCGCATCCGCAGTTCCAGGCGGAGCTGGAGGCGTTTGCCAAAGCGCAACACTACCTGTAAGGAGAACGATTGATGGTGAGAGGAACAGTAACGTTCAATGTTGAGACCTGCAAAGGGTGCGAACTCTGCATCGACGTATGTCCGCAGGAGAGCCTTGCACTCTCTCCGGGAATCAACACGCAGGGGTATCACTATGCGGTCCTGATCAAAGACAACTGCACGGGCTGCACAAACTGTGCGCTGGTCTGTCCCGATGCCGTAATCACCGTGTACCGGGAAAACACGAAAAAGAAGAAGGTGCCGGTGGCAACAATCACCGGCGTCACAGAAAACATCAGCGTCACCATCGACGCCGAAAGGGAACAACCGTGAGCGACGTGCAACTGATGAAAGGGAATGAGGCCCTCGCGGAAGCGGCAATCCGCGCGGGGTGTAACGCCTATTTCGGATATCCCATCACGCCACAATCAGAGATCCTTGAATATCTGTCAGACGAAGGCCGGCAACGGGGCATGATCGTGCTGCAGGCGGAGAGCGAAGTCGCGTCGATCAACATGGTCTATGGCGCGGCGGGTGCCGGAGCCCGCGTCATGACGTCCTCGTCAAGTCCCGGCATCAGCCTGATGCAGGAGGGGCTGTCGTACATCGCGAGCGCCGAACTCCCCTGTCTCGTTGTCAACGTTAACCGCGGCGGCCCGGGCCTCGGGACGATCCAACCCTCGCAGGGAGACTACTTCCAGGCCGTCAAGGGGGGAGGGCACGGCGATTACCATCTGATCGTGCTCGCCCCGGCAAGCGTGCAGGAGATGGCGGACTTCGTGTACGACGCGTTCGATCTTGCCGACCGCTACCGCACGCCCGTGATGATCCTTGCCGACGGGGCGCTCGGTCAAATGATGGAAAAGGTGCGCTTCCGCGACTACGTCCCGGCGGAGCATATCCCGCCGAAGCCGTGGGCAACAACGGGGAAGCCGAAAACCCGCGAGCGCAATATCATCACCTCGCTGCATATCCAGCCGGAAAAAATGGAGCAGATTAATCTCCGGCTTCAGGAGAAATACCGCGACATCGGAAAGAATGAGGTGCGCTCTCAGAGCTTCCAGACAGATGATGCGGAGTATCTCATCGTCGCCTACGGCCTCGCTGCCCGCATCGGGCAGGGGGCGGTGGAGATGGCGCGCGCCCAGGGAGTGCGGGCCGGTCTGCTCCGTCCCATCACGCTCTACCCGTTTCCATCGGCGGAGCTCCGCCGTCTGGCGGGACAGGTCCACGGAATGCTGGTGGTCGAGATGAACGCCGGCCAAATGGTCGAGGATGTGCGTCTTGCCGTGGAGGGACGCGTGCCCGTCGAATTCTACGGACGCATGGGAGGGATCATCCCCTCACCCGACGAGGTGGTGCGGGCCCTCGAAAGCATCGTCAAACGGGACGTAGCACAGCACGCGGAGGTCTACTGACATGGCGCAGCATCTGGCTCAACCGAATCCCGTGGACGCAGGAGTGTCGACCGACGGCCTCGATTGTGTGTACATGCGCCCGTCGGAGACGCTTACAGACACACCATTGCATTATTGCCCGGGGTGCGCCCACGGAGTCGTGCACCGCATCCTCATGGAGGTGGTCGAAGAACTTGGCATCCAGGAGAAGACCATCGGTGTGGCTCCAGTCGGCTGTTCGGTCTTCGCCTACCACTACATGAATATCGATATGCAGGAGGCGGCACATGGAAGAGCGTCGGCCGTCGCCTCGGCAATCAAGCGCATCCTCCCCGATCGGATTGTCTTCTCCTATCAGGGGGACGGAGACCTGGCGGCGATCGGAACGGCTGAAACGATCCATACCGCCAACCGCGGCGAAAACATCCTCGTCGTGTTTATCAACAACGCGATCTACGGGATGACCGGTGGGCAAATGGCACCCACGACGCTCCTGGGCATGAAGACGACGACGTCTCCAACTGGACGGACGGTGGAAACGGCGGGCTTTCCTTTGAAGATCGCCGACATCGTGGCAACGCTCCCCGGCACCTGTTACGTCACCAGGCATTCCGTCCATACGCCAAATGCCGTCCGGCAACTCAAGAAGGCGATCACCCGGTCATTCCAGTATCAGAAAGAACACCGGGGGACCTGCTTCGTGGAAGTCGTCTCCAACTGCCCCTCGGGGTGGAAGATGACTCCCCTGGAGGCCAACAAGTGGCTTGCGGAGAACATGTTCCCGCTCTACCCTCCCGGCGACCTCAAGGTGCCGGGTGAAAGGAGCAAGCCATGAAGCACGAACTGCTCATCGCCGGCTTTGGAGGACAGGGTGTCCTCTCCATGGGAATGACGCTTGCCTACGCCGGGATGGTGGAAGGCAAGGAGATCAGCTGGATGCCGTCGTATGGGCCGGAAATGCGGGGCGGGACCGCCAACTGTATCGTGATTGTTTCCGACGCGCTGATCAGCTCGCCAATCCTGACATCGTTCGACACCGTGATTGCGCTGAACCAACCGTCCCTCGACAAGTTCGAGAGCGCCGTCCGGCCCGGCGGACTGCTGCTGTATGAGTCCACCAACGTCATCAACCCCCCCCGGCGCACCGACATCCAGATTGTCCCGGTCGCCGCAGCGGTCGAAGCAACGAAGCTGAAGAACCAGAAGACAATGAACATGATTGTGCTCGGCGCATTCCTCGAACGATCGCACGTCGTCGGCACGGAATCGGTGATGGCAGCGCTCGCCAAGGTGCTGCCGGAGCGGTACCATCACCTGCTGCCGTTGAATGAGACGGCACTCAGGCGGGGGATGGAGATTGTGACAAAATCTGAATTCAGATATCAGATATCGGATATCTAATATCAGAATTCGGGCCGCCGGAGGCGGCCCGTGGGGTAGTCAGAGGAGGATCACATGGAACCACGATGCGTCAAGTCATGCAAAGGTCTCTGCGCCGCTCTTGAGGTGGCGGAGCGTAGAGAGCAGGAGGGCATTCGCATGTATAAGGAATATGCCGACGGCTGCGATTATCCTGACGTGAAAGAGATCCTGGAGTCTCTCATCCGCGACAGGGAACAGGCGGTAAAGACCCTCCAGGAGAAACGGGCGATCCTGGCGGTGAAGTTCGAAATGGTCGAGAGAATCAACGAGAGCTTCGCCTGACATGCCACGCCCGCGCCACGACGAGCTCGATTGGGCGGCGATGTCACTCCAGGAGATCCTGCGACTTGCGATCGCCGATGAGGAGGAGGCACGAGACTACTACCGTCACGCCGCAGCAATGGCGGGCGACTGCAGGACCAGACGGTTGCTGCTCTCCCTCTCATCCATGGAACAAGAGCACGCCGACACGCTGCGGAAGGAGCTCGAAGAGCTGACGCTCCAAAGGAGCCTCGAGGAAGGGATCGCCGATTGATCCCGGTCCAGAACGCACCGCCCCTCCGCACCTGGCGCTCCGGCCGATGCGCGGGGGCGGAGCCGTGAATTCACCGGTACCAGAGAACGACAGGATCACGACGTTGTGAAACACTACACTATTGCATGGCTGCCCGGTGACGGAATCGGTCGCGAGGTGATGGAGGCGGCCCGTCTGGTGCTCGATGCCGCGGGATTCAGCGCCGACTATCTCCACGGCGACATCGGCTGGGAGTTCTGGCGCTCGGAGGGCGATGCGTTTCCCCAACGTACCGTTGACCTCCTGAAGCGGGTTGATGCGGCGCTGTTCGGGGCCATCACGTCGAAACCGGTCAAGGCGGCTGAGGAGGAACTGGTCCCCTCGCTCAAGGGGACCGGGCTCGTGTACCGGTCGCCGATCGTCCGGATGCGGCAGATGTTCGACCTCTACATCTGCCTGCGGCCCTGCAAGGCGTACCCGAACAATCCGCTGAATCTCAAGGAAGGGATCGACCTCGTGGTCTTCCGTGAGAATACCGAGGATCTGTATGCAGGCGTCGAGTTCCATCCGGTGCCGACAGAGCTCTCGACAACGCTGACACAGCTCTCGAAGCCCTTTGCTGCGTTCAGGGATATGCCGGGCAATCAGTATGCCGTGTCGTGCAAGGTCAACACGCGCCGCGGCTCGGAACGGATAGTTCGCGCGGCGTTTGAGTATGCCCGCACCCATGGCAGGAAGAAAGTCACCGTGATCCACAAGGCCAACGTCGTGCGCGCAAGCGACGGTCTGTTCCTCGAGGAGGCACGACGCGTCGCTGCGGAATTTCCGGACATTCGGATGGACGACGCCAACGTGGACGCAATCTGCATGTGGCTGTTGAAGAACCCCCTGAGCTACGACGTTCTGGTTGCCCCCAACCTGTACGGGGACATCATATCGGACCTGGCGGCACAGATGGTGGGAGGGTTGGGATTCGGCTGCTCTGCGAACATCGGGACGAAACTCGCCGTGTTTGAACCGTCGCATGGATCAGCCCCGAAATATGCCGGCCAATACAAAGTGAACCCTATCGCGACGATTCTCGCTGCGAAGATGATGCTTGAATGGTTCGGCGAAACCAGTATGGCCCGCGCAATTGAAGATGCAACTGCAGCCGTGATCAATGAAGGGAAGGTGCGGACATATGACATGGGAGGATCCGCAGGAACGATCGACATGGCACGGGAAATCGCGGGGAGGCTGAAGTGACGGGTCCGTTCGTCATCCATGAGGTGGGCATGCGGGACGGTCTCCAGATGGAGCATGTCACCGTTCCCACTGCGACGAAACTCAGATGGATCCGGACGCTCATGGCCTCCGGGGTGGACATCATCCAGGTGGGGTCGTTCGTTCATCCCGATAAGGTCCCGCAGATGGCCGATACCGACGACCTCTTCCGCGAGGTCGCCGTGGAACGGACCGGCTCGCCCTCGATCATTCTCTCCGGGCTTGTGCTGAACGAGAAGGGACTTGACCGCGGAATGGTGTGCGGCGTTGACATGTTCTGCATGGGGGTCTCGGCCAGCGAGACGCATAGCAGAAAAAACACGGGGATGGGAGTGGCCGAGGCCACCGACCGCATCATCGCGATGGCGCGACGAGCGATCGCAGCCGGAAAGAACGTGCAGGTCTCGGTCCAGTCCGCCTTCGGCTGCGGATTCGAGGGAAGAGTTCCACCCTCGAAGGTGCTCGAAATCATCACACGATACCTCGATGCCGGTCTCACGGGGATCTCTCTTGCCGATACTGCGGGGCACGCAACGCCCGACCGGGTAGAGGAGCTGTTCGAGGCAATCGTGAAGCTCGAAAGCAATGTCGAACTCGCCTGCCATTTCCACAATACCTACGGGATGGGGATGGCAAACGTCTATGCGGCGATGAGGGGTGGAGTGAGATCGCTCGAATGCTCCGTAGCCGGACTTGGCGGATGTCCATTTACGAAGATCGCCGGCGGGAACGTCTGCACCGAAGACCTTGTCCACATGCTGCAGCGCATGGGGTTGCGAGCCGATATCAATCTCCCCGTCCTCACACGGCTCGCCGGCGAGGTAGCGGAGTTCTTCGGGAGGGAGATGCCCGGCACGGTCTACAGAACAGGCCCGATTCCGGCGGACGGAGCTGCCCATGACTAACGATTCCACCGCACTGCACGGCATTCTCGACGGGATCCGGGTGCTCGACCTGACCAATGTCCTGTCCGGCCCCTTCGCGACGCTGCATCTGGCACTGCTCGGCGCGGAGGTCATCAAGATCGAGAACCCTGTCGATGGAGATCTTGCGCGAAAACTCGGGTGCGTTCCTGAGTATAACCGGCGGCTGATGGGGACAAGCTTCCTTGCGCAAAATGCGAACAAGAAGTCGATGACGCTGAACCTCAAGTCGCCGGAGGGAAAGGAGGTCTTCAAGAAACTCGCCGCGTCGGCGGACGTGGTTGTTGAAAACTTCCGCCCTGATGTGATGCGCCGGCTCGGGCTCTCGTACGAGGTCCTGAGCGCCGTAAACCCGCGGCTTGTCTATTGCGCCGTCTCCGGGTTCGGGCAAAGCGGACCCGATGCGCTCAAGCCGGCGTATGACCAGATCATCCAGGGGCTCAGCGGGGAGATGGCGATCAACGGCGACGAGCGGCTGAACCCGCTTCGTGCAGGGTTCCCGGTGTGCGACACCGTCGGAGGTCTGAACGCGGCCTTCGCCGTCATGGCTGCCCTCTTCTATCGCGAGCGGACCGGCGAGGGGCAGTTCATCGACGTCGCGCTGCTTGATTCGATCATGCCGCTCATGGGGTGGGTGGTGGCGAACCTGATGATTGGTGGGCAACAACCGATTGCCATGGGGAACGATAACTTCACCGCAGCACCATCGGGTGTCTTCAAGACGCGCGACGGGTATATCAACATTGCTGCAAATAAACAGGAACAGTGGGAAGCGGTCGCAGACGTACTAGGTGTGCCCGAGCTCAAGGAGGATCCACGGTTTAAGGAACGGGACACGAGGAAGAAGAACAGACAGGCGCTGACTCCTCTCCTGGAGGCGCAACTCGTGCTTCGTGACACCGCGGAATGGGTGGAAGCGCTCAATGTGCACGACGTCCCCGCCGGCGCGATCCTGACGCTTGATGCAGCGCTCCGCCAGCCGCAGGTTGAGCGCCGGAAGACATTCGCGTCGGTCGAGGTGGAAGGAATTGGCAAGATATCGCTGTTCAATTTGACAGCGAAGTTTACGAAGACACCGGGGTCTGTCACGTCGCCTCCGCCGAGGCTTGGGGAGCATACCTGCGAGGTGTTGAAGAGCGTGGGGTATGGGGAGAGGGAGATCGAGGATCTGAGGAAGACAGGAGTAGTGTGACGACTGTGAGACTGGAGGACGAGGGGACATGGGGACGGGGGGACGAGGAGACAAGGAGAGTTGGTGAGGTGTGCGTCTCCTTTTCCCCAAGTCCCCCTGTCCCCGTGTCTCTGTGAAACAATGGCACGCAGCAGCCACCCGAGCGTCGGTGCACTATGAGCATGACCATTGCCGAAAAGATCCTCGCGCACGCCAGCGGCCTGCCGGCCGTGAAGCCGGGAGACGTCGTGGAACCGCGTGTTGACCTCGCCATGTCGCATGAGAACGCGGCGCTGGTGATCAACCAGTTCCTCGAAGTGTACCGCGACACAGGCCTCCAGCCGAAGGTGTGGGACGCCTCAAAAGTTGCAATCATCTTTGACCACCGGGTGCCGGCGGAGTCAGCGAAGACCGCGGGGAACCAGAAAAAGGTGCGCGACTTCGTGGCAAAGTATGCCATCTCGAAGTTCCATGACATTCGCGGCGACGTCGGCGGGATCTGCCATCAGATTCTTCCGGAGAGCGGCTATGTGCGCCCCGGAGCCGTTGTGGTCGGTACCGATTCGCACACCACCAGCCACGGTGCCCTCGGCGCATTTGCCTTCGGCATTGGCGCGACGGAGATGGCGAGCGTCTGGGCGCTCGGCACAGCGGTCAACGTCGAAGTGCCGGCGACGATCAAGGTCGTTGTCTCCGGTGCATTTCCTCCATACGTGGGACCGAAGGACCTCATCCTTCACCTGATTGGGAGGATCAGCGCACAGGGGGCGAATTTCAAAGTGCTGGAATTTCACGGCGAGACGATCAGCGCAATGCCGACCTCGGGACGTCTCGTCCTCTGCAACATGTCGGTGGAGGCCGGGGCGACGGCGGGGATCGTACCGGCCGACGACGAAACGGCACGATATCTGCGTGAAGAAGCCGGCATGGCGGGTGAGTGGGAGCGGATCGTGCCGGATCGCGACGCACAGTATGCGCAAGTCATCACGATCGACGTGACATCGCTGGAACCGCAGATCGCGTGCCCGCACACGGTCGACAATGTGAAACCGGTCGGCGGCGTTGAAGGGACGAAGGTTGACCAGGTCGTCATCGGCTCCTGCACCAACGGGCGGCTTGACGATCTGGCAATTGCTGCTTCGCTAATTCGCGGAAGAAAGGTGGCGCACGGGACGCGCATGCTGGTCTTCCCGGCGTCGGGCAAGATCTACCGCCAGGCGCTGGAACGGGGGTACGTCGCGGACTTCATGTCGGCCGGCGCTGTGGTGATGAATCCCGGCTGCGGCCCCTGTCTGGGAGTCCACGAAGGTGCGCTTGGCGACGGCGAGACCGCGCTCTCCACGACAAACAGGAATTTTAAGGGACGCATGGGGAATCCCAACGCACAGGTGTATCTCTGTTCTCCCGCCGTTGCCGCGGCTTCGGCGGTCACAGGCATGATCACTGACCCCCGGAAAGGAGCGAAGTGATATGCCGACGGTTGTCCTGACGCTGGGCGATGATGTCTCGACGGACGTGATCTATCCGGGGCGATACATGGCGACGGTGCTGCCAACGGAGACGCCGCAATATGCGTTCGCGGACATGGCGGAGTTCAATGCACGGTTGAAGAGCGGAGGTGTGGCCGGGGGGAGCATCGTTGCCGCGGGAAGGAATTTCGGATGCGGCTCGTCGCGCGAGCAGGCGGTCTCCACGCTCAAGGGACACGACCTGACGATCGTGGCCTGGAGCTTTGCGCGGATCTTCCTGCAGAATGCAGTGAACCTGGGGCTCACCATCATCACTGCGCCAGGGTTTGTCGCGAAAGAGGGAGATGAGGTTGAGCTGTTCCCGGAGGGGGTACGGAATCGAACGACGGGGACAAGCTATCCCATTGTGCCGCTCCCGCCGGCGCGTCGCGCGATCATCGAGGCGGGGGGTTTGATCGCATACACGCGTGCGCGGGTGCTCGCGGCTGGAGGAAAGCTGCGATGAATCGGGAGTCGTCCACAACGTCAGGACAATGAGAAGGACGGTGCTCATGAAGCACAAGAACTTCACGTATAAAACCAGCACATCATGGACGGAGGGACAGACCGGCACGCTGGCGGCTGAAGCGAAGCCGACGCTCTGCATTTCCAGTCCGCCGGAGTTCCGCGGCGAACCCGGAATGTGGACCCCGGAAGAAATGTTCGTCGGCGCAGTGGAGGTCTGTCATATGGTGACCTTCCTGGCCTTCGCGGCCAAGAAGCAGATCCCGATAGTGTCGTACAAGAGCCATGCAAACGGCGTGCTGGAGTACGTCGACAACGACTACCGGTTCACGCGGATCGTAATTTTCCCGACCATCGTGTTCGGAGGGACGGTCAGCGAGGCAGAGGTTCACTCGACGCTCCGGGAGGCTGAGAAGCATTGTCTCGTGGCCAATTCAATTGCCTCCATCGTCGAGGTCAACCCAACGCTGATGATGCAGTAACCGAGGAGAATAATGAATAGCCCGTTCACCAATGTTGATCTGAGCCTGCTCAGAAAATACGACCGCCCCGGGCCGCGGTACACGAGTTATCCGACCGCTCCGCTCTTCAGCAACACGTTCACAGCGTCCGACTTCCGGGAAGAGATCCTTCTCACCAATCCTCCCGACGCTGCGGGGGACGTCTCGCTCTATCTCCATTTCCCGTTCTGCGACACCCTTTGCTACTTCTGCGGATGCACGATGCTTGTCACGCGGGACAGGAACCGCATTGAGGAATACAACGGCTACCTGAAGAAGGAGATCGGGCTCATTGCGCCGTTGCTGGCTGCCGGCAGAAGGGTGGTGCAGGTGCACTGGGGAGGGGGGACGCCCACGCATCTCTCCCCCGACCAGATCCGGGATATCGGCGCATCGTTGAGAAATGGTTTCCGCATTGCCTTTGACGCGGAGATGAGCGTTGAGGTGGATCCCAGAGAGCTCACATGGGAGCACCTCGTTGCGCTGCACGATGCAGGCTTCAGCCGGATGAGCATGGGGGTGCAGGACTTCGACCAGCGCGTGCAGCGAAGCGTCAACAGGGTACAACCGGAGCCGTTGACGCGGCAGGTGTACGACTGGGCGCGCGGGCTGGGATTCGACAGCATCAACGTCGATCTGATCTACGGATTGCCTCACCAGTCGCGTGCGACCTTTGAGACGACACTTCGAAAGGTGATCGGGCTCGCCCCCGACCGGATCGCCGTGTTCAATTACGCGCATGTCCCATGGCTGAAGCCGCATCAGAAACTGATCCGTGCAGAGGATATCCCGTCGGCCGATCAGAAGCTTGAGATCCTCAAGATGACGATCGAACTGTTGTCGGGCGCGGGGTACGAGTACATCGGCATGGATCATTTTGCCGCGCCCGGGGACGAGCTGGCACGCGCGCGCAGGGAGAAGACGCTCTACAGAAACTTCCAGGGGTATTCGACGAAGTCGGGTGCCGATCTCTACGGGCTGGGGATGTCCGCCATCAGCCACTTCGGCGACGTCTATGCGCAGAACGCAAAGGGGCTGCCGGAATACTTTCGCTCGCTGGACGAAGGGCGGCTGGCTACGCGCGTCGGCTATCGGATGAACGAGGACGACCGGCTCCGGAAGTTCGTGATCATGCGGCTCATGTGCGATCTGGAAGTGGACATGGAGGCGGTCGAACGGAGGTTCGGGATCGACTTTGACACCTACTTCGCTCCGTCTCTCAGCGGACTCCGGGAGTTTGAAGCCGAGGGACTTGTTTCGCTGGGCGAGGGGAAGATCCAGGTGATCGGCGCGGGGCGGCTCCTTTTGAGGAACATTGCCATGTGTTTTGATGCCTACCTCGAGAGTATGGCGGGCAGCAAACCTGTCTTTTCGCGGACGGTGTAGCATAACCGTTCTTCTCCCCCTCCCCATTGTCTCCCAAAACCCTCCCATTTCCGGAACTTCCGGACATCCGGCGTTTTCTATTCCACTAATAGAACAAATCGAAGATTTCACTTGACAATCGGTTTGGAGTTTGCTATACTCGAATGTAATCGTTTACAGTGGCAATATTTTTTTTCGATCTCTATGTAAACGGTTACATCTCGTTACCCATCTCTGCCTGGCAACTTCCCTGAGCAATTCCAGGCGTGTTTGCTCCGAATAATCCCTGAGCGCAATTTCGTAGCATCGCAGATTCAGACTCCTCGTCCCTGACGGCGGCACCACCAACGTCATGACTACGATCAAGGATGTCGCGCGCGAGGCGGGCGTCTCGACCGCAACCGTGTCGCGGGTCTTCAACAATGTTGGCCCGGTCGATGCCGAGACCGAGCGGAAGGTCCGGCTTGTCGCGCGTCGTCTCAAGTATGTTCCGAACGCGCTGGGGCGCGGACTCAGCACGCGGCGCACCGATGCGATCGGCCTACTGTTGCCCGATCTGTTCGGAGAGTTCTTCTCCGAGGTTCTGCGCGGCAGCGACCAGACTGCGCAGCAGGCGCATTATCATCTTGTGGTGTCGAGTTCCCACAACAACAGGGAAGAGATCCGTGCGGCACTGACCATGATGCGCGGGCGCGTCGACGGCCTCGTCATCATGTCTCCCCACATCGACGCCGAGACGCTCAATGAGAATCTCCCTCAGTCGCTTCCCGTGGTCCTGCTGAACTGCTATGTGGAGTCGAGCGGGTTTGACTCGCTCAATATCGACAACTACGGGGGCGCGCATGCCATGACAGAACACCTCCTTTCCCACGGGCACGCCAGCCTCGCCATTATCAAGGGGACGGAGGGGAACTTCGACGCCAGGGAGCGGCTGCGTGGGTGGGCCGATGCGGTTCGTGATGCGGGAATCACACCCGACGACCGCTATCAGGTTCCCGGCAACTTCAGCGAGGCCTCGGGCTACGAGGCGGCACAGCGACTGCTCGCGCTCACTCCCCGCCCGACGGCCATCTTCGCGTGCAACGATTCGATGGCGATCGGCGCGCTGAGCGCTTTGCGCGATGCGGAAGTGCAGGTCCCGCGGGAGGTGGCCATCGCGGGCTTCGACGACGTCCCCATCGCGTCCTATCTGACGCCTGCGCTGACGTCAGTGCAGGTCGGCATACACAACCTCGGCGTCAAGGCCATCGAGACGGCGCTGCACGCCGTCAGGAATAAGAACGCGCACAAGAAGCAGCAGATTGTCTTTCCCACCTCGCTCGTCCTGCGCGAATCATGCGGCTGCAATATTTCATCACTCACAAATCACCAACGTCAATCCATAGTACCTGAAGGGAGGTGATGACCGGCAGGGGGCTACAAGATTCGGATCGCGTGCAGTAGCAATCACTAATCCACCAAACCAAGGAGAGAGTCGTCATGAAGAAGATTGTTCTCATGATGGTGATCGGCATCCTGTGTGTGTCTGCCGTGGCGTTCAGCCAGGGACCGACCCGCCTGGACGCGGTGTGGGCGCGGACGACGACGGCGCCGATCACGCTGGACGGTCTGCTCAATGAAGCTGCGTGGGCGACCGCCGAGTCCATCCACGTGCAAATGGGTGTCGACAACGGCATCCCGGGGAGCGGATGGTACTGGGAGAACGGCTCGCGGGCGAAACTCGACCCCACCGATGCGTGGGTGAAGTTCATCGCGAAGGATACAAACCTTTACGTCGCGATCATTTGCAAGGACAATTCCATCGGTGCAGGCTCGTTCAACCAGTTTGACGGGTTCCTATCAAACCTCCGTTACAAAGGGGCAACGGGCTACCTGGGCAATCCGTACAGGAACCGCATGAATCAGGCCAACGAGATCTTCTACGCATGGGAAAGCGAGACCTGGGCGGACACAAACACAGCGGCTGTCGGCGCCCTGCCTGCCTTTCTTGGGGACTTTGCCGTGCAATACCAGTATCCGCGCTCCGATTCGCTGAAGTACTTCTGGGATGCGGCGACGACGGTCCGTGGCACGACCAACAGCGACACGACGCCGGATACCAGCTGGACGACGGAATTCAAATTCAACACCAAAGCGTTCGGCTATGACATTACCCAGCCCGCCGGCGACATCGTCATGTGGGGGATTCAGATCTACGACGCCGATTACCGGTGGCCGGTCGACACCAACAATTTCTCCGGGAACCGCACCTGGTTCCAGAGCCCCTGGGGAAATGCGAGCGCGTTTAACCACATCCGGATCTTCGTCCGCTCCGACGTGACGACGTCGTCCGGAGCCGTCCCAGCAATTGCTCCCGATTACATCGTTCCGAATGGGGCATCCTTCGCGAATCCCGTGATTGACGGGCGATTGACGGAGACCGTCTGGAGACATGCGCCGAGCATCAGGATCAAGTACGGCGACGCGGCGGTCCGGAATGCGTACGCGAACACCGCAAAATACCGGAGCGGTCAGTTCCAGCCGTCGGTCGGCGGCACCCAGGGCACTGTCATCGACCCGAATACCGCTGATGTGAAGTATTTCTTCAAGAACGATACCCTCTACCTGGGGTTCGATGTGAGCGACAAGTCGGTCACTGCCGTCCCGAGCTTCGACCAGTGGGACGGGTTCCGCGTGATCATGGAACAGCGCGACGCGCGGAACGGCGACTCGGTCCTCTTCAAGCGCCGGTTCACGTTCCACGTCGATACGAACGGCAC
>JBFLYO010000003.1:0-159245 GCA_040756745.1 Bacteroidota bacterium
CAAGGACTTCCATCCGGAGCTGCGCGTCACAGTCCCTAAGCGACAACCAGGGAGGCAAAGATACAAGAGCCGTAAGGCTGAAAACAAGAGAAAAAAGTAACCGGACAAATGTCCTAATAGTAAATAGCCCGATCGGAAAATTCGAAGCCCGGCGTGAGGCACTGTCGCTCTGCACTCGCGCCGGGCCGTGAATTCTCCATAACTGCACCTCTCTCTGCTCTCTTCTCTCTACTCTCTCATCTTCTTTTCAAACTCTCAACTGACAACTCATCACTCTTCACTCTCTCCTCTCTTTTCTCATCTCTTCTTTATCGCCCTCTCCACCCTCTTTACCACTTCCGACAGGTCCTCCGGCTTATTCACGAAGTCGAGCGTGTCCGACTCCACAATGAGCGCCTTCCCCTTGTCGTAGCGCTGAATCCAGGCTTCGTAATGGCGATTGAGCTGCTCGAGATATTCCCGCCGGATCGACTGCTCAAAGTCCCGCCCGCGCAGTGAGATCTGGCGGAGCAGGGTGTCCACGTTCGCGCGGAGATAGATCAGCAGATCGGGAGGACGTAAGTACTCCGTCATGACCTCGTAGAGTGCGACGTAATTCTCGTAGTCCCGCTCCTCCATGTTCCCGATCTCATAGAGGTTTCTGGCGAAGATCTCGGCATCTTCGTAAATCACGCGGTCCAGGATAACCGACGAGGGGCCCTCGCTGATGGTCTTGTGGCTGCGGAAACGGTTTGACAGGAAATAGACCTGAAGGTTGAACGACCACCGCTTCATGTCGGCGTAGAAATCGCTCAGGTAGGGATTGTCCTCCACCGATTCGAAGTAGGGGGTCCAGCCAAAATGCTTGCTCAGCAGGTTGGTAAGGGAAGATTTTCCTGAGCCGATGTTGCCGGCGACGGCCAGAAAGTACTTCTTGTGGGGATGAGACTTCGTTTTCTTCTTCATCGTTGTTCGTGCAGGAGATGGACTAGTGATGCGAGGGCGTCCAGGGCGCGCGGGCCCGGACGGGTGACGAGGTTGGAATCCACCCGGTAGACCCGCTTGTGTCTGAGTGCCGAGACGATCTTCCACTCCGGAAACATCGCGGGGAGGCGGTACACGTCCGAAATGGCGTCAGAAGTGATCAGGATGACGTCAGGATTGTTTGCGATGACCGTTTCGCGGCTGTAGGTCGGGTAGTTCCCGCGGGCATATGCAGCAAGGTTCACGCCCCCGGCTGCTTCGAGCAGCTCATGAATGAACGTGTTACGCCCCGCGACGATCAATGGCTGCAGAGAGACGACAAGGAGCGTGCGGACGCCCCCCCGGCCTGCAGTTGCGCGAAGGTCCCGTTCTCGCGCACGGAGTCTGTCGACAACTTTTACCGCACTGTCGGCGCAGCCGGTCAGCGTGCCGAGCTGTGTCAGTGAACGGTAGATCCCCTCGAGCGTTCGCGGGTTGGTGACGAAGACGGGAAAACCGAGGCCGGCCAGCCGACGGTAGTCGTCGCGCACGTTTCCCTCCATGCTCATAACGATCAGGTCGGGCTTCAGCCCCGCGACGGCCTCGATGTTCGGATTGATCATGCCGCCGACGCGAGGTTTGCGCCGGGCCTCAGCAGGGAAATCGCAATAGTCAGTGACCCCCACCACCCGGTCGCCGGCGCCGATGGCAAATAGCGATTCGGTGATGCTGGGAGCAAGCGACACGATGCGGCTTGCGGGAGAGCGAAGAGCGATCGTGCGCTGGATGTCGTCAACGACCGAAACCTGAGCCCATCCGCGGCTGAACGAGATCAGAGAGAGTACAAGCGGGAGGAGAAGAGCGCGGCGCGCAGCCATGGAGCAATATACTCCGGGACGGGCGGAGAATCAAGATTCTGTCGACAACGCGGATGAGCCGCACGGGCCCCGCCGTGCCTACAGATGTGCGGGGCCTGATGTGCGGAATGTGCCGTCAACTCAATAGCTATCCGGTCCCAGAATGACTTTCCCCTTGAACGCCCGGTAGATGAACCAGGTATAGGCGATCACGAACGGCATGCCGATCAGCGCAATGATCAGCATGACAGAGAGTGTCCCCTGCGTGGACGAGGCGTTGTAGATCGTAAGACTATACGCAAGGTCGGTGATCGACGGGACAAGGAGCGGGAAGAGACTGACTGCGCTCAACCCGATCGTCCCTGCGACCATAATACAGGAGAGTAGGAATGCGCGGAAGAATTTCTCCCCCTTGAGCGCGACAGGATGGAGCAGGCCCGCCGCAAGGAACAGGATGAAGAACACCCAGAAGATCGGATTTCCCAGCAGGTCGCGGAAGAGAAATGGGGCCTCGAGGAGTGAATAGGCGGTCGCAATGATGTAGAGAAGAATGAACGCCATCCAGAGCCGGCTCGCGTAGCCGGTCATTTGCTTCCGCAAATCGCCATCCGTCTTCACGGTAAGATACGTGGCACCGTGCATGCTGAATAGCGTCAGGCTCAGGAGGCCGATGAGGACAGCGTAGGGATTCAGGAGTCCAAAGAACGAGCCGGTGAATGTCCCGGCTGCATCGATCGGGATGCCGCGAAGAATGTTACCGAAAGCAACGCCGAGAAGCAGCGCGGGGAGCGCGCTCCCCAGGCCGAAGGACCAATCCCAGAAGGTGCGCCAACCGGGCGAGTCGACTTTCCCCCGGAATTCCATGGCGACGGCACGAAAGATCAGGGCGAGCAGGAGCAGAACCAGTGCCAGATAAAACCCGCTGAACACCGTGGCATACACCGCAGGAAAGGCGGCAAAGAGCGCGCCGCCGCCGGTGAGGAGCCATACTTCGTTGCCATCCCAGACGGGGGCAATGGCATTGATCAGCGTCCGCCGATCGGCCTCGCCGCGAGTGAACAGATGGAGTGCTCCGACGCCAAGATCGAAACCGTCCAGAATCGCATACCCGGTCAGCAGGACCCCGATGAGGAGGAACCAGATCGAGTTCAGATCCATCATGCGAACACCTCCTTTGCGTGAGCCGGCTCAGGTCCCTGCTTCAGCTTCCTGACCAGCAGGTACACATAGAGCGAGCCAAGGAACAGGTAGACAAGACCGAAGAGAATGATCGATGTGAGGATTTCGCCTGCAGAGACCGTGACCGACACCGCATCGCTGGTACGCAGCAAATGATACACGATCCATGGCTGGCGACCGACCTCCGCGGCAATCCAGCCAAGCTGGCAGGCAATGAGCGGCAGAGGGATAGACCAGACCAGAAGTTTCAGAAGTTTCGGACTGGACCAGATTGTGCCTCTGAAAAGCTTCCACGCGGCGATTTTCATAATGATGATGAAATAGACCCCCAGAACCACCATGTTGTGAAACGATACGAACGTAAGCCAGAGGGGAGGGATGTCGTAGGGGGGAAATTCATTAATGCCCTGGATGGGTGCATTCGGATCGCCGAAGGCGAGCCAGCTCAGCACTCCCGGAATTTCAAGGGTTGCCTTGAGTTCGGGCGGTTTGGTCATCGGATAGGCAAACAACACGATCGGGGCGCCCGTCTGGCTCGTATACAGTCCCTCGATGGCGGCGAACTTCTCCGGCTGTGTCCGAGCAACCTGACGCGCGTGCTCATGGCCGAAAGGGACAACCTGCAGAATCGACGCGACGAGCCCCACGATGACGCCGAGCCGCAAGGCTTTCTTTGCAAGCTCGAATTCCTTCCCCCGGAGGATCAGGAATGCGGCGATGCCCGCCATGAAGAACGCGCCGGTAACCAACGCCGCATCCACCGTGTGAAAATACCGGACTAACGTGGAGGGGTTGAACACGGCGTCCGCAAAGCTTGTGAGCTCGGCGCGTCCATTGCGGATTTCATAGCCAGCCGGCGTTTGCTGCCATGAATTTGCCACGATGATCCAGAAGGCGGAAATAGTCGCGCCCACGGCAACCATCAGGGAGGAGAACCAGTGGACCCCGCGGGAGACGCGGCCCCGGCCGAACAGGTAGAGGCCGAGGAATCCCGATTCGAGAAAGAAGGCGAACACCCCTTCTGCAGCAAGGGGCGCGCCGAAGATGTCGCCGACGAACCGTGAATACTTTTCCCAGTTCATTCCGAACTGGAATTCCATGACGATTCCCGTGGCGACGCCCAGAGCGAAGGTCAGGCCCAGGATCTTTCCAAAGAACTTTCCGATCCGTACATACGCTTCATCCTTCTTGCGCCAGCCGAGCGTTTCAACCACCACAAGAAGCCAGGCCAGGCCTATGGTGATGGGTGGGAAGAGGAAGTGAAACCCGACCGTCAGTGCGAACTGCAGCCGGGCAAGCAGTACAGCATCCATACAGATTGCTCCTTTGAAGATGTGGAATTGGACGTCACGCGAATTGCTTCTGCCGTTCGTGCGCGTCAGTGTGTCGGGCATGACGGCGCGCGGCTGCGGCTGCAATGTCCGCCAGAGAGCGGGCGGTGAGCACCTTGTTGAGCTCCTCCTGGGCGGTACACCAGATCTCATGCACCGGACACCAGTCGGTCCTCGAACAGTGCCACGAGCTCATGAGACATCGGTTCAGGTACATGGGGCCTTCGACGGCCTCAATGACGTCGAGCATCGTGACCTGTTCCGGCATTCGTGCGAGCGCGATTCCGCCGCCGGCGCCGCGCTGCGACAGGAGCAGTCCCGCCCCCGCAAGCCGGGGAATGATCTTGCGCAGAAACATCTCCGGAATGTCCCATTCGCGAGCGACCTCCTGGATCTGCGCAATCGTCCCCGACGGCAGGGCTGCAAGGTACACCATGGCCCGAACCGCATACTCGCCTGTCATCGTCAGCTGCATACCCTTCCTCTGCTCTGTTGTTGGATGTCCGGGGGTGGTCAAGAAACATGCCAAAGAGGAGCAGATTGGTCACCTTGACTGAGAGGTGGAGACTGACAGAATTTATTGGCCGCGCGTGGAAATCCCACAGCGAAGTGAGCAATGTGTTTTCCATTTGGTGAGAATCTGCAACGCTTCGCATTTTCAAATCCGGGAACTGCAATTGATTTTCGAGGGGCATTTACGGAGATTAAGGTCTTATCAATCAGGATCCATGCGTGGATAAATTCATCATTCACGGCGGAGAGCGGCTCAACGGGACGGTGGCCATCAGCGGTGCCAAGAATGCGTCGCTGGCCCTTATGCCCGCCGCGCTGCTTGCCTCCGGCGTGACCCGCCTTCGTAATACGCCGGCCCTCCGAGATGTTACCACCATGTCCGCCCTCCTTAAGACCATGGGGGTTGCCATCGAGTTCAAGAACAACGTGCTGGCGCTCGATACCCGGAAAGTGACCGGGCACGAGGCCCCGTACGAGCACGTCAAGAAGATGCGTGCCTCGGTCTACGTGCTCGGACCGTTGCTTGCACGGTACGGAGAGGCAAAAGTCTCCCTCCCCGGCGGGTGCGCCTGGGGTCCCCGCCCCATTAACCTCCATATTGAAGGGATGCGGAAGCTTGGAGCGGAGATCGAGATGGAAGGGGGGTACATCATTGCCAGAGCCAAGCGGCTTTCCGGCGCCCGCATTCATTTTGACGTTTCAAGCGTCGGCGCAACCGGGAACGTGATGATGGCCGCGGTCCTGGCCCGCGGCACCACGGTGATCGAGAACGCCGCCATTGAGCCGGAGATTACCGCGCTCGCCGAATTCCTGAACCAGATGGGGGCAAAGATCGCAGGTATCGGTTCCAACCGCCTCGAGATTGAAGGGGTGGAGTCGGTCCGGCCGGCGCAGGCGCGGACAATTCCCGATAGGATCGAAGCGGAGACGTTCCTGGTCGCGGCCGCAATGACCGGCGGCGAAGTCACGCTGACCAACGTAAGACCGGAGCATTGCTCGGCAGTGCTTGCTAAACTGGAAGATGCGGGATGCACGATCGTGCCGGGGAACGACACCATAACGATCACCGCTCCCGAAACCGTCCGCCCCGTCGACGTTACAGCAACCATCTACCCCGGCTTCCCCACCGACATGCAGGCCCAATGGACTGCGCTCATGTCGATCGCATCGGGGACCTCCATCGTGACGGACTCGATCTATTTCGATCGGTTCAAGCATATTCCTGAACTTCTGCGGCTCGGGGCCGATATCGAGCTGAAAGAGAACGCCGCAATCGTGCGCGGGGTGCAGCGGCTCACAGGAGCAAAGGTGATGTCTACCGACCTCCGCGCCTCGGCGTCCCTTATTCTGGCAGGACTTGTGGCATCCGGCACAACGGAAGTGCTGCGTGTCTACCATATCGACCGCGGGTACGAGGCGATCGAGAAGAAGCTGCAGGGGCTGGGGGCCGACATCCAGCGCGTGGCGGGGGAGGAGTTCTGACGTGGCGGATGACCAGCAGGGGGAGGCGAGCCCTCCATCGCCCCGCCTGTCCACGAGGCGGGTGTCAGCCCACCCGCTGAGAGCGGCCGGCATCGTCTATGCGGTCGTTGCGATCGCATGCACCCGAATCCCCCTTCTGAATTACCTCGGCTACGAATTCTCCGCGCTGATCGCCCTTGTGGGATCGTGCATCGCCGGCGTGACCACGATCCGCATCATTGGTGGGGTGTACCACGCTTCTTATCCTGATGACGCGGAAGTACCGGCTGCCGTCCGCCGTGCGCTTGGCACGGCCGCCATCGGGAATATCGTCCTCCTGCTGATTCCGCTTGTGATCATCAGCGCGAATGCTTTCTTCATCCGCAACTGTTCCTGGGGTGAAGGCGCGGCGTTCTTTTTCCTTCTCCCCTTTGTGAGCGTTCTCTTCGGGACGGCGCTGGGCTTCCTCTGCGCGGTGCATTACCGGCACCCGCGCCTCATGTTCTTCGTGTACTGTGCAATATTGGTCGGATACAGCATAGTCCTTGGGTACGTCACTCCGGCGATCTTTTCCTACAATTTTCTCTATGGGTATTTTCCAGGACTGACGTACGACGAGATCCTCCCGCTGACCGGCACGCTCGTCCTGTTTCGGCTTCTCACCCTTCTCCTTGCAGCGGCCTGCGTCTGGCTGGGCATGATCATCCTTGAGGATTCGTCGCCGCGCGATTCCGCCGTGGTGAAAGGGATCCGGCTCGTGGGGGGCCTGGTGGCCCCGGGCCGGAGGATCCGGACGGCCGGGATCATGGTTGCCCTCGCAGCATTTACCATGCTCCGATGCGAGCTCGGGTTCGAATCAACGGCAGGATATATCCGGGAATCCCTCGGCAGCGAACTGCGAACCGAGCACTTCGTCATATACTACGCTCCCTCCTCCATGTCGGAGGACGAGATCCGGCGCGTGGGCAAGGAACACGAGTTTGAGCTCCACCAGATCCTGGAGGCATTTGCCCTTCCCCCCACCATTCGGCTCTCATCCTACATCTATCCGTCCGTCGAATCGAAACGCCGCTTCATCGGTGCAGGGAACACGGATATTACTAAGCCGTGGAACGGTGAGATTCATCTTGCACAGCAGTCGCTCGAAGGATCGTTGCGCCACGAACTGGTGCATGCGGCTGCTGCGCCGTTCGGCCTTCCGGTGATCAGGGCAAGCCTGAGCACAGGACTCGTGGAAGGGCTGGCGATGGCGTTGGGAGGGGAGTGGGGGACTAGGACGCTGCACGAATATGCGGCTGCCATGCGGGCATACGGAGTTGCACCCGACATCAAGGGACTGATGAGTTTCTGGGGCTTTGCCTCGCAGCACTCCTCCGTCAGTTATGTGCTCGCGGGCTCTTTCTGCAAATATCTTATCGACCGGTATGGCATGAGGAAGATGACGCTCATCTACCGCACGACAAATTACGCCGGCGTGTATGGCAGGACGCTCGATCAGCTCATCGCTGAATGGCATGCGTATCTTGACCGGTACACGGTGGAGGAGGAGGACCGTGACTGCGTGGATGCGCTCTTCCGCCGTCCGCCGATCTTCGGCAAGATCTGCCCGCGCGTGCTGGCGCGGAGGACTGTTGATGCCCGCGTGGCGCTCGTACGGCGAAACTATCCGGCGGCGGAATCGCTCTTTGCCGACATCTACAGCGAAGGTCACAGCTATGAGGCACTGTCGGGCCGGCTGACGAGCGCGCTCCGCCGCGGACGGTACAGGGTCCTGACCGGCGCGCTCGACACCATCGTCGGCCCCGACGAGCATCCGGCGCGCTTCCTTCCGCTCTTTATCGCCATGGGAGACGCCTGCTGGGCGGAAGGAGAACAAGCGAGGGCGGCCGCGCTGTATGAGCGGATCTATCATGCGGATCTCTCCGACCCATTGACCGAAGCAGCGGGGATCAGGCTTCTTGCGCTTCACGACGAGCGTGAAGGATCTCCCTTTCTCCCCCTCTTCCTGTCGGATGCTCCCGACAGCGTGCGCGCTGTTGCGATCGATTCGGTGCTCGAGGCGCGGGGGGAGATCCCGTGGCTCCTCTATCTCAAAGGGAGGATGTTGATGCGACTCGGCAACGATGCGCGGGCCGTCAATGTCCTCAAGCGCGTCGACCTCCTGAATGCGGATCGTGCGCTGGATGCCCTCCGACAGCGGTATCTCGGCGAATCGCTCTATCGACTCGGACGGTACGACGAAGCCCGGACCTGCTTCTGGACCTCGCTCGACGCGGAGTACAGCGACGCGGCTGAGGAACGCATCAACACCTGGATCGACAGGTGTGAATGGATGCAGGCCCATGCCAGGTGATCCCGCGCCGGCATACCGGCGCATTCTGCTGACCCGGATGAAGTTCATTGGCGACGTCGTGCTCACCACGCCGGTGATCAGGAGCGTGCGGACGGCGTATCCCGATGCCTGGATTGCCTACCTCGGCGACAAGAACGCCGTTGCTCTCCTTGAACACCACCCCTGCCTGAACGAGATCATCGCGTTCGACTTCTCCAGACCGGCGATCATCGAGCAGACCCGCGTGGCGCTGCACCTGCGGAGGAGCCGGTTCGATCTGGCCATCGATCTCTTCGGCAACCCGCGAAGTGCGCTGCTGACCTGGCTGAGCGGCGCACGGGTGCGCGTCGGCCCCGCACGGCGCGGACGGGGGCGGTTGTACACCATCCGCGTAGCCGACGATGGAATGCCGAAGACCGCCATTGCCTTTCACAACCAGTACATCGCCGCGGCGGGAATACCGCCGGTTGCTTCGCGCACCGAGCTGGTACTGACGGACGACGAACGGCGTGAGGCGAGGATCTATCTGCAATGGCTCGAATACGAGAGTCGTCCGCTGGATCTCACCCGTCCGATCGTAGCACTCCACCCGGGCGCAACGTGGCCGGCTAAACGATGGCTCCCCGAGCGGTTTGCCGAACTCGCCGACCAGATTGCCGCGCGGCTCGGCGTGCAGGTGATCGTGACAGGCGGACCTGCTGACGGCGGGACGACGGCAGCGGTGCTTCGCCATGCCGTCTCATCGGTGAAGGCGCTCCCGGTGCTTCCGTTGCGACAGCTTGCCGCCGTCCTTTCACATTGCCGCATCGTGGTCTCGAACGATGCCGCACCGATGCATATCGCTGCGGCTCTCGGCGTGCCGACGATAGGCATCTTCGGTCCGGGGGAAGAGGACATCTGGTTTCCATACGGAGCTGCGGCACGACATCGCGCCCTGCGCAAAGACGTGCCGTGCCATCCCTGTCATCTCGATGTCTGCAATCGCGAAGGGGAGGGATACATGGAATGCATGAAACTCCTCACGGTTCCCGACGTCGTCGCCGCGGTTGCACAAGCCCTCGCGCGTTGATTTTCTCTCGCGTTTTCGCGTACTTACTGCTCTGAGTGCTTTTGGCCAGACCATGGAGAAGGTAATGAATACGTTCATATCCGACATTGTTGCCCGCGAAATCCTCGATTCCCGCGGGAACCCCACGATCGAAGTCGATGTCACGCTCGAAAACGGCGTCATGGGACGCGCTGCGGTCCCGAGCGGCGCCTCAACAGGAGAGCATGAAGCGGTGGAACTGCGCGACGGCGATGCCTCGCGGTACGGCGGCAAGGGAGTGCAGAACGCTGTTGAGCATGTCAACAGCGCCATCGCGGAAGAGCTGACGGGATACGATGCCCTTCAGCAGGCCGACATTGACAGCGTCATGATCCATCTCGACGGGACGCCCACCAAGTCGAAGCTCGGGGCGAATGCCATCCTCGGCGTCTCTCTTGCCACGGCGAAAGCCGCCGCGCAATCGTTAAAACTCCCGCTCTACCGGTATATCGGAGGGACCAATGCCAAGATCCTGCCGGTCCCGATGATGAACATCCTCAACGGAGGGAAACACGCCGACAATAATGTGGACATTCAGGAGTTTATGATCGTCCCCGCTTCAGCGCCCAGCTTCACCGAGGCACTGCGCATGGGAACAGAGGTGTTCCATGCCCTCAAATCGGTGCTGAGCAAGAAAGGATACAACACGGCGGTGGGCGATGAAGGAGGCTTCGCGCCGAGCCTGAAGTCCAATGAGGAGGCGGTCGAGGTAATCCTTGAAGCAATTGGCAAGGCCGGTTACACCCCGGGGAGCGACGTCTATCTGGCGCTTGACCCGGCGTCGAGCGAGTTCTTCGAGGATGGCAAGTACGTGTTCAGCAAGTCGGACAAGTCGGCAAAAACGCCCGAGCAGATGGTGAAGTTCTACGAGCAGTGGGTCGCCCGCTATCCCATCATTTCGATCGAAGACGGCATGGCGGAAAACGACTGGACCGGATGGAAACTGATGACCGATGCACTCGGCGCGAAGATCCAGCTCGTGGGAGATGACCTCTTTGTGACGAACACGGAGTTCCTCCAGAAAGGGATCGTCAGCGGCGTGGCGAACTCGATCCTCGTCAAAGTCAATCAGATCGGCACGCTGACGGAGACGCTTAACGCCATCGAGATGGCCAAGCGAGCGGGGTACACGAGCGTCATCAGCCACAGGTCGGGTGAGACCGAGGATGCCACGATCGCAGACATTGCCGTGGCGACGAACGTCGGGCAGATCAAGACGGGGTCAGCGAGC
This sequence comes from Bacteroidota bacterium, assembly GCA_040756745.1. GTDB lineage: Bacteria > Bacteroidota > Ignavibacteria > UBA10030 > UBA6906 > JBFLYO01. Next base: position 10,934 of record JBFLYO010000003.1, read on the forward strand.
CGCACGGACCGCATCGCGAAGTACAACCAGCTCCTGCGGATCGAGGAGTCGCTGGGCGATGTCGCAGAGTACCCCGGGCTCAGGGCGTTTGCACGACACTGATACACTGGCGAATCAGCGAAGGACCACGGAACCACCATGGGGCAGACGATCAAATTTGGCACGGACGGCTGGCGGGCGGTGATTGCCGACGACTTCACCTACGCGAACCTGGAAAGGGTGGCGCTTGCGACGGCCCGGTATTTCAAGAAGCATAAGAAAGCGCGGAACGGCGTCGTGATCGGATACGATGCACGGTTCATGTCGAAGGAGTTTGCCGAGAAGTCCGCCGAGGTGATCGCGAATGCAGGCGTCCGCGTCCGGCTGGCCGACAGCATCGTCACAACTCCCATGGTGTCGTTGCTGACTACGCTGGAGAACGCTGCGGGCGGGGTGGTGATCACCGCCAGCCACAACCCGCCGCGGTACAACGGGTTCAAGATCAAGGGGGATTTCGGCGGCCCGGCGCACCCCGAGATCATTGCGAAGGTTGAAAAAGAGCTGGCGTCCGTTATGAAACTGCGGAAGATCCCGCCGGGAAAAAAGGCGCTGGCACAGCTCCTGGCGAGGGGTGCCGTCGTCCCCATGAGCATGCGGCAGCGCTACCTGGACGACATTGCACGGAAGATCGATCTCGGCCTCATTAAACGATCGGGCATTCGCATCCTGTACGACGTGATGCACGGTGCGGGACAGGGGGTGATGGAACATGTGCTCCCCGGCGTCGTGCAGATGCGTGAGACCTACAACCCATCGTTCGGGGGCACCAACCCCGAGCCGCTGGCCCAGAACCTTGCCGGCCTCATGCATCGTGTGCGGGAGGAGCGGTTTGACATCGGGATAGCAACGGACGGCGACGCAGACCGGATCGGGGCGGTTGATGAGGAGGGAAATTTTGTCGACTCACACCGCATCTTCTCGCTGCTGCTGAAATACCTGGTGGAAGAAAAGAAGATGACGGGAGACGTCGTCAAGTCGTTTTCGGTGACAGGGATGGTCGACAAGCAATGTGCAAAGTACGGTCTGACCCTGCGGGAGACGCCGGTCGGCTTCAAATATATCTGCCGGGAAATGACGGAGCGCGACGTGCTGATTGGCGGGGAGGAGAGTGGAGGACTGGGAGTGAAGGGACACCTGCCGGAGCGCGACGGCATCTTCCTCGGCCTCCTGCTGTGCGAGATGATGGCAGTACGGCGGAAGTCGCTCGGCGGGCTCGTCCGGGAGCTGATGGATGAATTCGGGCAGCACGAATTCAAGCGCGTGGACATGCACTGCACGGAAGCCGAGAAGGAACGCGTGATCCGCCGGTTCAAGCGCGGGGTGCGCGAGATCGGCGGGTCTCCGGTAACTGGCCGCAAGGACACGGACGGGTTCAAGTTCTTCGTCGATGGTGGGTGGCTGCTCGTCCGAGCGTCAGGGACCGAGCCGCTCATCCGGTTCTATGCCGAGGCCGAGAGCACGGCGAGAGTAGATGCGCTCCTGGCTGCCGCCACTGCGAAACCGTAGCAAACCGATGCTCATCGTGCATATCACCTGATTGCTATGTCAGCGACACGATTCTACACCATCATGCCGGACGGTACAGTGAAGCAGGTGAACCCGTTCACCGGCACGGAGGTCTGGGCTGTGGCGGGGCGGAAGAGCAGGCCCATCACGAACGAGGCGGTACCAGAAATGAAGCCGCTCGAACTCCACATGCCTGAAGACTACTGCAGTTTCTGTCCCCCCAGGTACTTCGAAACCCCCCCGGAGAAGTCCCGTCTGGTCAGGCGCAGCGACCAGTGGGATCGGATCGACACTCTCCCGCCGGACAAGTACCATGAGAGCGTTGCCGAATTCCGCCGGGTCGGGAACATGTTCGAGATTGTGACGCTGGACTACTGGCGAAAGAACTATGCGTACAAGATGACCTCCGGGAGGCAGAAATGGAAAGAAGAATACCTTGCCAACCCCGCCGGGCTGAAACACATCACGGAAATCGTGCACTACAAGCTCCGGCAGGAAGGAAAGACTGAAGAGCAGATCGAACGGCTGCCGATGGCGGAGAAGTTCGCCATTGCCGACGCATTCTTCGGCGGCGGACACGAGCTGATCATCGCCCGGAGACACTTTCGCGATAAGGCGTCGACGGAAATGGACCTGTTCTCGTCGGGCGACATGTCGCTGGAAGAGCACTTCCGCTATTTCAAGTTCACCGTGGACGCGATGATGGACATCACGCAGACCAACCGGTATGTCCGGTACATCAGCGTCTTCCAGAACTGGCTCCGGGCCGCCGGCGCCTCACTTGACCACCTGCACAAACAGGTCGTTGCGCTCGATGAGTGGGGATCTTCCATTGAGCACCAGACCCGCATGCTGCGCGAAGACCCAAACGTCTTCAACGAATTCGGCGCGAACTTTGCCGCCCACCACAACCTGATCTTCGCGGAAAACGATCATGCGATCGCGTTCGCGGGAATCGGCCACCGGTCACCAACCATCGAGGTCTACTCGCGGTCCGTTGCCGGGCGCCCGTACGAGCACTCAGAGCAGGAGATCCGGGGCATGAGCGACCTGGTCCACGCAGTCCATGCGGCGATGGGGGGCCAGATCTCGTGCAACGAGGAGTGGTATTACACGCCGGTCGATGCGGTGTACAAGATGCCCTGGCACGTCCTGATCAAATGGCGCATCAATGTCCCGGCCGGGTTTGAGGGGGGGACCAGCATCTACATCAATCCCCTCACGCCGATCGAGCTTCGCGACCGGCTCGTGCCGCGCCTCTATCGCCTCCGTGACGAGCGGCTCATTGCTCCCATCCGCGTTGCGGAGGAGTGCCACATTGAGCCCAACCCGCTCAAGTATTACCTGAAGTGATTTCCGCAGTAGCGATCTCCCTCCAGTTTGGCGGAAGGTACCTGTTCCGAGAGGTCTCCTTCCGCATCGGCCCGCACGACCGCATCGGTCTGGTCGGCTCCAACGGCGTCGGCAAGTCCACTCTTCTACGAATCCTCGTCGGCGAACAATCGCCCGACAGCGGCGAGATCAGCCGTGCCCGCTATGTCAGCGTCGGATATCTCCCGCAGGAAGGAATGTCCGCCGCCGGCCGCACGCTCTATACGGAAGCGGAATCGGTATTTGCCGACGTGCTGGAAACCCAGTCGGGGCTTGAGGAAGTCCACCGGCGCATGGCGGCGATCGACCACGAATCGGAGGAGTTCCGGGAACTCCTCGAGGTGTATGGCGAACTCCAGCACCGTCTGGAAGCCTCCGACGCCTTCCACATGAAAGCCGGCATCGAGAAAGTCCTGACGGGGCTCGGATTCTCGGAGCTTGACTTCGAACGCCTCACCGACGAGTTCAGCGGCGGATGGCAGATGCGCATTGCGCTGGCCAAGCTTCTCCTCGGACAACCCTCCCTGCTCCTGCTGGACGAGCCGACGAACCATCTTGATCTCGATTCGTTGCAGTGGCTGGAAGACTATCTCAGGACGTATGAAGGGGCAGTGATCATTGTATCGCACGACCGGCGTTTTCTCGACAATATGACCTCACGGACGTACGAGCTGAGCCTCGGTGCGCTGACGGAATACACAGGCAATTACAGCGCATATGTTGTGGCGAAAGCGGAGAGGAAAGAACAGCTCATCGCGGCGTACAAGAACCAGCAACAACAGATCAAGCAGACGGAACAGTTCATCGAGCGCTTCCGGTACAAGGCGACGAAGGCGCGCCAGGTGCAGAGCAGGATCAGGCAGCTCGAAAAGCTGGAACTGATCGAGCTGGAAGATGAAGAGAGCGAGATCCATTTCTCGTTTCCTCCCGCCCCTCCCTCGGGCCGCACTGCGATGGAACTACGCGGGATCAGCAAGAGCTATGGTCCGCTGAAGGTGTTCGAAGGGGTCGATTTCGACATCGACCGCGGAGACCGGGTTGCCTTCGTCGGTGCGAACGGGGCGGGAAAATCGACGCTGGCGCGGATCATTGCGGGAGTCGAGCCGGTCGATGCAGGCATGAGAGTGCCGGGACACAACGTCGTGATCTCGTACTATGCGCAGCATCAAGCAGAAGAACTGAACCCCCGGAAGGACGTCCTCGGGACAGTGGACGAGGCGGCCACCGGCGACATCCGGAAGCGTCTCCGGACGCTGTTGGGCTGTTTTCTCTTCCGCGGCGACGACGTGTTCAAGAAGGTGGCCGTCCTGTCGGGCGGGGAAAAGAGCCGCCTGGCGCTGGCAAAAATGCTCCTGCAACCAGCCAACCTGATCGTGCTTGACGAGCCGACAAACCACCTCGACATGCGGTCGAAGGGGGTGCTGCGGGAGGCGCTCGCTGACTATGAGGGGAGCTTCGTCATCGTGTCGCACGACCGCGATTTCCTCGACCCGCTTGTGACAAAGGTGATCGAAGTGCGGAACGGCCGGCTCACGACCTATCTGGGGAATGTCAGTGACTATATCGATGCGAGACGCCGTGCGGATGAGACCGCCCTGGAACACCGTCCGGTTCGAAAACATCAACTCCCAACGGGTGCGAAGGAACGCAAACGGGCCGAGGCGGAGGAACGACAACGCCGCTATCGGCTGACCAAGCCATTGCAGGAGAAGATCGCGGCCCTGGAACAGTCGCTCGAAGCCGCCGAGAAGGAGAAGGCGGAATTGGAACGGCTCATGGGCCAAGAGGATTTGTACAAAGACGCGGGACGAATAAGAACCGCGACCGCCCGGTATCAGGAGCTGACGGGATTCCTCAACGATGGGTACTTCCGGTGGAACGAGCTCGTCAAAGAGCTCGAGCGACTGGCGGGGAACGGGGCGTGATGAAGCGGGGCGACATCATCGAAGTAGAGATCGAACGCGCAGCGTATGAAGGGAAAAGCGTTGCACGCGTGGAAGGGCTCGTCGTCTTCGTGCATGGCGGCGTTCCGGGTGACCGGGTGGCGGTCTGCGTGACAGCAGTGAAAAAGGCATTCGCAGAATCCGAGATCGAGCGAGTGGTGCGCCCATCACCCCTGCGTGTGGAGCCGCGATGCCGGTATTTTGGTTCCTGCGGGGGTTGCCGATGGCAACATGTGGCATATTCGGCTCAACTGGAATTCAAGCGTCAGCAGGTCACCGATGCACTTGAGCGCATAGGAGGATTCAACGGGATCGAGGTCCCTCACCCTCTCGGGGGACCCGACACGTTTCACTACCGGAACAAGATGGAGTTCTCGTTCGGGGAGCGGTGGCGCACGAGAGAAGAGATGGCTGCGCGAACGGACCCGGAGGGACGGCAACCGGCCGCGTTCGCGCTTGGACTTCATGTGGCGGAACGGTATGACAGGATCCTCGACCTTGAAGAGTGCTATCTTCAGTCAGAGGAAAGTGCGGCAATTGTGAACGAAGTACGGCGGTATTGCATCGAACGCGCACTACCTGTCTATTCCACGCGGACACAGAGCGGCTATCTTCGGAACCTTGTGATCCGCGAAGCGCGACGGACCGGCGAGCGGATGATCAATCTGGTGACGCGGGATGACCGACCCGACATCATGGGACCAATGGCAGAGCATCTGCATGCCCGGTTTCCGTCAACAACCACGATAGTGAACAACATCACTCAGCGGAGATCCCAGGTGGCGGTCGGAGAAACTGAGAAGGTCTATTTCGGCAGCGGGACCATCACGGATCGGATCGGAAATCGCACCTACAGAATCTCCGCGAATTCTTTTTTTCAGACGAACACCGAACGGACGGAGCGTCTGTACGACACGGCACGGCGAATGGCGGAATTTCGCGCCGAAGACACTGTCTACGATCTGTATTCGGGGACAGGAACCATCGCTCTGCATGTCGCGGACGATGTACGGAGCGTGTTCGGGATTGAAGCGGTTGCGGGCGCTGTCGCCGATGCCCGGCGCAACGCAGAACTGAACGGTGTCGGGAATTGCACGTTTGTGGAAGGAGATCTGAAAGACACTCTGCTCCGTTCGCGCACGCAAGGGGGAACGATTCCGTCCCCTGATGTCGTCATCGTAGACCCGCCTCGTGCCGGCATGCACGAAAAAGTGGTGCGCGAACTGCTCGCATTGCGTCCTCGCCGGATTGTCTACATCAGCTGCAACCCGGCAACGCAGGCCCGCGATGCGAAAATCCTCTGCGAATCGTATGCCTACCGAATCGTGGAAGTCCAGCCGGTCGACATGTTCCCACACACGTACCATATCGAGAATGTTCTCTCGCTCTCGTTGAATCCTCTCTGATTTCCGTTGATTCTTTGCGACGGAAAGAGTACATTGCGCGTTATTTCGTCCCCCGCCTGTGCTACGTGTTACCCATCTCTGGATAGCATCCTCGTATGGCGAGGAATTCGCTCACGCTGGTCATACTCCTGATCTCCTCACCCCTTCTCGGCGTGGCGGAACCCTCACCGAAGAAAGCCATTGCGGTCCGGACGCTCTCGCCTCCCGTTATTGACGGGCTGGTGGATGACCCGCAGTGGGCGACCGCCCCGCCGCTCCTCGATTTCACTCAGTTTGACCCTGTCGAAGGGGTCCTGCCGACCGAACTGACATCGGTGCGGCTCCTCTACGACAACAGCGCCCTGTACGTCGGGGTCATCTGTTACGATGCTCATCCGGAACAGATCGTCCGCCAACTCACGCGCAGAGACCGTAGCTCGGAGGCGGACAGGTTCAGCGTGATGATCGACTCGTACTTTGACCGGCAGACGGCGTTCGTATTTGTCACGAACGTGTCCGGGGTGCAGAGCGACGGCGTGCTCTCACAGGACGGCGCGCTCTACGATCTGAGCTGGGACGCGGTCTGGACAGTACGGACACGAGTGTATCGCGACGGCTGGTCGGCGGAATTCGAAATTCCCTACAACGCGATCAGGTTTGCGGAACAGGCGAGAGGCGTGTACACCTGGGGGATCAACTTCCGGCGCTACATCAGCCGCAAGAAGGAAACCGACGAATGGGTCATGGTACCGCGGCGCGAGATGCTGCAGATCTCCCGCTGGGGGACCGTGGAGGGGATCAAGGACATTACACCGCCGTTGCATCTGGAACTCCTTCCGTATCTCTCCGGCACCGCATCGTACCAGACGGCATATCCCGGGCGCCCATGGAATTCATCGTACAGCTGGCAGGGAGGTGTTGATCTGAAATACGGCATCGAGAGGAATTTCACCGTCGATGCAACGATCAATCCCGACTTCGGACAGGTGGAAGTGGATCAGTCGGTGCTCAATCTCACGGTCTTTGAAACACGGTTCCCCGAGAAGCGGCCCTTCTTTGTTGAAGGGGCCCAGCTCTTCACGTTCGGATCCGCCGTGGATAACACGCCGCTCTCGGTCTTCTTTTCGCGGCGCGTCGGGAAACGTCCCTCCGGCAGTCCGTTCGTCGTCGAACCGCCGGGCGGCAGCATCGAAGAAAATCCGCAGGTGACGACAATCTTTGGGGCCGTGAAGTTATCCGGGCGATCCCATTCCGGCTTCTCCATGGGACTGCTGAGCGCGGCGACGGATGAGGAGAAGGCGGTGCTCGTTGACTCTGCCGGTGCGCGCACCGGCACCGTTACGGAGCCGCGGGCCTCGTACAATGTCGTACGGCTGAAGCAGGATTTCGACGGCGGCTCGTGGCTCGGCGCGATCGGAACGCTGGCATCACGCAGAACGATGAACCCTGCATTCGCCGGCGGATTGGATTGGAACATCCGGCTGGATGGCGGCACCTACACGATCGACGGGTACGGTGCGGCGGCGCATTCTTCGACGGAACGGGTTCTGCGCGACGGTTCGTCGGGGCGCGACGGCGGGGCGGGCCGTGTGCTGTTCTCCCGCATTGCGGCGGAGCACTGGCTGTACACCGGATCGTTTGATTTCTATACGCGCTATTTCAATCTGAACGACCTGGGCTTCTTCGCCCAGCCGCATGACTACGGCGGATACACGCAGCTGCTCTACCGGGAGAATTTCGGAACCGGTCTCTTCCGGCGCTATGCGATCTCGGCCGTCCCGGAAGCGCGATGGAACTGGGACGGCGTGTTGACGAACGCTTTGTCGGACCTGTCGTTCACCGGCGAGTTCATGAATTTCTGGCGGCTGGTGCTGGTCTACGACCTTGCGTTCCGCGCCTACGACGATGAAGAGCGGGGGATCATCGGCCTCTACCGGCGGCCACTCAGCCACACCTTCCGCACGCAGGTCAAAACCGACGAGCGCAGGAATATTTCTGCCACACTCACGCTGTCGTATGCATTTGATGAACGGCGGAAGCAGTCATGGAGCGGATCGCTCGGGCTCACCATCCGGCCGGTGTCATGGATTGAATTGAGCCCGTCTCTGTTATGGACGCAAACGCGGGGCGAAGAGGCCTGGGCATTCCCGGCGGGGAACGTGTTCGATCCGGCGGTAAGCGCAACGCCCTTCAGCGTGTTCGGCGACAGGGATCTTGATCAGGTGGACGTGGAACTCCGGGGGATTGTCACATTCTCGAGGACGCTCTCGCTACAGTTCTTCTCGCAAATCCTGCTCGCCCGCGGCACATACCTGGACTACAGGCGATTCGATGGGCCACGAGCGATCCCGTATGACTTTGCCTCGTCTGCCGGGTACATTAGTCCCAATTTCAATGAAGCGGTCTTCAACGCAAACGTTCTTCTCCGGTGGGAGTACCTGCCGGGGAGCACGCTGTATCTGGTCTGGACGCAGGGGAGGTTCGGCGATTCAGGCAATCCTGCGACAGGATTTGAGCGGCGGCTGCGCGATACGTTTGCGCTTCCGCACGATGACGCGCTGCTGCTGAAGATCAGCTACTGGTTCCCGCTCTGACCGGCAACCCGATCGACGAAGAACTCCAGGACCCGCCGCCAGTATTCCACCCCCCCCACGTCGGCAATGTCGTTGTGCCGCGCCCCCTGTATGAGCCAGAGCTCCTTTGGCTCATTCGCGTTGGCAAAGACCGTTTCCGAATACGTGTACCTGATCAGGTTGTCAGCGGTTCCGTGGATAATGAAGATCGGAACACGAACGTCTTTCACGGCTTCCAGTGGCGACACGGCGTTCGCCTTGAAGTGCGCGAGATGCTCCGACCGCTTGATGACGATGTTCCGGAGGTAATGCCAGGGCAGCTTGATCATCCGTCGCTGGTAATCGTCGAAGATGGTACGTAGTGTAGCGAAACCGCTCTCGGCGACGAGCGCGACAACGCGATGATCGATCGCGGCGACCTGGATTGCCACTGCGGCCCCCATGGAGGTTCCGAAGAGGCCAACCCGTCCCGTGCGCAGATCCTTTCTGTCGAGCAGCCAGGAGATCGCCGTCGTTGCGTCGTGCTTCTCGTAGAAGCCGTAGGTGCAGTACTTCCCCCCACTGTCACCGTGGCGCCGTGAATCGTAGAGGAAGACATTGAATCCAAGGTCGTGGAGCTGCTTTGCCATCGGCAGACCGACGATCTTGCACTCGCTGACGCCGTGGAGATACACAATGGTGCCCCGGGGCTCTGCCGGTGCCTGGATGAACCAGCAGCTCAATGCAATGCCCTCGGGGGTCTTCAACGTGACCTCTTCAAATGGAAGGCCGAGGTCCGAAGGGTGGAAGACGGAGGTGAACCTGCGGTAATACTCAATGGTCCTGCGGTGAGGCTGGAGCAGCATCCCCGGGCCAATCACCAGCAGCACGGCGGACACGAAGACCATGAAGAGCACCGCCCATCCGAGCAGGAGCAGGAAGACGGTCATTCGTACAGCGCCGGTGGGGTGGTCGGTGCGTCCATGCATCAATATACACCCCCCCGGCAAGGGAAGCAACCTTGCGCGTTGCTTCTCCCGGAGGTCGTCTGTATATTGATACGCCATGAACTCCGGAGCGGCCGGGCCGCAGCGCATCGCCATCGTGCACGAATGGTTCACCTCCATGCGGGGGGGCGAGAAGTGCGTCGAGGCGATGTGTGAAGCGTTCCCGCACGCGGATGTGTATGCCCTCCTTCACGTTCCGGGAACAGTCTCATCCGTGATCGAGCGGGCGATCGCAGGGACGTCGTTCATCCAGCACCTTCCCGCCGCGGCGACCCGATACAGGAACTACCTTCCCCTCTTTCCTCTCGCCGTCCGACGTTTTGATCTCAGCGGCTACGATCTCGTCATCAGCTCGAACCACTGTGTTGCCAAAGGAGCGCGCACAGGAAGGAACACACTGCACCTCTGTTACTGCTACACCCCCATGCGGTACATCTGGGGACTGTACGACGAATACTTCGGCAAGGGGCGCGCAGGGCTTCTGACGAGGGGTGCGATGCGGGCGTTCGTCGGGCCGCTCCGGCGGTGGGATCTGGCTACGGCGCGCAATCCTCATCGCTTTGTGGCGATCTCTCACAATGTCCGCCGGCGGATACAGGAGATCTATGGCCGTGACGCGGACGTGATCTACCCTCCGGTAGACACATCTCGGTTCACGCTCTCGCGCGATGACGATGGCTACTATCTGATCGTGAGTGCTCTCGTGCCGTACAAGGCGGTTGATCTTGCGATCGCGGCGTTCAATGCTTCGGGGGATCGGTTGGTGATCGTCGGAGAGGGGCCGGATCGCCGCAGACTGGAGGCGCTGGCAGGTCCCACCATTCAGTTTGACGGGTGGCAATCCGACGACCGGCTGGCCGAATATTATGCCGGCTGTTCCGCTGTGATCTTTCCAGGGGAAGAGGATTTCGGCATCGTGCCGGTGGAGGCGATGGCGACCGGAAAGCCGGTTCTCGCCTATGCGCGGGGGGGAGCGCTCGAGACCGTGGTGGACCGCCCCGGGCTCCGGGCCGGAGTATTTTTCCATGAGCAGACGGTCGCGTCGCTCCTGGAGGGACTTGAAAAGTTGAAGAGGACTGAATTCGATGCTTCGGCGCTGCGGCGGCATGCGCTGACATTCGACCGGGAATTGTACAAGTCGCAACTCATGGACTTCTGTCTCAGACGGTGGCGGGAATTCACTTCCGGATCCCTTCAAGCGTATATCTGAGAAGGTGTTATCGGGTTTTCTCGTTGACTTTCCCGGCGGATTTCCATATATTTAGAGTCCAAATTTTCTAAGGTTGTGAATGCCCCAGGAGGGAACCCGGCAGAGGAAATCGCCGCGTCTCTATAACGTCGTCGTCGTGCCGGTGGAGGAGGGAGGGACGACCCGGACCTTCCGGACCAGCCGGCTGACGATTGGCGCACTTCTCCTTCTTGGTTTTCTTGCCAGCGTCGCCGTCACGCTGGGCATCCTCGTCTACACTCCCCTCGCGATGTACGTTCCGATCCCGAACCCCGGGCTCGAAGAACGATATGGGCGCCAGATCGTCGAAACGCAGCAGCGGCTCAACGCCCTGGCGGAAGACGTCGTGCTGTTGAGGGATTACAATAACCAGCTGCGCAAAGCGCTGGGAGAAGGGGGAGCGCGCGACTCCTCCGCCGCACGGCATCTTCCCCGGATGCGCGATCAGCGGGATGAGGGTGTTCGCGCCGCACCGCCCCCGTCGCTGGTCGGGGACCCCGATCTGGGCATGCCGCTTGACGTTGGGCTCGAGACTGGTGAATCACCGGCGCAGTATGTGAGCGTCTCCACTGCAGCCCCTCCATCGCGGGCGTCCTTCCCTCTGCTGATGCCGGTGCAGGGATTCGTGACGCAGGGGTTCGACCCCTCGCGCAACCACTTCGGCATGGACATCGCTGCCCGGCGCGGAACCCCTGTGCATGCGCCGGGCGACGGCGTCGTCCTCTTTGCGGGGTGGACGTACGACGACGGCAACATGCTCATCATCGCTCACGGGGCGGGGTATCTGACGGTGTACAAACACAACCAGGCATTGCTGAAGAATGCGCTGAGCGGCGTGCGGCGCGGTGAACCGATTGCGCTCCTCGGAACATCGGGGAAAACGAGCCTGGGCCCTCATCTGCATTTTGAGGTGTGGAAAAACGGGACACCGCAGGACCCCGACAACTATCTTCTCGTCCCCACGCGCACGCACTAAGGGAGGCAGAGGAGCACCATGGCAGAAAAGAACCAGACGGCCGGCACCTTCAGCGTTATCGGCACCGGTACGGTGATCAACGGCAACATCAAGACGGAAGGGAGCATCCGTGTCGACGGCAAGATCGTCGGCAACGTGGTCACGCAGGCCGATGCGGCCGTCGGCCTGAGCGGAGTGGTGGAGGGATCGGTCGATGCGCGCAATATCACTGTGGCGGGCAAGGTCCTCGGTACCTTGACCGCAGCGCAGAAGCTGGTGCTTGAGAGCCGGGCGGTGATTCGCGGCGATCTCCGCACGACCCGTCTCGTGGTGGATGAGGGGGCCGTCTTCGACGGGAAGAGCACGATGGCCGGAGCTCCTTCCGCGTCGTCTCCCCCGGCCCGCGATTCCCGGTGACGTCATGGCTGAAGAAGGGAAGCCGAAACCGTGGAGCGTCGTCTACGGCCCCTTCCTGACCCTTGGCCTGCAACTGGCCATAACTGCGGTCGCGTTCTTCTTCGTCGGGCGGTGGCTTGACGATGCGCTGGGGACGGCTCCCTGGCTCATGCTGGCCGGGCTTGCAGTGGGTGTCGCCGGCGGGTTGATCAGTTTCCTGCGAACGGCGATTGCACTGGGGAAGGAGCAGGACCGGGAGACCGAGGAACGACGAAAGGGATCGGAGGATGAAGAATAAGGGGAGATTCCCCCTCCAGGTGGGAATGGTCCTCGCGGGGTCCGCTGCACTGATTGCCTTTCCGCTGGTGCAGTATGGCACGCCGGAGATCGTGTGGGCGGTTGCGGCAGGCGCACTTCTGAGCACTGTCAATGTGCTGCTCGGATACGTTGCAATCGAATACAGCTTCGAGAAGTCGTACACAACGTTTGTGAAAGCCGTGCTGGGGGGAATGGGGCTGCGCATGGCGGCCATGCTTGCTGCCCTGACGGCCCTCATCGTGTTCGGCGGGATGCACGCCGTGGCGTTGACGGTGTCAGTGATGGGGTTCTACGCAGTGTATCTTGTGATGGAAATTGTTTTCATCCAGCGGAAAGTTTCGCTCAAGAACCGGGAATAGACAGACGTGTCCATGATGGTGTTTGAGGATGGGGCCAAGGTGCTTCTCCCCGCCGGCGCCGATACTCTTCGGGCGGCTGCGGAGCATGCGGGGGGGCATGAGGCGAGCGGAGAGCTGTTCACAGAACTGCTCCACCACGTGCAGGACTCCCATGAGCTTGAGCTCCCCTATCTCCATGTGTCGCTTCCCCGGTTCACGCCCTTCGAGGTTGCAGGGATCACCATCGATATGTCGATCACCAAGCACGTGGTCTTCCTCTGGGTTGCCGCGGCCATCCTCTGTGTCACCGCAATGCTCATCGCCCGCAGCAACACCCGCCGTGCGGTCCCGCGGGGGTTCGGCAACCTCTTCGAGATGTTCATCGTCTTCATTCGTGATGAGATTGCTCTGCCCAACATGGGGCCCCAGGGCCTTCGCTATCTCCCGTACCTGCTGACGACCTTCTTTTTCATCCTGATCATGAATCTTCTCGGCCTCGTCCCTTATGGGGCATCGGCCACGGGGAACGTATCGGTCACGGCCGGACTGGCATTCATTGCCTTCATCATGATTCAGGTGTCGGCCATCCGGGCGCAGGGGCTCGGCCCCTACCTGGCGCACCTGAGCGGCGGCGTACACTGGTCGCTCTGGCCCATCATGATCCCTATTGAGATCCTCGGCCTGTTCACCAAGCCCTTCGCGCTCTGCATCCGTCTGTTCGCGAACATGACGGGAGGGCACATCGTGATCGTCTCGCTGATCGGGCTGATCTTCATTTTCCAGTCGTACCTCATCGCGATCGCTCCCATCGGGTTTGTCGTCGGCATCAATTTTCTGGAGCTGTTTGTCGCATTTCTGCAGGCATACATATTTGTGATGCTGACGTCGCTCTTCATGGGACTCGGCATTCAGGCGGGCGGTCACGGGCATTGAGCGGCACCCTACCGCAAAGTTCACCGACACCACAACAATCACCGTACTCTGAAGGAGGAACATCATGGATCCCAAAGCACTCGGCTACCTGGCAGCAGGCATCGGCGCAGCGTTGACCGTCATCGGCGCGGGCATCGGTATCGGGAAGCTTGCGGCGGCGGCGATGGAAGCCAGCGGCCGGCAGCCCGAAGTGGCGGGACAGGTCCGCACCTCCATGCTGATTGCCGCGGCGCTGATCGAAGGCGCAACCTTCTTCGCGCTGGCCATCTGCATCATCCTTGCCACGAAGTCCTAACGCCGGAGAAGCGGCATGCTGGACATCAATCCGGGTCTGATACTCTGGACCATCATTACCTTTCTCATCGTCCTGGTGGTGCTCCGCGCGGTGGCGTGGAAGCCCCTGCTGGGCGCGCTGACGGCGCGCGAGGAATCGATCCGCACGGCGCTCCGGAAGGCAGAGGAGGCGCAGGCCGAGGCGCAGCGGATGCTGGAGGAACAGCGCCGGCACCTGGCGCAGGCGGAGGAACGCTCACAGCGGCTGATGAAAGAGGGACGCGATATGGGAGAGCGGCTGAAGTCTGAGATCCTGGAGAAGGCCTCGTCGTCGTCGCGGCACATGATCGACCAGGCAAGGGACGAGATCCGCCGAGAGAAGGAAGCCGCGCTCCAGGAGCTGCGCGAGGAGGTAAGCGATCTCGCCGTTGCCGCGGCGGGGAAAATCCTGGACGCCAACCTGGACACGCCGAAACAGCGTGCGCTTGCCGAAGCGGCGATCAGGGAAATCACAGGGAAGAAGGCCAGATGAAGAACGTCCGGGTGGCGCGGCGCTATGCGGCCGCGCTCATGGCGGTCGCGGAAGAATTGCATTCGGTGCAGAGCATCGATGCGGACCTTAACCTGATCGAGAGAACAGTGAAAGCCTCGCGTGAACTCCGCCTCCTGATCGCAAGCCCCGTCGTTTCACCCGCCCGGAAACAGGGGGTCATCCACGCACTGTTCGACGGGAAGGTCGGGGTCGCCACGATGAGCTTCCTCGAACTCCTGATCGGAAAGCAGCGCGAATCGCACATCCCGGGAATCGTGGAGCAGTATCGCGCGCTTCGCGACGATCGGCTGGGGATCGTGAGCGTAGAGGTCACTGCCGCGGTTGCGCTCACGCCTGAACAGGAGAAGGAACTGGCGGCCGGGCTCGAACGGACGATGGGGAAACAGGTGCGGCTGCACATCAGGGTTGAGGGGGGGATACGGGGAGGACTCGTGTTGCGGGTCGGCGATACAGTGCGCGATGCAAGCGTGCGGCGCCAGCTCGAAATCCTTCGCGAACGGTTCCGCACCGGCGGGAATTAATCGGCACTCACAAGGACAGGACAATGGCTGAAGTCAGACCAGACGAGGTATCCGCAATCCTCCGCAGACAGCTCGCGGGATTTGAGAAAGAGGTGGACGTGTACGATGTCGGCACCGTGCTCCAGATCGGTGACGGCGTTGCACGCGTGTACGGGCTGTCGAAGGCGCTGATGAGCGAGCTCGTTGAATTCCCCCACGGCGTGTACGGCATGGTGCTGAACCTTGAGGAAGACAACGTCGGATGCATCCTCTTCGGTGAAAGCAGCGAGATCAAGGAGGGGGACACGGTCAAGCGAACAGGCCGCGTTGCTTCCCTTCCCGTGGGCGAAGGCATGCTCGGGCGCGTAGTGAACCCGCTCGGCCAGCCGGTTGATGGCCGCGGGCCGATCGCCACGGAGAAACTGATGCCGATTGAGCGGAAAGCGCTCGGCGTCATCCAGCGCCAGCCGGTGAAGGAGCCGCTGCAAACGGGCCTCAAGGCGGTGGACGGGATGATCCCGATCGGGCGCGGCCAGCGCGAGCTGATCATCGGGGACCGGCAGACCGGGAAGACAGCCATTGCGATCGATACCATCATCAACCAGCGGTACACGCACACCGATAAGGCAATGCGCGAGGGAGTGCAGCCGGTCTATTGCATCTACGTCGCGGTCGGTCAGAAGAGCTCCACCGTGGCGCAGGTCGTGGACAAGCTCCACACGGAAGGCGCCATGGAGTACACAACCATCATCGCCGCAACCGCAAGCGATCCCGCCCCCATGCAGTTCATTGCGCCGTACTCAGGCGCCACGCTCGGCGAATATTTTCGGGACAACGGCCGCCATGCGCTGGTCGTCTACGACGATCTCTCAAAGCAGGCACAGTCGTACCGCCAGGTCTCGTTGTTGCTCCGCCGTCCGCCGGGGCGCGAAGCGTATCCGGGCGACGTGTTCTACCTTCACTCACGCCTGCTCGAGCGCGCCTCCAAGCTGAGCGACGAGCTGGGAGGGGGGAGCCTCACGGCGCTTCCCGTCATCGAGACGCAGGCGGGCGACGTCTCCGCGTACATCCCCACGAACGTGATTTCGATTACCGACGGACAGATCTATCTCGAGCCGGGCATGTTCAATTCCGGCATCCGGCCGGCAATCAACGTCGGCATCTCCGTCTCCCGCGTCGGCGGCAACGCGCAGATCAAGGCAATGAAGAACGTGGCGGGCCGTCTACGCATCGAGCTTGCGCAGTATCGGGAGCTGGAAGCGTTTGCAAAATTCGGGTCCGACCTGGATAAAGCAACGCTGGCACAGCTCCGGCGTGGCTCGCGGCTGGTGGAGCTATTGAAACAAGGACAGTTCGTGCCGATGCCGGTGGAGAAACAGGTAGCCAGCATCTTCGCAGGGACAAACGGCTTCCTCGATGAGATCCCCGTGGACGAGGTGCAGCGCTATGAGAAGGAAATGCTGGAGGTGCTCGACCTCAAGCACCCGGATCTCCTCTTGGCCATTGCGGAGAAGAAAGATTTGACGGATGAGATAACGGCACGGTTGAGGAAGGTGCTTGCCGAGTTTACCGAGTCGTTTAAGGCGTCGGTGAAGGCCTGAGATGGCGACGCTGCGGGAAGTGCGCAGGCGCATCGGCGGGGTCAGGAAAACCCAGAAGATCACGCGCGCGATGAAGATGGTCGCGGCGGCAAAGCTGCGCCGCCGGCAGGCGGCGGTGATTGCGGCCCGGCCGTATGCCCGCAAGATGAAAGAGCTCCTTGCCCACCTCTCCGGGATTCCGGAAGCTGCGTCATCCGATCTGATGACGCCGCGCGAAATCAAATCGATTGCGCTGATCGTGGTGACTTCCGACCGCGGATTCTGCGGTGCGTTCAACGCCAACCTCCTGAAGGCCGCCGTAGCGCATGCGGAGGCACAGCCGGATGAGACGGGGACCGGCAAGGCGTTGAAGATATTCTCGATCGGCAAAAAGGGAACCGACTTCTTCACCAAACGTCAGTACAACATTGCCAGCAGGCGCGTCGGCCTCTTCGCCCGACTTGATTTCACCGCGGCGAAGGAAATCGCCGGGGAGGTGACGGAGGGATATCTGCGCGGCGAGTACGACCGCGTGGATATCGTGTACAATGAGTTTAAAACCGTTGCCCAACAGCGGATCGTGATCGAACAGTACCTGCCGATCCCGCAGTCGGACACGGGGCGGCGCGGAGGACCTGCGGCGGAGTACATCTACGAGCCGGGCCGCCATGAGATCCTTCTTTCGCTGATTCCCCGTCACCTGAACTTTCAGCTCTGGCGCGTGCTCCTGGAGTCGAATGCCGCTGAAGAGGGGGCGCGGATGGCAGCGATGGAGAATGCCACAGAGAACGCGCGCGAACTGATCACCTCACTGCAGCTGCAGTACAACAAGGCCCGGCAGGCCTCGATTACAAAGGAACTTCTGGAGGTAGTTGCAGGTGCGGAGGCGCTTTCCGCCGGGGAGTAAGGACATCGGATGAGGCGTTTGTGACCGCCGGAAGCACTCTCCGGCGGTTTTTTTGTGGTTGCGGCGCTCCTTGGGGATTGTTGCATTTCGACAGAGTTTTGCGTAGCTTTTAAATCCCTTGCGGGTTTCGCGGCGCTGTAAGCCATTGTCTCCAGAGAGGTTGAGGGATGTTCGACGAACTGAGCCGGAAGCTTGACGCCGTCCTGAAAAAGCTGCGGGGACAAGGGAAGATCACGGAGGCCAACGTCGCTGAGACGCTCCGTGAGGTCCGGCGCGTTCTCCTGGATGCCGACGTCAATTATAAGGTTGCGCGGGAGTTCATCGACGGCGTCCAGAAGAGAGCTATTGGCCAGGAGGTCTTACAGAGCATCACTCCCGGCCAGCTCGTCGTCAAGATCATTTTCGACGAGCTGGTGACACTGCTCGGGAGGTCGGCCGTGGAGATTGCCGTTTCGTCCACTCCCCCCACAGTGGTACTCGTTGCCGGCCTGCAGGGCTCGGGGAAGACGACGTTTTGTGCAAAGCTCGCGCGGCACTACGGGAGCCGCGGGCGACATCCTCTCCTCGCCGCGGCGGACGTTCACCGTCCGGCAGCCATCCAGCAGCTTGCCTCGCTGGGAGCGCAGGCCGCCATCCCGGTCTTCTCCCTGCCGGGTGCGGGGGCGGTGGCGGTCGCAGGGGCGGCAGTCGAGCATGCGCGCAAGAACGCGCGGGATCTGGTGATCATCGATACCGCGGGCCGTCTGCACGTGGATGAGGAGATGATGAGGGAGGTGGAAGCGGTCAGAGAGGCCGCACGCCCTCACGAGATTCTGTTTGTCGTTGACGCGATGACCGGACAGGATGCGGTCAACACCGCGCGAGTGTTCAACGAGCGACTCAACTTCGACGGCGCGGTGCTGACCAAGATGGACGGCGACGCGCGCGGGGGTGCAGCCCTCTCACTGCGGGCGACCGTCGGGAAACCGATCAAGTTCCTGAGCATCGGCGAAAAGCTGGATGCGCTCGAGCGGTTTCACCCTGACCGGCTCGCATCCCGCATCCTCGGTATGGGCGACATCGTTACGCTCGTCGAGCAGGTGCAGGAGCGTGTCGACCAGGAGAAGGCGGTCCGACTCGAGGAGAAGCTCCGAAAGTCGCAGTTCACCCTCGAGGATTTCCTCGACCAGCTCCGGGAGGTCCGGAAGATGGGGCCGCTCAACCAGGTGCTGGGGATGCTTCCCGGCATGCACCGCCTCCCCTCGGACGCGCAGGTCGATGAAAAGGTGCTGGTGCGCATCGAAGCGATTATCCAGTCGATGACCCCCGAGGAGCGCCGCCGGCCCGCGATCATCAACGGGAGCAGGCGCAAGCGCATCGCGGGGGGAAGCGGGACAACGGTGCAGGATGTGAACAGGCTGATGAAACAGTACGAACAAATGCAACGGATGGTGAAACGGATGAGCGTAGGGGCGCGGTCCCCGCGCCCGTAGGTGGGTTGTAGGGGCGCGGTCCCCGCGCCCAACAGAGGAATGATGAGAGAAGAGAGAAAAACATAAGGAGAAACGTTCGTGGCAGTACGGATCAGATTACGACGCATCGGAAAAAAGAAGCTTCCGATGTATCAGATCGTGGCGGCGGATTCCCGCGCGGCACGCAACGGCAAGTTCCTCGAGGTCGTCGGCCGGTACGAACCGCTCAAGCATCCCATGCTCATCAGCGCCAGGGAAGAGCGGGTCTTCCACTGGCTGAAGAACGGCGCTCTGCCGACCGACACCGTGCGCAGCCTGTTCCAGCGAAACGGGCTCTGGCTGAAATGGACGATGACCAGGCGGGGCGCGGAAGCCGGAGCGATCAGTGCAGAGATGGAGAAGTGGGAAATGGCGCGCGCTGAGAAAATGAGACGTGACGAGGAACGTCGCACACGTCGGCACGCGGCACGCAAGAAGGCCCGGAAGGCGGCAGGCGAGGCCGCTCCGCCCCCGGCCGCGGAGACACCTGCGGCGCAATAGCTCAGGCGGCAGCCGGGAGATTCAGCGCCGAACGGTCTCTCGGCCGTGAGTGTGCGGGAGGCAAGTCGTGGAGAGCGTCATGCCCTGTGTACGCGACCTGTAACTGTGGAGGGGAGGATGACTATGAAGGAATTTGTCGAGTTTATCGCGCGCCACCTTGTTGATCACCCGGAACTCGTCGGCCTTGAGAGCGCAGTGCGCGATGACAAGGTGATCTTCACGCTGAAGGTGGCGACACAGGACATCGGTAAAGTCATCGGACGGAAAGGACGGACGGCACAGGCCATGCGCGTTTTGCTGGCAGCGGTCGCTGCCCGGGAAGGAAAACGGGTCATACTCGAAATCGCGGAATGACGTTCGCGCCTCCCGATCTGTATGCCGTGGGAACGATTGCCAAGGCGTACGGCGTCAGGGGGGATGTCGTCGTCCAGCCGCTGACGGATTCGGCGGCACGCTTCCGGAAGCTGCGGAACGCGTGGCTGGGGAGGGACACCGTGGCGGCACGGGAAGTGCGGATTGAACGGGCGACCGTCGATTCGCGCGGCGTCCGGTTGAAACTGGAGGGGATCGACGACCGGACGGCGGCCGGCGAGCTCCGCGGCATGATGCTGTTCGTGGACAAGACCCACCGTGTGCGCCTCCCTGCGGGGAGTTATTTCGTCCATGATGTGATCGGACTTGCGGTGCGCGACCGGGACGGCGCTGATCTTGGCACGGTGGCGGACGTGTTGCGGTACCCCGCGAACGACGTCTATGTCGTTCGCGGCAACGGGAGGGAATTCCTCCTGCCGGCGGTAAGAGAGTTCGTGACGGCCATCGATCTCGCGACGCGCACCATGACCGTCCGCCTCATCGAGGGAATGGTGGAATGAGCATCCGGATCGACGTGGTGACGGGATTCCCGAAGCTCCTCGAAGGGCCGCTGCATGAAAGCATCCTGAAGCGGGCGCAGGAAAAGGGGATTGCGACGATCGCCGTGCACGACCTCAGGGCGTATGCTCAGGACCGGCACCGGACGATTGACGACGTGCCCTACGGCGGCGGCGCGGGAATGATCCTGAAGCCGGAACCAGTGTTCGCCTGCGTCGAAGCGCTGACGAAGGAGCGCCGGTACGACGACGTCATCTACCTGTCGGCTGACGGCGAACGCTTCACCCAGGGGATGGCGAACGCGCTCTCCCTGCGTGAGGCGGTAATCCTCCTGTGCGGGCACTATAAGGGAATCGACGAGCGGATCAGGCAGTCGCTCGTGACCCGGGAGATTTCGATCGGCGACTATGTCCTGACCGGCGGAGAACTCCCGGCGCTGGTGGTGATCGATGCAGTGGTGCGGCTGATTCCGGGTGTGCTCAACGACGGAGAATCGCTCCTCACCGATTCGTTTCAGGACGGGCTGCTCGATGCGCCGTCGTATACGCGGCCTGCGGAGTTCCGGGGGATGCGGGTGCCGGAGGTACTGCTCTCGGGAAACCACGAAGAGATCGCGGACTGGCGCATGGAACAGCGACGGGAGCGGACGGAAGAACGCCGCAAGGATTTGTC
Source organism: Bacteroidota bacterium (assembly GCA_040756745.1). Lineage (GTDB taxonomy): Bacteria > Bacteroidota > Ignavibacteria > UBA10030 > UBA6906 > JBFLYO01. The sequence goes on from JBFLYO010000003.1 coordinate 32,251, forward strand.
TGAACATTCATAAACGTTTGCAGAGCGGAGAACGCCATGGAGAAACTTAAACTCGTCGACGCCACCCAGATGAAGAGCGGGATCCCCGCCTTTGCCCCGGGTGACACGATCAACGTGCACGTGCGCGTTGTGGAAGGGGACAAAGAGCGCATCCAGCAGTTCCAGGGAGTCGTCATCGGGCGCCACGGCTCCGGCATGAGCGCAACATTCACAGTGCGGAAAGTGTCCGACGGCGTCGGAGTGGAGCGCATCTTCCCGCTGCACTCCCCCCGCATTGCAAAGATCGAGAAGATCAAGGAAGGAGCGGTCCGGAGAGCAAAACTGTACTATCTCCGAGACCTCGCAAGCAAGGCGATCCGACAAAAGACCAACGCGTGACCCGGTGCGCCCCCTCACAGGCGGCTCACATCGTTCATTGATATAGATAGTGGGACCGGCGTCCATCGACACCGGCGTTCTCATTCATTCACACACTCGGGGAGGTCCGCAATGATGAAGCGAATGCGAATGGTGTGCACGATCTGTGCGGCGGTCATGACAGCGGGATTCCTTGCGTCGGGGTGTAAGAGCAGTGATACCCCCGCCGGACCGGGAGGAGGAGGTGGGGGCACTGGCCTCACCGTGGTGGGCAAGGTCCTCGGCCAGAACAACCAGCCCGTGGCAGGAGTCCCGGTGCTCATCAAGGGGATCCCCTCGACCAACACCGACGCCAACGGCAACTTCACCTTCACCAACGTTTCCGCCCCGTACGATGTCACCGTCATCGACGGCACCGGAAAGACCGCGTTCATGTACAAAGGGGTCACGCGAACCGACCCCACGCTCAGTTTCCTGGGCATGAGTCCGGGAACCCCTCGGAACGCCAACATCACCGGCAAAGTGTTCGGCGGCGCATTCAGTCCGACGCAGCCAGCGGATCATACCACCCAGGTTGCATTTATCTCGCCCGAAGCCATGAACAACACGACAACGGCGGCGGATGGGACGTTCGGCCCCATGGGCATTAACTGGGCGAGTGCGACCACAACCACAGGGGCGCTTTATGCCCTTCAGTTCCAGAGGGATGGAGCGGGGCTTCCTGTCGCCTCCGGCTTCAAAGGGTACGGCGTCCGCAACAACGTAGTGCTGACCGACGCCAACCCGCTGATCAATCAGTTCGATACGCTCCAGGCCATCGGCACCGGCCAGATGACGGGGACGGTGTCAGTGGCAAGCGGATATACGGTGTACACCAAGGTGATCTTTGCCCGCGTTTCCGCGAACGGGACCCTTCGAGTATTCAGCGATAACACCCCCACAACGAACTTCTCCTACTATACTCCTAACATCACAGGGGTCGCTCTCATCCTCGGTGCCGGTGCGCAGAAGACGGGGAACCAGTCGGTCATCTTCAAGACCGGCTTGTCGGCCAACGCGACCGGCCTCGCAGTCTCCGTTCCTGCCGCTCCAGAGCAGAGCCTTCCCATTGCTGGCGCTACGGGAGTCGATACGACCGTCGCGTTTTCCTGGACGGCATATACCGGCGGCGTACACCTGGTATACTTCCAGGCCGGTGGAACCAATCCGAAGTTCTACATTCTCACATCGGGAACGAGCGCCACGATTCCCAATCTTCAGCCCTTTGGCCTGGGACTCCCTCCGTCCACAACCTATACATGGCAAATCTACGGCTTTGCCCCGTATGCGAGCGTTGATGCAGCGGCGGCTCCGGGAGGATTCCTGGCCGGACTGCTCAACCCCGCATTGCTTGGCGCCGATTCGTATCTTGCGCTCTCTGCCTCGCGCAATTTCGTGACGAAACCGTAAGAGAGGGCCATCGCTCTCTCATTTGCACGCTCCGGAGCGTACGGCAGAGTTGCCGTGCGCTCCGCTGTTTGTTGACCACACGCGCAATGCAGAAAGAATCCGTGAGAATCGGTATATTGGTTCATGCAGTCGGCCAAACATCTCGGCATTCCGGAAAGCCTCTATTGCCGCCCCTTCATCGAAGGACTTCGCGACGAAGACAGCTTCCGGCTGGTCCACGAACAGCCGGCTGAGATCGCCCGCCGCCTCGAGACGCGCGGCCTGGATGCCGCCTTCCTTTCGCCGATCGATTATGCCCGCAATGCGTCCGAGTATTTGATCATCCCGGGGAGTGCAGTCTCCTCTGCCGAAGGGAACAACGCCGTCGTCATCCATTTCCGCGAGGGAGCGACAAACGTGCGCACCCTTGCGGTCCGGCCCTCTTCCGCCTCCGATATCGTCCTTGCGCGTATCATGCTCGCGGAGCGGTTTGATCTCAACCCGCGTATCGTCCCGGTGATGGGCGCGCTCGAAGAGATGCTGGCGAAAGCCGATGCCGCACTTCTCACCGCCGATGCCGCCATGGAGTATGCGCTGTCGCGGCCTAGCGCCCTCGACCTCGTGGAAGAGTGGATCGCAGCGACCGACCTTCCGTATGTTCATGGGTTCTGGGCAGGACGGGAGGATTCGCTCTCAAAGCATGAATGGGATATCATCGCCGGTGCGGCGGACCGGGGGTACACCTCGCTGCAGGCACAGGGAGAACCTGTGGCGGGAGCGCTCGAAACGTTTTCGTATGATCTCACCGACGACGTGCAGGAAGGGATCCGCGAGTTCCTCCGTTACGCATACTATCACGGCATCCTTCCTGATGTCCCCGATCTCCGCTTCTTCGGGACCGACGTCGATTCCCCCTCACGGCCCGCGCTGAACTGACGCCGCCCACCCGCTCGCCGGGAGCGCGCTTCCGGCCACCGCAAATTGTATCTTTTGCAAACAATGGGTAGATTGACGCATGCTCAAGTCTCTGTCCATTAGGAACTATGCCCTGGTGGAGGAACTCGAGGTCGAGCTCTCCAGCGGGCTGGTCATCCTCACGGGCGAAACCGGGTCCGGCAAATCCATCATCATCGGCGCTCTCAGCCTGCTCCTCGGTGACCGCGCGAGCAGCGACGTGGTGCGGAAGGGAGCCGAGAAGGCGGTCGTCGAGGGGGTGTTCCAGACCGCAGACAATGCCCGGCTCCGCTGGCTTATGGAAGAGAACGGGCTTCAACCGGAGGATGAACTGATTGTGAGGCGGGAAGTTTCGGCAAAGGGCCAGAGCCGATGCTTTGTTGCCGATTCTCCGGTCACGCTGGCGCTCCAGAAGCAGATCGGGGAGCTCCTTGTCGACCTGCACGGCCAGCACGAGCACCAGTCGTTGCTGCGTGTCGACACCCATATCGCGATGCTTGACGATTTCGGCGGGCTGGACGGGATGGTGGAGGAGTTCCGGGGACTGCGGAAGAAGCTGAATGATGTGACCGCCCGGCTCGAGGAACTGCGCCAGCGTGAACGACAGCTTGCGGAAAAGAAGGAGTTCTACGAGTTCCAGATTCGCGAGATCGACGCCGTCGATCCGAAGCCGGGGGAAGAAGGTCGGCTGGAGGGGGAGCTGAAGATCCTCGAGAATGCAGAGAAGCTCTTCAGCGCGACGGGGACGCTCTATGGTCTCCTCTCCGACGGAGAACAATCGGTCCGTGATATGCTGGTGATCGTGCGGAACCAGTTGCAGGACCTGGCAGGGATCGACAAGGAGTTTGGCGAGGCCGCGCACGAGTGCGCCTCAGCAGAAGCAGTGGTGAGCGAGCTGGCCAAGTTCATCCAGTCGTACAATGCACGGATTGAGTTCAATCCCGAGCGGCTGGAAGAGCTCCGTGAGCGACTGGGACGTCTCGCGATGCTCAAGCGAAAATATGGCGGCTCCATCGAGAGCACGATCGCACACCGGGAAAAGATCGGGCAGGAAGTCCTGCTGGCGGAGAACTTCGGCGATGTGCTTTCCCGCCTCAGCACGGAACAGGAGGAGGCCCGGCAAGCCTGTGCGGCCGTTGCACAGCGTCTGTCCTCAAAACGCCACGATGTTGCAAAGAAGGTGGACAGGGCGATCGTCGGCGAGCTGGAAAAGCTCGGGATACGGAACGCGCGGTTCTCAACGCGCATCACCCAGGAGGAGATCGATGGAGCGGGAGAAGGGGTCGATTTCCTCCGGATGGGGCGCAAGAGTCTCCGGATGAATCCGCGCGGCTGCGATACCGTGGAGTTCTTTATCTCGACAAACCTTGGTGAAGAGGAAAAACCGCTCGCTAAGGTTGCCTCGGGGGGCGAGATCTCGCGCATCATGCTCGCGTTAAAAAGCATCCTTGCAAAGTCCGACCGGCTTCCCGTGCTCATATTTGATGAAATCGACGTCGGCGTGAGCGGGCGCGTTGCGCAGACGGTAGGCCAGAGCTTGAAATCCCTTTCCGGATTCCACCAGGTCGTGGCTATCACCCACCTGCCGCAGATCGCGGGGCTGGCGGACACGCACTTCGTGGTTTTGAAAACTGAGCAGGGAAGGAGGACGGTGACGACCATGCGCCGGCTGACACTGGAGGAGCAGGTCGAAGAGGTGGCGCGACTGATGAGCGGCGCGGAGGTCACCGACGCTGGCTTACAGGGCGCACGGGAGTTAATGGGGCTGGAAGAATGATCCAGGTGTACAATACGCTGAAGCGAACGCTGGAACCGTTCGTGCCCCTCCACGAAGGATTCGTCGGCATCTATGTCTGCGGCCCGACGGTCTACGGACACTCGCACCTCGGTCATGCAAAAAGTTACGTCTCATTCGACGTCGTGGTCCGCTACCTCCGCGCGAGCGGTTTCAAGGTCCTCTACGTGCAGAACATCACCGACGTGGGGCACCTCACCGACGACGCAGACGAGGGTGAAGACAAGCTCGTCAAGCAGGCGCGTGCGGACCGTATCCATCCGATGCAGCTTGCGGAGCTGTACACGCGGAGTTACTTCGAGGACATGGATGCGCTGAACGTGATCCGCCCCGACATCGTGCCACGGGCGACAGGGCACATCACGGAGCAGATCGCCATGATCCGCGTGTTGCAGGAGAAAGGGCTGGCCTATGAAGTCCACGGGTCTGTCTACTTCGACGTGGAGAAATTCCCCGGATATGGGAAGCTCTCGGGACGCTCTGTCGATGAGCTGAATGCGGGCGCGCGGGTGCAGGTCAACGAAGACAAGCGACACCCGGCGGACTTTGCGCTCTGGAAAAGAGCGGAACCGGGGCACATCATGCGCTGGCCAAGCCCGTGGGGTGAGGGTTTCCCGGGATGGCACATCGAATGCTCCGCCATGTCCATCAAGTATCTCGGAGACAGCTTCGACATCCACGGCGGCGGGCTGGAGAATCAGTTTCCTCATCACGAGTGCGAGATCGCGCAGAGCGAAGCCGTCACGGGGAATCCGTTCGTGCGGTACTGGCTCCACAACAATATGGTGACCGTCGACGGACGCAAAATGGGGAAGTCGCTCGGGAACTTCATTACGCTCAAGGATGCCTTTAAGAAATGGGAGCCGCAGGTGGTGCGGTTCTTCATCCTGCAGAGCCATTACCGGAGCACGCTGGACTTCAGCGATACGGCGGTCGAGGCGTCGGCGGCCGGCTACGGGAAACTCCTGAACGCGGTAAAGAACCTCCGCGATCGCGTCAGGACAGCGGGCAATGAGGGCGAGTCGCACGGCATCGATCTCACGCGGTACGCGACAGACTTCCAGGCCGCCATGGACGAAGATTTCAACACGCCGAAAGCCATCGCTGCGCTCTTCGACCTGGCACGTGAGGTGAACCTCCTGCTGAGCGACGGCCGCACGTACGCGAAGGCCGGTCTGCGGGCGATCGAACAGCACTTCGATACCAATGCCGGTGACATCCTTGGACTGACGCTCGGTGCCGGGGAACAATCGGCGGGCGATGCAACCCTTGTGGCGTCGCTGATGGAGCTGCTCATCGGCATCAGGGCGGAGATCCGCGCGCAGAAACTCTGGGGACTCTCGGACAGGATACGGGACGGCCTGGCAAAGCTAGGGATCGCGCTCGAAGACAAGAAGACGGGGACATCCTGGAAAAAGGCTTCCTGATACTGGCAGACGGGCTGGTCCTCACCTGCGACGGCACGAACAGGGGTGGGCGGCTCAGCCTTCTTATCCGCGACGGCCGGATCGTCGATATCGCCTCCGAGTCAGCCCCGTTCGCGTCGCTCTATCCCAATGCGCGTGTGGTCGACGCTTCCGCACACCTTCTCACTCCCGGGTTCGTCAACGTCCATTGCCACAGCGAGAGCATCATCCTCCGGTTTGTCACCGGACAACGCCCCTTTGCGGAGTGGCCCTCCCTTGCTCCTCTTCGGGAAGCAATTGCGACGCTCCGTTCCCCCGCAGTCGTGTCGCGCGTGGCGGAACTCTACACCGTGGCCGGCGTATACCACTTACTCGGCGGGACTACGTCCCTCGGCGAATATCCCCTTCCCTATGAGCCGGAGGGAATCAACGCGACATTGACCGGCCTAGCACGCGGCGGTGTCAGACACAGAGTTGTCCTGCAGGAGTGGGAACAGATTGCCGCAGCGCGCGCCCGACCGGACGCGGCAACGTTGTTCACGATCTCGCTCGGTCCCGAAGAAGCATACACCGTTTACAGCTTCGAAAATCTCTTGCGTGCTGCGCGCGAGATCCAGTGCCCCCTGACGGCACACATCGGCGAACAACGACGGGAGACCGACACACTGCGGCGAAACTTCAAGAAAGCGCCACTCGCGGTCCTGAACGAGTTCGGTGCACTCTCGGCGTCAACCCAGATTCTCCATGCGAACCATCTGGGCGGCGCCGACCTTGATGCGGTGCGTGACGTGGACGGGACCATGACCCTCTGCGCCTGCTCGGGCGCGACGAAACAAACCGGGTATCCCGTGTTCACCCACCTGACGTCACACGATGTGCGGCTCAGTCTGGGGACGGACTGGGGGGTGGGGTCGATCCTCGGCGAGATCAAATTCCTCCGTGCCCTCCCGCAACTCGCACCGGGGGTTCGCCGCTTCCAACCGACGGAATTGCTCCGCATGGGAACGATCAACGGCGCCCATGCCCTCGGGATCGCGCACCAAACCGGTTCGCTTGAGGTGGGGAAGAAGGCGGATCTGGTGATGTTCGCGCTGGATGATCTCCGGCTGCCTCCGTTGAGGCATTCCGCGACTTCCGCGGATCTCGCGTCTTTCCTGGTGGACCATATAGGCCCTGCGGCGATCACCGACGTCATGGTGGACGGCAGGTTTCTCATCCGTAACCGGCGGCCGGGCAATCTCGACGAGGCGGAAATCAGACAACATGCACAATCACTATACAGCATGCTGGTATCGCACACGCCCATGGAGGAAGTCGTTCTGCGGGCAGTAAAATCTGATAGAGTATCCCTGGAAGAACCGAGTGCATTCCTCCGCGGCCCCCAGAGCTCTTCCCCGGATCCTGATCCCGCACATCGGGCGAACCTGGAACCCCCAACTGCCGCACCTCCTCCGGCACGCACATCACGCATGCCTGAACTTTCGCGCACCGTCAAGAAGGTCTTCGGCGAGGATGACGCGGGATGAGCGTCGCGTCGCGACACAAGCTCGGGTGTACAGTGGTTGCCGTGTGCCTGGCTGTTACCTCCCACCACGCTTTCGCACAGGGCTCAGCAGGCACAGCCGGCAAGCTTGAGCCGAGGTATCTCACCGACGTCCCGACTGCCGGGATGATCGATAAGGGAAATTTCGCGGTCGATATCGATTTCTACCGCGCGGGAGGCGTCCTCGTCGGATTCTCAGCCGGGATATTCAACCGCGTCAGCATGGGCATCTCGTACGGAGGGTCGAAGCTCATCGGCGGAGAATCGCCCGAGTTGAATGAAACGCCCGGCGTGAACGTGAAGATACGCGTGGCGGAAGAAGGGATGCTCTTTCCCGCGCTGGTTCTTGGCTTCGACTCGCAGGGGAAAGAGGGGTATATCAAATCCCTCAGCCGGTATGCGATCAAATCACCGGGGCTGTACGCGGTCGTCAGCAAGAACTACGCTGCGCTCGGCTACCTCAGTCTTCACGGTGGGGTGAACTACTCGTTCGAGCGTGCGGATGGCGATAAGGATCCGAACGTGTTTGTCGGCCTCGAAAAGACCATCGGACCGATCGTGTCGATGACGGTCGAGTACAGCCTCGGGCTGAACGACAACGGAGGTGACGCGATAGGGAGAGGAAAAGGGTACCTCAATGCCGCACTGAAAGTGACTCTCGGCAGCGGCCTGACGCTCGGCGTGAACATGAAAGACCTCCTGAAGAACGGAGAGGATCTGAACATCGCCAACCGGACCGTGCACATTGAATTCTCAAAGCCCTTTTAGCGTTGTAAACACAGGAAGGGCGCTGTGCTCTTAAATGAACGGTCGGTCGATAGGTGTCCAAAAATATGCACATGGGAGAGCGCAACTCCTTCTCCCTCCTCTATTTTCAGGGCATTCTGATGGCACCCTTCTTGCAAACAAATTGGATACACCCACCGGACGGTCTCTCAATGGAGGAGAGAACGATATGAACGCCAGATATGCAGCGATAGTCCTTGTTGCGATGGGAGCCCTCGGCGCCATCGCGCTCACAGGTTGTTACACTCAGTTCGGCACTCTTACCGAAGACAAGGAGCCCGGGGTCACGTCAGAGCCGGAGGAGTACGGGGAAGGAGTGACAGACGAAGAGTATGCCGAGGCACGGCAGCGGTTTTACTATGATTCGTATTATCCTGCTATCGATGTCGGGTTCTCGTTTGGGTGGGGCTATCCCTGGTACGGCTACCATCGTCCATGGTACGGCTACGGATTTGGCTCCCCCTGGTATGGATACGGGTATCCCTGGTATTACGACCCGTTCTATTATGGCAATTACTATGGAGTCTATTCTCCATGGTACGTCGGGCCCTTCTACCGCGGCGGCTATTATTCTGATAGGGCACCGAGTGTGAACACGACCCGGAGGATCGGATCGACGAGGACGCTCGGCGGGACGCGCGGTTCCACGGATTATCGGGGGACCTCCACCGAGTTCGCTCCGCTTCCGACGGGGAAGAGATCGAGTGGCACGGTGACCACGGGCTCATCCGCGCCGACGTCGGGCGGTCGGTCAGGGGTGAACACGGGCCGCAGGGGGACGGCGGGGGAGCGGCGGGATGGATCGCAGGGGCGCACGGTCAGCACTCCCCCAAAGGGAGGTTCGCGTGAGCAAGCGGCTCCTGCACCTTCTTCCGATACGCGACGAGGAAGTTCGGGTGGAAGCAGGACGCCGTCGTACACTCCACCACCTTCTTCTCCTCCTCCCTCAAGCGCTCCTTCTTCGGGGGGCAGCCGTGGCGGTGAAAGTCGCGGCGGAAGCGGTGGAGGCAACAGGGGCGGCGGCCGGCGGTAATGCATCAGTGCACCCTCTGCTCTTGACACGAGGACGACAATGAAACGATCAGTTGTTGCAGTAGCACTCGTTGCCCTGCTGGGGGGTTCCGCGCAGGCGCAGTTCCCCGAAGACGCTCTCCGGTTTGCGACGCCCGGGCTGGGTGTCGGTGCGCGGGCGATCGGCATGGGCGGCGCGTACACCGGCGTTGCCTCCGACTACAGCGCCATCTTCTGGAACCCGGCGGGTCTGGCACAGGCGACGTACGGCGAATTCTCCGCCGGGCTGTCCTATGCGGCGAACGACAACACGAGCTCCTTCTTCAACGCCCAGCAAGGATTCTCCACCAACGCCACAAACCTCAACACACTGGGGATTGTGCATCCCCTGCCGGTCCGACGGGGGAGCGCGGTCCTCGCGTTCGGCTTCCATCGGCAGAGCTCGTTTGCGAATGGCGTCTCCTTCTCGGGATTTAACGGCAACAGCTCCATCATCCAGACGTTTGCGCCGGACGGCGGCTTCTATCCTTCCGATCTGTCCGGCAATGTCGCCTATCAACTCTATCTTGCGAACCTGGATACCACGACGGGCAGGTTCGACAGTCCCATCAGGGACCGTCTGACACAGATCGGCAAGGTCGTGGAAGGTGGAGGGCTGAACAACTGGTCGATCGCCGGCGCAGTGGACGTGGCGAAGAACTTCGCGGCCGGGATGACGCTGACCTATCTGGGAGGGAGCTACCGGTACGACAGGAATTACCGGGAAGAGGATACCCGTGGTGTCTACCAGGCGTTCCCGTTCGATTTCTCCTCAATGACGCTGGACGATTTCATTGAGAGCGACATCGCGGGATGGAATGCGAAGTTCGGAATCATGTTCCGGGAAGAGAACCGCTTCCGTATTGGATTTGCGGTGAGAACTCCCACAGAGTTCACCATCCGGGAGAAATTCGGGACGACCGCGCGCAGCTACTTTGACAACGGCGATATGAGACCGGCTGATGCCCCGTTCAACACAGAGTTTTCGAGCGAATATGACGTTGTGACCCCCTGGGTACTCAGCGGAGGAGTCTCGGTGATCATCCGGGACCTCGTGCTCTCGGGCGACGTCGAATTCACCGACTGGACTACGCTGGAATTCCGCAAAGCGAATTCCGACGTGATGGCGCAGAACGCGGACATGAAGACGATCTTCCAGCCGGCGGTGAATTACCGGGCCGGCGCGGAATTCGACATCCACGATATCGGGCTCAGGCTCCGTGGCGGATTCGTCTATAACAAGTCTCCCTTCCGCAGCGACCCCGTCTCCTTTGACCAGAAGTATATCACCGGAGGGCTGGGAATCCTTGTGGGAGAGTCGACGATGATCGACATTGCGTATGCGCGGGGCTGGTGGGAGACCTTCGTGTACAATTATAACGCGACGTCGCGCGTGAACGAATCGATGAAGACAAACACATTCATGCTGACGCTGACGCACCGCTTCTGACCCATCAGGTTGCACGGAACGCGCCCGTTTGATATATTGAAGTCCATCGCTCGATGGACTTCATTGTTTTATGACCAAGCGCGCGCGGGTGCTCACAGGCACGGTCGGGGTTCTCCTCGCCCTCCTCCTGGCCGCCGCCCTCTTCCTCCGCTATCAGATTCGAAAGTCCTTTCCCGTTGACTCGGGCCTCCTGTCCGTCCCGGGACTCGACAGCGCGGTCACCGTGTCGCGAGACCCATACGGAGTTCCCGTCGTCGATGCGCGCAATGAACATGATCTGATGTTCGCCACGGGGTTCGTGCACGCACAGGACCGGCTCTGGCAAATGGACCTCGTTCGCCACGCGGGCGAGGGGCGTCTCTCGGAGCTCTTCGGACAATCCACCGTGCCGTTCGACAGGATGTTTCGCATCGTCGGGATCAGGCGTACTGCCGAAGCGATCGCTGCAACAATGAGCCCCGCATCTCTGGAACGGCTCCAGTGGTATGCGGACGGGGTCAATGCGTGCATAGCGACAGCCGGCGGCGACCTCCCGGTGGAGTTCGATCTCCTCGGTTACCGGCCGGAACCCTGGACGCCGGTACACAGCATTCTCGTTGGACGTCTCATGGCGTGGGAACTGAACCTGTCCTGGTGGACCGATATCACGTACGGCCTCGTCGCAGACAAAGTCGGCCCGCTGCGGGCCCTTGATCTGATGCCCGCCGATCCTCCGGAAGTCCCCCCCGCAGTTCCTGCAGGAGAATGGCGTGCGTATGCCTCCCTGGGGCGTTCGTATCTTCATGTCGCGCGGTCATACGCCGAGCGGTTCGGCAGAGCCTCCGTGATGGGGGGGAGCAATGCATGGGTGATCGGCAGAGGGCGTTCATCGTCCGGGGCGGTCATCCTTGCCAACGATACCCACCTGCAGCTTGAATCTCCCTCGCGCTGGTACGAAATCCAGATGCAGATGCCCGGCATCCGCGTCCGGGGGATGTCGATCGCCGGTGTCCCCGCGGTGGTCTGCGGCAGGAACGGGTCTCTTGCGTGGGGGGTGACGAACGTGATGGCGGACGACGCGGATTTCTATGCCGAGCAATTGGATTCCACGGGTGGAACCAGCTATGCCTACGGCGCCACATGGCGTCCCATCCGCGAGCTCCGGGAGGAGATTAGCGTACTCGGTGACAGCGCCGTGCCACTTACGATCCGGATGACGCACCATGGACCTATCATTTCCGACGTTGACTATCCCCTGAAACGCGCACAGGTCCCCTATGTTGTGAGTATGCGATGGACCGGCAATGAACAAGACGACCAGTTCGGCGCGATCACTGCCATCAACCGTGCGACGAACTGGAAGGAATTTATTGCAGGGGTGCATGAATTCGCAGTGCCGGGACAGAACTTTGTGTATGGCGACTCCGCGGGGAACATCGGCTACTGGTGCGGCGCGAAGATTCCCCTCCGTGCCGCGCGGAGTTCATTGCTGCCGCTGCCCGGGTGGGACCCCGCCGCGGAGTGGCGGGGATACGTTCCCTTCGCGCGCCTCCCCCATCGCTTCAATCCTCCTGAGGGATTCATTGCGATGGCGAACAACAAGCTCGTGGACGATAGCTATCCCTACCGGATCAGCGATCTCTGGGAACCCTCCTCGCGCATCGAGCGGCTGAATACGGTCCTCGGACGAACGGGCGACCGGTTTGCACTGCAGGATTTTGAATGGCTGCAGAATGACGCCTACTCGTACTATGCGAGGGAGATCGTCCCATTTATCCGGGAGGCATTCGCCGACAGTGGTGCGGGATTCCCCGGGAGCACACGCGTATTCGAGTATTTCAACAACTGGAACTTCCAGTTCGCGAAAGAAGACATTGCCACATCGATACTCCAGATGTTCCTCGTCCGGCTCGTGCGGAACGTCTACGCCGATGAGATGGGAGAGGATCTTCTCCATGACTGGGTGATGCTCTCCAACATTCCGCTCCGCGTAACGGCAAAGCTGCTCCGCGAGGGAACTTCTCCGTGGTTCGACGACGTCACGACTGAGGCTGTTGAAACGCGGGATGTCATCATTCGCAGAAGTCTCCGCGAAGCGATGGAAGAACTCGACCATCGGTTCGGGAGCGATACGAAGCTCTGGCGCTGGGGAGAACTGCACACCGTCGTGCTGGAACATCCTTTCGGCAAACGCAGGCCGCTCGACCGGGTTTTCAACATCGGTCCCTTCCCGGTGAATGGTGCCTCGACGGCGCTGGTGAGCGGCGAATACAATTTCAACGATCCCTTCAAGGTGACGGTCGGTCCTTCGTTCCGCCAGATCTTCGATTTTGCCGGAGACGGTCCCGTGCGGTCGGTGCTCCCCTCCGGTCAATCGGGGCAGGCGTTTCACCTTCATTACGACGACCAGGTGCAGCTCTGGCTCAACGGAGGGTATCGCATCTCTTCCTTCTCTCACCCGGTGAGCGTGGGAGCGGCGATCCTCACACTGACGCCGCGTCAATGAGTGCCTCACTGTGCTCGGCGCGGCTCATCGCGAAGCTTCGCTCGGCGGAGTCGATCGTGGCATTTACCGGTGCGGGCATGTCGGCGGAAAGCGGAGTCCCGACATTCCGCGGAACGGACGGCATCTGGGCCAGGTTCAAACCGGAAGAGCTGGCGAACATGGAAGCGTTCATGAGAAACCCCGCGCTGGTGTGGGAGTGGTACGCGGCGAGGAAGAAGATCATTGCGGAGGTCCAGCCCAACGCCGGCCATCGCGCGCTGGCCCGCATGGAGGAGATCGTCCCGCGGTTCGCCATTATCACGCAGAACATTGATAACCTGCACCGCAGGGCCGGGAGCCGCACGGTCCACGAGCTGCACGGCAATATCGAGCGGAACTACTGCATGAAGTGCGGCAAAGTCTACGGGAACGAGGATGTGCTCGGCCGAACCGGTCCGCTGGCGTGCAATGCCTGCGGCGGCTTGATCCGTCCCGACGTTGTCTGGTTCGGCGAGATGCTGCCGGAAGAGGAGTGGGACGCGTCGGTCCGTGCAGCGGAAGGGGCGGATCTGTTCCTCTCCATCGGAACCTCCGGCGTCGTCTATCCGGCAGCGTCCATCCCGCTGATGGCCCGGCGGGCCGGTGCGTACATTGTGGAAATCAACCCCGAGCAAACACCGTTGACGCCGTATGTGGACGAGTTCCTTGAGGGAGCAGCAGGCAGCGTGCTGCCGGCGCTGGTCAAAGCCATGGCGGAGCTCAGGGAGAGCAAGGAGTAGGCGGTAGGCAGAAGTCAGTAGGCAGAAATCAGAAGTCAGTAGGCAGAAATCAGAAGTCAGAAAGAAGCCCTAAACCTTAACCTTAATCTCAATCTCGATCTCAATCTCAATCTCACTCTCGTTCTCAATGCCCCTCAAACGCTCCCACCTGCTATGACTGCGCAACCGAGCAGAACCCGGATTGTATGCACGCTTGGGCCTGCGTCGAGCAGCGTCGAGACGCTGACGGCGCTCATCGGGGCCGGGATGGACGTTGTGCGGCTGAACTTCTCGCACGGCACGCACGAGGAACACCGGGAGGCGCTGAGAAACGTCCGGGAAGCCGTGCGCGTGACCGGTCATGAAGTGGCGGTCCTCCAGGACCTCCAGGGACCGAAGATCAGAATCGGCGAACTGGAGGTGCCGTCGATCGAGCTCCGTCAGGGAGAGGAATTCACGATCACGACGGACCCGGTCGTTGGCGGACGGGGGCGGGTCTCCACGACATATGCGGGGCTTCCTCACGATGTCCATCCGGGTGCGGATATCTTGCTCGATGATGGCCGGCTTCGGCTCCGGGTTCTCCGCGTTTGGGGAAATGATGTGGAGTGCGAGGTGATTGTCGGGGGAACGCTCAGCTCCCACAAAGGGATAAACCTCCCGGGAGTAGCGGTCAGCGCGCCATCGTTCACGGACAAAGACCTGGATGACCTTGCGTTCGGGCTTGCCAGCGAGGTCGACTATCTCGCGCTCTCGTTCGTCAGGACGGCGGAAGACATCCGTCTCCTCCGTGCAGCAGCAGCACAGGCACCCCAGCATGCACGTATGCCGGTGATTGCGAAGATCGAAAAACCGCAGGCGGTAGCCAACATCGATGAGATCATTGCAGAGGCGGACGGAATCATGATTGCCCGCGGCGATCTGGGTGTAGAGCTTCCGCCGGAGGACGTCCCGGTTCTCCAGAAGATGATCATCAGGCGGTGCAACAACGCCGGCAAACCGGTGATCATCGCGACACAGATGTTGGAATCCATGATTGCGAGCCCGATGCCGACACGGGCAGAGGCCAGCGACGTCGCCAATGCCGTGGTCGACGGGGGCGATGCGGTCATGCTGAGCGGCGAGACGTCGGTGGGAAAGTACCCCATTGACGCCGTTCGGATCATGGAGCGGATCATCCGGAAGGTCGAATCGGAACGGCTGGTGCGCCCCAGAATCCCCGCTGAACCCCGGTCGAGCGTAACAGACCGGCACGACGCCCTCGGCCGTTCGGCGTGTGTGCTTGCGGAACAGATGAGAGCGGCGGCGATCGTCACGGTGACCAACTCAGGCCAAACGGCGAGAGTGCTGGCGCGCTATAGGCCTGACCCGCAGATCATCGCCATCACCGACAGTCCAAGAACACTCCGGATGCTGAACATTGTCTGGGGGGTACGCGGGTTGCTGGTGGAGGGACTCGATGAAGACTCCGATCATGCGCTCGCCAGGGTGCAGGAACGGCTCGTGGCATCGGGTCTGGTGAAGCGGGGAGAATACATCGTGTTGCTTGCGGGGCAGCCGTTCTTCGCGAGGGGGGGGACGAATTTTATCAAGGTGGAAAAGATAGGTTAAGGATAAGGTTAAGGTCAAGGTCGGTTGTCGCTTGAGGAGTGTGGATTGACAATTGTGGATTCCTCCCCTTAACCTTAACCTGCTCCATCCCTTAACCTTCTCAGTGCTTCACCCCCGCCTCCTGGATCTCAAACAACCTGTCCAGCATCGAGATCTTGAGCAGGCTGGTGACTTTCTTGTGGACGTGTACGAGCTTCACCCTCCCTCCATGTTCCTTCATCTTCCGCTCGGCAATGAGGAGAGCGCTCAGACCGCTGCTGTCGCAGAAGTCCACTTCTGCGAGGTCGACAACGAGCGTTTCAACTTTCGGTTTGCAGATGAGAAGAAACTCCCCCTTCAGTTCAGGGGCGACGGTGGAGTCGAGTTTCTTCTCCTTGAGTTTCAGCGTCGTGGACGCTCCGTTGTGCATGACTTCGAACTTCATACGCCCTCTTCCGCGAAGAACATCGTGAGACAATGCGCGAGCCGCTCGTAGGCATTTCCTCGGTGTGAGTCGGGGTCCAGTCGGACCTGGAAGTTATAAAAAGTGTCTGCGTGCGGGTTGGCAAAGCCCGCGCGAATGCGCGCGTGACTTTCCCTACAAATATAGCCGGAGGGAAGGATGAAGTCAAGGTTAAGGTCCACGGCCAGGTCGTACTGACGGGCATGGACGCGGTCGATGACGACCTGGCGCGGCAGGAAGAACGGGTTCACCTCGTCCGGCGCAATCGTGATCACACGGCTGCGGGGAAGAAGGCGTTCGAAGGAATCGCGGGAAAGCGTCGTGACCACGGTCATGTGTCCCTCCTCGAAGCGGGCCCGATACGGTGCGAGAAGCACGAGATGATCGGCCCCGGCGGCAGGCCAGAGCGGCAGGATAATCAAAACCGACTCCGCTTCCGGGAGTGCGTGAGAAAACGAAATCACTTTCTCGCGGGACTTTCGGTAACGGAATCGGGCCGCCAGCATGCCGACGGATCGGCGCAGAGATCGGAGCATCAACACCTCACCGGATCATCTTCATGAATTCCTCCTCAGTGATTACCTGCACGCCGAGGGAGCGCGCCTTCACGAGTTTCGAGCCCGCCTCCTCTCCTGCCAGGACGTAGGATGTGTTCTTGCTGACCGACGAGCTGACCTTTCCTCCCCGTTCCTCGATGAGTGCAGTTGCTTGTTCGCGCGTGAAGCGCGCGAGCGTGCCCGTAAGGACGAACGATTTCCCTGCCAGCGCGGTGCCCTTCTTCGGCCGCTCGGCTGCCATTGTCACGCCCGCCTCCTTCAGGCGACGGACAATCTCGCGGTTGTGCCGGTCGGCGAAGAAGTGCACGATGCTCTCGGCGATGGTCGGGCCGACCTGCTCCGTCGAGCGGAGGCGCTCCTCGGTTGCCTCCTGCAGGGCCGCGATGGTCGGGAACGACGACGAGAGCACCTTTGCAACGCCGGCACCGACGTGGCGTATGCCAAGCGCGAACAGCACTTTGTGAAACGGCTGCTTCTTGCTCACCTCAATGGCGTCAAGGAGATTCTGTGTGCTCTTTTCACCCCACCGCTCGAGGGCGACAAGCTCTTTCCTTTTGTTGGAGAGGGAATAGAGGTCGGCGACGTTCCTGACGTATCCCAGGATCACCAGTTGCTCGACCGCGGCCTCGCCCAGCCCTTCAATATCCATTGCCCCCCGTGCCGCAAAATGCTCGATACGCCCGCGCACCTGGGCGGGGCACTCAGCGTTCTCGCAGAAAAAATTGGCCTCATCCTCAGGCCTGTAGATGCGTGACCCACAGGCCGGGCAGGTTTTCGGCATGACGAACGGCGTGGTTCCCCTCGGGCGCTTCGAGGGAACCGTACCGCTCACCTTGGGGATGACGTCTCCCCCCTTTTCGACCACCACAGTATCTCCTACCCGAAGGTCAAGCGACGAGATGTAATCAATATTGTGCAGCGTCGCCCGGGAAACAGTTGTCCCCCCAACGAAAACCGGCTCAAGATCTGCCACGGGCGTGACGGTCCCCACGCGTCCCACCTGCAGGATGATCCCGTTGAGGCGGGTCTCCGCCTTGCGCGAGGCGAATTTGAACGCGACGGCCCAGCGCGGACTCTTGGCAATCGTGCCGAGGCGGTCCTGCTGGCGGAGACTGTCGACCTTGATGACGACGCCGTCGATGTCGTAGGGAAGCGTGTCGCGCTTCCCCTCCCAGCGCTTCCAGAACACGATCACCTCGTCGATGGTGTTGCAGACCTTCATGTTCGCATTGACCGGGAAGCCGAGGCGGCGGAGGAGGGAAAGGTTCTCGGCGTGGCTGGTGAGCTGCTTTCTTGATGCCGTGAGGTAATAGGCGAATATCTGGATCGGGCGCGCAGCCACGATCCTGGGATCCTGCATCTTCAGCGTGCCGGCGGTGGCATTGCGGGGGTTGATAAACGCCTTCTCTCCCGCTGCGCTCCGCTGCGCGTTCATGGCGTCAAACTCTTCTCTGGTCATGAATGCCTCGCCGCGAACCTCGATATCGAACAGGCCCGTTTCGCGTGCGCGAAGGCGGAGCGGCAGCGAGCGGATCGTGCGGAGATTATTAGTGATGTCGTCCCCTTGCGTTCCATCGCCGCGCGTGGCACCCTGGACGAACAGACCGTCGCGGTATTTCAGTGCGATGGCGACTCCGTCGAACTTCAGCTCTGCCACGTACGTCGGCTTCTCTCCCTCCAGCAGCTCCCACACACGGCGGTCAAAGTCCCTGATCTCCTCTTCGGAGTACGTATTCGCCAGACTGAGCATGGGGGGCGAGTGGAGGACGGTGGCGAATTCCTTCGTCGGTTCTCCGCCGACCCGTTGAGTGGGGGAGTCCGGCGTGCGCAGCTCCGGATAACGGGTCTCAAGCTCACGCAGCTCCCGCATCAGACGATCATACTCCTCGTCGCTGATTGTGGGCTCGGCCAGAACGAAATACCGGTAGTCGTGCTCGTGGAGCTCCTTGCGGAGCCGCTCAATGCGGCGGACGGCCTGCTGCGGCACGGTCATGGTGGGGGCGAATTCAGATGCTGACGCGTGATTGTTACGTTGTGCAGGACGCTCCCCCGTTTGCCCAGTGCGCCGAGGGGCTTTTTGTTCAGCGTGAACTGTATCCCGCCGGCATTGCCCAGCGTGACCACAAACCGGTCATGTGCGCGCCAGCTCGCCCTGTTTCCCGGGCGGAACAGGTATTCCCTTGGGGGAAGGCTGTCCACGACGATCGCAGCCCACACCGTATCCGTGACCGATGCAAAGAGAGTCAGGCTGTCAGCCGGCACAGGCCGTCGTAGTGGCTCGCGGGGGGGTGGAGGCGCAGTGCGCTGTTCATGCTCCTTAACGACCTTCTGAAAAGGGATTTCCTGGGTCGGTGGGCTCTCGCCGGGAGCAGCGAGATTCCAGATGAGTATGACAGCCGTGACTACGAGAACGGCACCCGCTGCGATGGTTGCGTTCCTTGGCGAGAATAACGCCGTGCGCGTCCGCATGCCTCCCGACGGGACAATGGGCGGTCGCTCGGGTGCGAGCGGGGCCGGACTCTGGCGTGCAAGGGCGGCGTCGTACTTCCTGATCGTCTCCTGCGGATCGAGTCCGATGGCGGCGGCGTATTCGCGAATGAAGGCACGGACATACGGCTGGGGGAGGATTGACGTGTTCCCATGCTCAATCGCCTCGAGATGCTTCGCGCTGATGAGCGTCGCATCGGCAATGTCCGTGATGGTGAGTTTCTTTGCTTCCCGGGCTCGTCGGAGATCGTCAAAGAATGCCTTCATGGCATCTGCGCCTCCGCCGCTGCTGGCGCCCGCGCGTCGAGTACTTGACGCACTTTCATGGCGAGCAGTTCAAGCTGGAACGGCTTCTGCACGAAGCCGTTGACTTGCGTCGAGAAGCTCGATGTTTCCACTCCCTCGCGGCCGTAGCCGGTGACGATGATAATGCGGACGGAAGGATTAATGCTGCGGAGCACCTCGAAGGCCTGCTTTCCTCCCATCACGGGCATGTTGATGTCGAGCAGGACAAGGTCAATCGATCCCTGCCGGGTGCGGTAGAGATCCGCCCCCGATTTCCCGTCGTGCTCCACGTAGATGGTGTAGCCGAGGCCCGCCAGCATGTCCCGTGCAATCTCGCACACGCTGATCTCGTCATCGATGATGAGAATGTTTTCGCGGCCGCGTGGCAGGCGTTGGCGGCGCTGGCGAGCTGCAGCGGGAGCTGTAGCTATGGAGCGGGGGAGGTAGACGGAAAACGTCGTCCCACGGTGCGGTTGACTCTCCAGATTGATAAAGCCGCCGTGACTTTGCACGACGCCGTACACCACGGAAAGGCCGAGCCCCGTGCCGGAGTCCTTGGTGGTAAAGAACGGCTCGAAAACGCGGTTCTGGATTGAGCGCTCTATGCCATGCCCGGTGTCGGTGACCTGGATGAGGACGAACGGTCCCGGCTTGATGGAGGAGAACTGGCTGGTGGTATGCGCATCGGCGATCGTTACGCTGGTCGAGACGGTGAGCGTGCCGCCGTTCGGCATGGCGTCGCGGGCATTCAGAAACAGATTGAGCAGGGCCTGCTGGATTTGCCCGTCGTCCCCGTCCACCGCTGCAACCGCCGGGGTCAGGTTGGTCACCACGGCGATCTCCTTGGTAACGCTTCGCTGAAAGAGGTGGAGTGTTTCCTCGATCAGGGCGTTGATATTGACCGGCTTGACGATGGTCTCCGTCTTGCGCGCGAACGTGAGGAGCTGGCGGGTGAGGGCGGACCCGCGCCGGGCGGATGACTCGATGATCTCGACGTATTTGTAGAGCTTAGATTTCTCGGTGAGCCGGCGGCGCATGATCGATGCGGAACCGAGAACAGCCGCCAGGATGTTGTTGAAGTCATGGGCGATCCCGCCGGCAAGGTTTCCGATGCTGTCGATCTTCTGGGCGTGGAGGAGAGCTCCTTCCATCTTCTTGCGCTCGGTGATGTCGCGCGCGACGATGCGGGCATTGACCGTCGCCCCCTGCTCGTCGAACACCAGCGACGAATTGAGTGTGACAAAGAGGTGCTGGCCATCGCGCGTGGCAAGCTGCTCCTCGACGTCCTTGAGGCCCTTGCCCTCGGCAAACATCGCCTCCACGAGTGCACGCACCTCGCTACGGCGGCTCTCGACGAAGAACTGCTCAAAGGGCTTGCCGGTGATCTCCTGCTTCGGCCTTCCCATGATTGCCGCCCCCGTCGTGTTGCAGCCGACGACAATATGCTGCCGGCTGACGCTCAGGTAGATATCGGGAGCATTTTCAAAGAGGTCGATGTACTGCTTCTCTGATTCCTTCAGCCGGTCAAACAGCCGGGCGTTGTTGAGGGCAACGCTGATCTGGTTGCCGAAGGCCTCAACGAGCTCGGCCTGCTTGAGAGTGAACATCTCGTAGTCACGCCCGGCGACGATCAGCGCGCCGGCCACAGTGTCTTTGACTTTCAGCGGGACCGACGCCCAGAACTGTACGCCCATTGCCTTGAACACGGGATCGATATGCCCGAGCCGTTCGTGCTGACGCTCTCTCTGCACATGGGGCTGCTGGAGCCAGAGTCCCGGCGTACTCGACGAGGGATCGTTGGCGGGAAGGAAGCGCAGCGTGGTGCCTTTGGAGAACTTCTGGATAAGCGAATCACCCTCCAGCATGTAGATCCACCCGAAGTCGGTCCCCAGCAGCTCGGTAATCTTATCCAGCGCCGTCTGGAGGACGACGTCGAGGTCGACCACCTGGTTGACAGCTTCTGCGATGGTGTTCATGGCGAGCAGCTGGCGGCGCTGCTCGTCGAGCTGGCGGCTGTAGCGAAGCGAGAAGTAGACGTTGGTAAACCCTATCGTCCCCACCGTGAGGATGCTGATGAAGTCCATCAGCCGCGGCGACTGCCCGGTGACGACCATAGCGCTGATGATCGTCGCCATTGAGACGATCACCGCCGTCGAGGCCACAATCTGCGCCTGTTCGACCGGCCCGAGGTTTTTGATGAACTGGCGAAGGACGGAAAAGGGATTCTTCATCAGCGCTAAGGTAGGAAAACGGGACGTAAAGAAAAAGAGGAGAGAGAGGAGAAAGAATTTCGGAAGGCGGAGTGCGGATTGCGGAACGGAAGTTCAGATGTGCGATTTGTGATTTCGGATGTGCCTTTACTTCATTCCGCAATCCGCGCTCCGCAATCCGCAATATAGTGCAGCCCCACCGGGGGAAGGCAGGGCTGCGGTGCTTGCTGCGTATAAGCCCGCGAGGGGGTTACATGACGGGCTTCTTCGGCAGCACGGCTTCTTTGCATGCCTTGGCGACGCGGAACTTCACGACGGTCTTTGCCGGAATCTGAATCTGCTCGCCCGTCTTCGGATTGCGTCCGATGCGCGCCTTGCGATTCACGAGCACGAGCTTGCCGATGCCGGGAATCGTGAAGGAATTCTTCGCCTCCTTGTAAGCAAGATTCGCGAGCTCCTCGAACATCGACGCCACCATCTTCTTCTTCAAATCGAACTTCTTGGCAAAGTGCGCGATGGTCGCGGTCTTCGACATTTGTTTACCCATTGAACCTCCCTACAAGAATTGTGATTGAATTCGTTTTCAGTCCGGCAGCAAAATCACCCTTGTATTTGCAAGGGAGTTGCTGCAATGCCGGCTCGTTTCAGACAAATAAACGAAAAAAAGGCCAATAAATACAAGGGAAAATCAAACTGTTACCGGATCGAACAGAAGTTGAATCCGCTGTAAATCGTGTAAGCCGCTGATAAATAATGGGTTATTGGTCAGAAGGCTCGACGACCGTAGTCTCTCCGTCGGCCCCCAAAATCTCAACCGGACAGCGTGGAAGCGAGGAAATGAAGGCCCTGCCGTAACTTTTGTGCAGGATGCGGGAATCGAGCACCGTGACCACCCCTTTATCGTCACGGGTTCTGATGAGTCGCCCGGCACCCTGCTTGAATTTTAGGACGGCTTCTGGCAGCACGTATTCGAGGAAGGAATTCCCACCTCGTGCGGCGATCGCTTCAAGCCGCGCTTCTATCAGCGGATGGTTCGGGGCTGCAAAAGGAAGTCGAGTGATGATCACATGCTCGAGCGCCTCGCCCGGCACGTCCACGCCCATCCAGAAACTGTCAAGGCCGAAGAGAACTGAGCTGATGTCTTCCTTGAAGTTCTCAAGCAGCTCATGACGTTGTCCATCGATCCCCTGCACCATCATGCGGATTCCCCGCTCGGAGAGTTCGGGGGCAAGTGTGGCGGCCGCAGAGCGCATCATTGCGGCGCTTGTGAAGAGCACCAGGGCTTTCCCCTGGGTCCGTTCAATGCTCCGGAGAATCCACCCTGGAAGTTCCTGCGCGTGCGCATCGCTGTCCGGCTCCGGGACATCTCGTGCGAGGCAGAGGGTCATCTGCCGCGAGTGGTCAAAGGGGGAGCCGAGGATAAGGGGCGTCGCATCATCGGCGCCGACGCGGGCGCGGAAATAATCGAGCGAGCCATTCACAGAGAGTGTCGCACTCGTCATGATGACCGGCGTTTGCTCGCGAAACAGACGAGGACCCAGAACCTCCCCGACGTCAGAGGGAGACGCAACGAGCATCACATTTCCTGAAGGCGGAAGCTCCACCCAGTACGTGAGCTGGTCTCCGGTCTGATCGAGGAATGCCTGAACGCTGGTGCGCACCTCCTGCAATGATCGGCGGGCGGAGGCGAGCTCCTGGGACTGGAAGAGGTCGGCCGACTTTTCTTCGGCCTGCTTGAGGAAGCTCTCGACGGCGAGGAACGGTTCATCGATGGCATTGACCGCGACGCCGGGGGCCCTGATACGAATCTCCTGCCTGGGACCGTAGCCGCTGCCCGATGGGGGCGCGAGAGCGCGTGCTGCCCGCGAGATGGTTCCGAAGAATTCATCGATCGCCGCTTCGGCCGACTCGAATATTGCCACCGGCTTTCTACGTCGTCCGCCGAGGAGCCCCTTCTTCGTCTTCGGATTATAGATTCTGTGGAGGGCCAGCAGGGCGGCTCGGCGCGACAGCTTCAGACCGAGCCCTGCCCCCGCGACCGCCTCGAGCGTATGGGCCTCATCGAATATGACAAAATCGTCCGGGAAGATGAAGTGGTCTTCAGATTCATTAATGGCGAAGAGGGAAAAGAAGAGGGCATGGTTCAGGATCAGCAGGTGGGCTTCGCGTGCCCGCACTTTCGCCCGCTGGAAGAAACATCGCTGACCGCAGACGCCGGAGCTGCAGGTTCCCTGCTCGGAGCAGACCATTTCCCAGACATCGGGACGAGGTGAGAAATCGAGTCCCTCCATGTCGCCGTCGGGCGTGTGTGATGCCCAGGCCTGTATGCGCGCAAGCTGTTCCGCGCCATTCAGATCGAACATCGACGATGGTGAAGCGACGGCATGAGCAAGGCGGGTGGTGCAGAGGTAGTTACGGCGACCCTTGAGGGTCGCAGCCACGACGGGCTTTCCTATCAGCGAGCGGGCGATCGGGATGTCTTTCTGGATCAATTGCTCCTGCAGGTTCTTGGTGTGGGTGGAGACGATCGCCTTCTGGTTTCGCTCGAGGGCGTACAGAAGGGCAGGGACAAGGTAGGCAAGGGTCTTGCCGACGCCGGTGGGGGCTTCCACGATAAGGTGGCTTCGCTCCTCCAGAGCCGAGGCGACCGCCGCGGCCATCTCCTCCTGCTGGGGCCGATGTTCATATCCTTTGCGCTGAGCGAGCGTGCCTGATGGAGAGAAGATGTGTTCAACCGTGGAGCGGAGGTGTTCCATATCCAATTGCAAGGTAACCATTCGGGCGGTTGCATGCCACCGCCTGTATTTTCTGCAGTATTTCTCTTATCATGGAACCTCATGCGCAGACCAGTTATGGTTACAGTATTCGTTTCGACGACCTTTTGCAGCACCGCCTGGTGCGGGGGCGTTGATACTCTGGCAGCGAGCCGGCCGTCGGCAATCTCGAACATGGAGAAGGATGGTCTGACGTTTCTTCGAGGTGCAGGGCATATTTTCTCAGCACCCGGACGATGGGGGGGAGAGGATTGGTTGATGGCGGGCGCCGTTGGGGTGGGGACAGGAGGGGCAATGTTCCTGGACAACGACATGCGGGAGTTGATGCAAAGGAGTCAGAGCGGTGGGGCAGACAAGATCAGCGACATTTCCGTCGAGTACGGTTCGGGCGTGAATATGCTCCTTCTTTCTGCCGGCGGATATGCAGCGGGGTTGATCTTTGAGGAGGACTGGCTACGTGAGACGGCGATGCTGAGCGGGTCGGCGATACTGATTGCGGGTGTGGTGTCCACCGTGACGAAGGTTGTGGCCGGCAGGGCGCGCCCCTACACCGGCTTGGGATCAGGGATGTGGAGGCCGTTTTCGCTCAAGGTCGATTACGAGTCGTTCCCCTCGGGTCATGTGATCGTCGCGTTTGCAGTCAGCGGGGTGCTTGCCGAGCGGATCGGGAATCCCTGGGCGACGGTCGGGTTGTACGGCCTCGCGGCGGCTACCGCCTGGTCGCGGATGTACACCGACCATCACTGGTTTTCGGACGTCATCCTCGCCGCGGCGATATCGGTGTCGGTGAGCAGGTCGCTAGTCCAATGGTATGAAGGGGAGAGCAAGGGGGAGAGTGATGAGGGGATTGGAATTGTGCCGATGCGTGGGGGGATCGGATTAATCCTGGTGTTCTGAAGAATACCGCAGAGACGCAGAGTGATAGCCTGAACTCGAGCCCTGGATTCAGATTGAGGGGATGGGCCCTCACCCTCACCTCAAACTCAATCTTGATCTCAATCTGAATCTTCTCTGCGTCTCTGCGCCTCTGCGGCAAAAATAACAAAGGGGTGTCTATGCGCTTTCTGCTGGTCCTTTCGCTCCGGATCCTGGGTTTAACGTTTGCCCGGGATGATCCTCGTGCCGGCGATGCGATTCTTGGCCAATGGCTCACGGCCGAGTCTGAATCACGGATCGAGATCTACAAATGCGACAGCATCACCTACTGCGGCCGGATTGTCTGGCTGCGCGACCCACTGAAGGAGGGGAAGCCGGTGGTGGACGATAAGAACCCGGAGGAATCATTACGGAACCGGCCGGTGATGGGGCTGGAGCTGCTGAGGGGCTTCACCTACGACGGGGACGGCGTTTGGGCGGGCGGGAAGATTTACGATCCGAAGAGCGGGAATGATTACAGTGCGAAGATGCGGCTGACCAGTGATTCAACGCTGAACCTTCGCGGGTATGTACTCATTCCGCTCTTTGGCAGGACTGAGGGGTGGGTGCGGGTGAAGAAAGCAGATTGAGATTTAGATTGAGATTAAGATTAAGGTTAAGGGGTGAGGCAGGTTAAGGTTAAGGGGATCAAGCTCGTCGGTCATTGCGAGCGCTCTTTGCGAAGTCCGCCTCTTGGATCCGCCATCGAGGCGGATCCCGGGGGGCGGACAATCTCTGGTTAGGCAGACAGAGGTTGCTTCGTCGCTGAGAAACGCTCCTCGGTGACCGGAAAGTGAGACGGAATGTCTGGAGCCTGAACAAGTGGCCTCGGGCAGCGAAGCTATTTTTCTCCTTGACATTCTTTTTTATAGACGCAATGACAAAGTGCTCTGTGGTTATCCTCTCAACCATACTCTCAATCTTGATCTCAATCTCAACCGTAACCCTCGTTCCCCTCAGTCCGCTCCTTGTTCTGCACTGTTCCCACCTCACTTCTTCCGAAACGTCACCGCCCGCTCTGATGCGGTCTCCAGTTCCATGAGGAGTTGAACCAATTTGTTGTAGTCCTCAGGGGGGATAACCTGTGATGTGAGATCCAGCGTAGCCGTTAGGCGCACGTCGTCTCCATCCCGCTTGCAAGCAATTGAGCCTCGCCCACCTGCAAAACCGCGCATGGTGGTGTCTCTCGGAGACTCAGTTACCACGTACCCCTCTGGATGATGAATACGCCATTCGATCGTCATCGTGTACGGTTCGGGAAACACGACGTCGTTCGTACGTGACGGGGCGAATAGCTCATCCCGCAGCTGCCGCAGCAGGTGATTGGCAGGTCGAACACTGACGTATTTTTCGATGGTGGTCACCGCTGCCCTTGAAGTTCCCTTCGCGGCAATACTGACAAGGCCCTCCTCAAAAAACGGCGAGTAGCGAAGATCGCCCGCGTTTTCAAGACATTTGCCCAACACTGCTCGCTCGAAAAACGACTCCAGGTCCTTTCCCTTCAGCGCATAACCCCCGTTGCGCCACTCTTCAACCGGAGCACCGCGTCCGCTCGTTGCCATGCTGTCGAGGACGGCGAACCGGTCGCTGAACCTGAGGTCATGTGACTCTCGGATCCAAGCCTCGCCTGCCCTTGCGGCAGGCGTGGTCACCGATTGACACCCGTCGTTGCTGATCACCATGGCGGTGATTCCCTTCAGGAACCATGGGGTGCTATAACGGTTCGGGATCGCCCTGTCGAAGTCATACAGCCGTTCGACTCCCCCAATTCTTACCTGCACGCCGATCCTGTCAAACCATCGGACCGTCGGCACGCTTGTTTCATACACCCCCTTCCGCCTGTCGCGGATCCACCCTGCCTTCGCGTCCACCTCCCATTGGCGTAGGATCTTGTAGAAGATCGCTGAAAGATCAGACGCATCGCCGCTCCCGTCATCGAAGACCTTATCCAGATCATCGACTAGCGGGTAGAGACTGTTCACAGGGTCAAGCACGATCGCATGTCGCAAGGCAGTATAAAGACTGTCAACGCGCGCAAAGGTAACCGGCGATCCTAATGGAGCAAGGCCCAGCTGCCTGATACGGGAGTCTTTGACGTGACCCTTGTCGAGGTTCTCCTCCCAGTATGTCTTCGCGAGCGAGGACCAGTCCGTAGAACCACGAAACGCCAGATCGGACACAAATGCCGTCATCATGGAGAGTTCTTCAAATGGCGGTGCGTACGGTTCGGCGGGGATCGCATTGAGATTTCTCACGCTCCAGAACCGTGTGTCTCCCGATCCGAGCGTCGTTGCGATTTCAGAGATCTTCGGCTCGCCGATGCGGTCGGCAGGGAAGCTGAATACCCGGATTTCATCACGCGCCTGACCGGTAATCGCGAGATTCGAAAAGAGCACGGGCATGCGGTCCTAATAGTAGAAGATGCCGCTATAGGTCCGCGAAAAAGGCTCCGTCAGAGAATACTCTAGCTGGACGATGTCTCCGGGCATCAGGTCAGGAACTTTGAACAGCGCTTTGCGGGCGATCGGCTCGCCATGCTTGTCCTGGTGGGAGACAATCACCGACACATCGCGATCCGGCATCACGATCACTGACCCGTCCGGTTTCTGCACACGAGCCCTTGCGGCAAACCCCGCCGGAATCTCATTGCCGAAATACTCCTTATACTCAAACTCAAATGATCCCAGGCGACGCACGCCTGCCTCGTTGAAGACCTTCGCGATCAGCACCGTGGTCCGCGTCATGGCGATCCCGACAAGATCGACGCCGCGGTACGTTATTTCACTTCTGTGGACGTTGAGAGACTGTTCCTTGAGAACAATCACCCCATCGGCGCTTGGGAAGGCGTTTTGCGTCAACTGCGCGGCGAAAGTTGCGTTGGGGAGAGGTCGCAGGAACTCCTGAGCAGTAGCAACCTGCAGCATAAGACACCAGAGCAGAACTGCGATCGGTGAGTTCATGAGCTATCCTTTCTTCATGAGACGTATGGTCTGTGCCGCCTTGACGGCTTCGTTCGCGTAACTCCGGAGGAATTCGGATCGTGATCGTTCATCAAACGGGCCAGGGGGAAGAGCAAACCGATCCTCCCATCGGAATTCCCCATCGTGGCTTGGCGAGCGAAAGCCGGGGATTACTACCGCCACTGCGACGCGCGCATAGCCCGGATAATAGAACACATCATTATGCTCAAGGCCAGGGTCTTCCTGAGGGAGGATTTTGTCGAACAGCTTGTCGAACCGGACATACACATTCCCGCCGGCATGCCAGAGCGCATTGCGGAATCGGCATGCCGCGTTAATGACGAACGTTGTGCTGTCGACAGCCCAACTGACATCTGCAATAGTGATTTGCGAAGCGATATTTTTCTCGATCCACTTTGTGAGTGTTGCTTTCATTGACGTGTTGTTCATCCATCGACGTATGGTCAGAAAAGCGACGGCATACTGTCCTTGGAGCCTGACGGTAAGCGCCCCCATTAAATCGTCTTCGATTACCTGTAGGGTGCCGGAGACCGAGGCAAGGTTTTCAGGCAATTCAGCGATCGTTGCGAGGCTGGAGGCGCCCGTGTGGAGTATTAGTGCACGAGCGTTGACCACATCTTCGTCCGGCACGCCGATGGCCTCAGGGGGGTTCGTCCCATCGAACCAGTATTCACGCCCCGGCGTCTGCCAGTGAACGATCATGTGATTGAACTGGTTGAGGGCGACCGGCAGGCCGTCGAAGAAAGGATGACCGTTCCCGCGCCAGCAGAGGGCGAGATCGGGATGGAGACCCGCTATGCGCGCCATCACGACCATGAGCGTTGAATAGTCTTTGCAATCGCCGTACCGGTGTCGGAACACGAATGGCGCCGCATTCGGTATGAACTCGCCGCCGCTGAGGTATGCCTGTTCGTATCGGATGTTTGACTGGCAGTAGCGGGCAATTGCGAACATTTTCTGTTCGTCGGTCATCTGATCGCTCACAATCTCCTGCACTGCCGCCGCGATCTGATCGTCCGGTCGCAGCTTCGCGTCGATGGTGCTCAGGAACCATTCGCCGAACGCTCTCCAACTGTCAGGTCCCCGGCTGGGCGTGATCGCATAGAGACGCGGAGCGGTGTCGTCGCTGGTAAAACGGTGCCGGGACGCTTACCGCTGTACATTGTGCCAGTCAAACCGATAGAGTGTCGAATGTTCGCTCCTGAGGACAGACGGGACAGTCCCGAGCGTGTCGTTGACGAGCCGGGCGATCACTGTATCCCCGGGCGGAACTTCCATGAGGCATGATGCATGGAGTACCCCGTCCCCCGCGTCTGCAGGCGAGAATGATACGCCAAGTTGCGGTAGTGCGAGGCGATGTTCGGAAACGAACTCGACGAGGTCGCCCGATCCCGGCACGCGCTCAAGTCTGACGCTTCTGGAGAGCCGCTGCGAAATGACAATTCGGTTGCTCAATGTGCTCGAGGCGAGGTCGCTCAGGTCATAGGACTCCAGCGAGCCGTCGGCGTGTACGACGCGCGCCTCGTAGCCGGTCAGTTGCACCATGGAGCCATCCTCCACCGACAGGGTGCTGAATGTGCCCGCCGATCCGACTCGTATGATCCTGTGCGTGCGCAGTGTCGCAGCTCCCGTCCGATCATAGCGATAGTGTTCCTCGTGGAGCCGGATCTCATCCTCCTGATTGCCAATTCCCTGGACTGCCTGCGGGGGAGGATCTGTCAGGAAACGATACCCTCCACAGCCGGGTAAGGAAAGGAGAAGGATGAGGCCAAGGGTGAGGATGTGAAGAATGGTGCGGATGAGCGGAGAGGTCATCATGCCGTCGCTCCTGAGTACGGGGAAACTTGTTATGGAAAAAACGGACTGCTCCCGCAGTGGATACCACTGCCGAGCATGTGGAGGCCGGGACCACACGTTCTCGCGCCGGGGGAGTTACAGCAAATGGCGCGTCAGGTTGCTACGAATCAAATGGGAGAGCAGAATGCTGCAGCAGAATTACAGCGTCCGGCTTGCCGGGGGGTCGGACGCCGCAAAGACAACTCGCCGCAGAAAAACCACAGTAGAAGATACACCGCTCAGCAATTACTGTCAAGACGGAGCGGGATTATTCTGTCGATGTCACCCATGTCGGGATTCTTCATAAAGAAAAAGGGCATCGGTTGTTGCGATGCCCACGAGAAGAGATTTTGGTCGAAAGGATCAGGTCAAGGGGAGATTGCAGGTTGAGATCAAGACTCAGATCTTCGGATCTCCGTTGGGGCAGAATATATTCTGCGCTTACAGAGCCGATCTCTCCCTACTGACTTCTGCCTACTCCCCGCTTCTCCGTTCGCCCTACCTCCCTACCCCATACCTCCTTACCCCCTACCTCTTTCTTCTTTACTGCTCTGTCGGAGCGGGGGGATTTGAACCCCCGACCCCCTGAACCCCATTCAGGTGCGCTACCGGGCTGCGCTACGCTCCGAAATATAAAGTTGAGGATAAGGATAAGGTTAAGGGGACAAGTCGCGACGCCACATCATTCCTTCTTTTCCTTAACCTTAACCTTAACCTTAACCTTAACCTTAACCTATCTTCTTCAACAACTCCTGCAAAAACTGCTTCGTCTCCTCCACGTCCGCGCGGAGCTGCTCGTCTTTGATTTTTGCGCGGGACTTCGGCGCGTCGATGAGCTCGAGCTGCTCCCCCGTGTCCCCCTCCGGCGTGTAACTCTTCAGCACCTGCTTTGCCCCCTCAATCGTGTACCGCTCGTCCCGCAGCAGCTTCTTGATATAGAGGATCAGCTTAATGTCCCGGTTTGTGTAAATCCGGTTCCCCGCCCTGTTCTTCTGGGGCTTCAGATGCTCAAACTCCGACTCCCAGTACCGCAGCACGTACTGCTCGAGATCGGTGATCTTCGCCACCTCGCTGATCGAGTAATACAGCTTCTTGATGCCAAGCGATTTCATCGCGCGCTAGAGCCCAATATACCACGTCAAGCTACGAAAAACATGTCTGACTTGCAACCGACGCCGGCCGACAGTTCCGCAATTCGCATTCCGCAATCCGCATTATTTTCTCGTCCTGCTCTTCGACAGCTTGACATCGATCTCCTTCATGCGCTTCAGCTCCTGCTGTACCTGCTGCAGGTCGGCTTCAAGATCCTGCAGGCGCCGCATGTCGGTCATGATGGTGCCGCTCTGCCTCTTGGCGAGAGTCGTCAGGCTGTCGACCGAAGCGGTCTTCCGGGCAAGACTCTCCTGCAGCGTCCTCACCCGGCGAAGGAGGGAGACGAACATCTGGAAATGCTCACGGTCCGCTTTCTTCATCGGGAGATTGAGACACGCCGTGAACCAGTAGAGGGCGAGACTGTCGTTTCGCGCCGGGTTGAACTCGCTCGCATAGAGCAGGGCAGCCTTCCGCGCGGCAACCGGGAAGGCCGTTGATTGCGGAAATTCTGTCGCCACCACGACATAATGCTCGGCCGCACCCTTGAGCGCCATCTCCTGCTCAAGGCTGTCGGCGAGCCGCATGTGATAGTTGACCAGATTCGCCGTCCGGCTTCCTTCGGTCCCCCCGCAGCCGGCAAGAACGCTCACGAGCAGCACGCCTGCGATCCATCGGTTCATGATGCCTTCTTTCTCCCCGCGGCGCGGGCCGTGGGAAACTCTACCGTGAATGTCGACCCAACCCCGGGCTTGCTCGAAGCGGACACCTTCCCCCCCTGTCCCTCTACGAGCGCCTTCACGAACGCAAGCCCGATCCCCGTTCCTTTTTTCCGCTCTTGCACGGCGCTGGAAGCTCGATAAAATTTCGTAAAGACCTTGGGGAGCTCAGCTGCAGGAATCCCCGCCCCCGTGTCGCGTACCGTCAGGTGCACGCCGCGTGGCGACGGGCCGACGATCACCTCGACGGTTCCCCCTTCATCCGTGTACTTCAACGCGTTGTTGATCAAATTGGATGCGATCTGGCTGCACTTCTCCGCGTCCACGACCACCTCGGGGGCCGGGAAAGGAAGGAAGCTGAGCGTAATCTGCTTCCGCGCTGCGAGGGCCTCCGCCTCGCTGACCGCCGGTCGTATGACCTTGGCAAGATCCGCGCTGACCAGGTTGTACTCCATCATCCCTGCCTCGACCTTTGAGAGATCGAGGAACTGATTGCTGAACTTCGCGATCTTGTCCACGCTCTCCATCATGTTGTCGAGCAGCTTCCGC
This sequence comes from Bacteroidota bacterium, assembly GCA_040756745.1. Classification (GTDB taxonomy): domain Bacteria; phylum Bacteroidota; class Ignavibacteria; order UBA10030; family UBA6906; genus JBFLYO01. Next base: position 64,697 of record JBFLYO010000003.1, read on the forward strand.
TGCTGCTCGGTTACGGGCCCCGCCTTCTGCTCCGTCAGCAGATAATAGACCGAATGGATGGTCTGAAGCGGCATCCGGAGCTCGTGGGAGATGTGCTGCATCATTTCCGCACGGAAGCGGTTCAGCGCGTCAAGGCTCGCGCTCATGGAGTTGAAGGCCGCGGCGAGGTCGGCGGTCTCGTCCTTCGAATTGACCCGTATGCGCGTGAATGAGCCGCCGGCAATCTCCTTGGTCCCGGCAACCAGCGTCCGGAGCGGACGGGTAATGGTGCGCGCGATGATGAACGCCGTTGCGATGGCGGCAAGGAGAGTCGTGGCCGCGATGATCAAGGCGACGCGGAAGGAGCGCTGCGTCGCGGTGTCGATGTCGTCGACTGTGGCGCGCACAGTTCGTTGTTTGGTGGTGATAAGAGCGTCTAGCGAGCGGTGCATGGCGTCCACGGTGTCCGTCCGCGCCTTCTCGGTCCCCGCCGGGTTGTAGGGGTCGGCTTCGGAGACGGCCGTGAAGTGCCAGTCGTGCCGGCGCCCGATGCGCTCGATGAGCTGCCGGTCGCGTTCGTCGGGGAGCATTCCTGCCAGAGAGTCCAGGAAACGGTTGAAGATCCGGTTGTTGTCGGCGAAAATGACGTGGTACGTCGTGTCCTGCGAGATGAGGTACTTCTGCGCGTAACGCTCTTCCTCGTACAGAATCGTCCGCATCTGCTTGGCAAGATCGATCGCCTGGACGTCGACCGTAAGCACGCTGCGTGTAGTCTCGGAAATGTGGCTCAGCTCCAGGAGACCGAACGCGCTTGCAACAAACATCAGCAGGATGATGACCCCGAACCCGATCATCACCTTCCGGTAGATGGTGAGCTTCACCGTCGTCCGTCCTCAATGACAACCATGGCCACGACGTGGCTGTCGGAATGCGACATGGAGAGCATCACGGTGGCGCCTGCGAGGTGCGCGCGCAGTGAGCCGTGGAGCGTGATGCGCGGCTGGCCGGAGGGCTCGTTGGTAATCTCGACATCCTTCCATCGAAATTCCCCGGCCCAGCCGGTGGAGAGGGCCTTGCTGAGCGCTTCCTTGGCGGCAAACCGCGCCGCGTAATGCTGGTAGCGGTGCGCCTTCGCGTCGCAGTATGCGATCTCCGACGGGGTGTAGACCTTCTGGACAAAGTGGTCCCCGATCGTCTCCACGCTCTTCTTGATCCTGTCGATCTCAATGATATCCACACCGATGCCGCGCACCATGTCCTCAGGCCCCCTTCCCGCGGGCGTTGACCCGGTCGATGACGTCGAGCAGCGCCGAAACGTCGGTCAGATCGTAATCGGCATGCGACTCTACAGTGCCGAACGTATCTCCGTACCGCGCAAATGCCGTGGTCATGCCCAGATTGGCTGCACCGACCACGTCACGCTCTGCCCAGTCACCTACCATGATTGCCTCGTGCGGGTGCACGTTCAACAGCTCGAGTGCGCGCCGGAAGGGGGCCGGGCTCGGCTTGCGTTCTCCCGTGTCTTCGAACACCACGACGTGGTCAAACAATTGATGGAAGTTCAGGTAACAGAGCCGCAGCCATGCCTCGCGGGCAGGCGCATCGGAGACGACAGCCAGCTTGATCCCCCGCTTCAACAGCGCCACCAGCGTCATGTTCACGTGCGGGTACGGCACGAGGGCGGCTTCGCGTGCCCGCCGGTAGGCAATCACCCCCGCCGAGAGAATCTTGTAATCGACCTTCTGGAAGACGTCGTAGATGAGCTGGTCGAACACGTTCTGGAACTCAATGCCGCGCTCCTGGTAGATGGCGTCGATGCGCGCGCGGGCCTCCTCGGTGGTCAATCCCAGACCGGCATCGATCATGGCATTGATCGCGGCCGAGACGGCGAGCCGCTTCATGCTCATGAAATCGACGAGCGTGTTGTCGAGATCGAAGATAACCGCTTTGACCATGGGGTTCCGGGCGGTTCAGCGCGGGGACCGTGCGGACCGGGCAACCTCATCTTCGATGAACCCCCGTACGGCGGGCTTCAGGTAGAGGTTGTCAAGGCCGATTTCGTTCAGCGCTGTGGCGAGAACGGCCGCCTTCCGCTGAGGCAGAAGTCTCCTGTTGATGAGCAGCAGTTTCTGTTCCTTGAGAATGCAATACCCCCCTTCAAAATCCCCCCGCTCATAGCGGATGGTGACGCCGAGCTGACGGGCGACGCCGCCCAGCTCCACGATGAGCTCTTCGTGCTTCATGCCTTCGCTTGTGCAGGTCGGACAAAGGGGCGGAACACTGCAAGCGCGATGATCGTGTAGTAGCAGAGCAGGGCGATCACCGGCGCGCCGGCGAGCGCGGCCAAACGGGCGATGAAGAGTTCGCGGAACACCTCATTCCCAGCGGTGGTAAAAAATTCCATGTACACCATCTCAGCGTCCAGATACATCGTGAACAGTTCCACAGGGACAAACGCATAGAACAGGATCGCGCTCATCATGAGCCAGCCGTTCTCCTTGAGGCGGAGGGGGGTCGTTACCAGGAACAGCGTCGCGCTGACGAGGACGACCGCATAGCTGATCATGATGATGACGGAGGCGAACGACATCAGACGGAAGATCTCCCGTTCTGCTTCAGGGGCGAGGTATTCCTCGAACTCGAGCGTCCCCGTCTTGAGCATGTCGTCCCCGATCATGGCACGGATGTTCACCCCCCCCAGCCACACGATAGCGCCGACGATCATGATGAAGAGGGCCGCCCGGGAGAGACGAGGGGACGGTGTCATGTGCTCTCCGCGCGGGTCCTGCCGGCGTCGATCAGCCAGTTCTTGTACCACGCAAGGTCATGGCAAAGCGCCAGGAGACTCTCCACGCCCCCATGTGTCATGACGAGGTACGTCCGTTCGAAGCGCTCGCGCGCGTCAGCCGGAGCGTCCTTGAGCATTCCTGTGATCAGCGCCACAGCGTGATCGAGACTCCGGGCAAACTCGGATGCCAACCGGTCGTACCCTTCTCCGTTAGGGCCGATCCGGTTCATGATCCCGTACGCGCGGTGGAGGAACTTGGATTGAAAGCAAAGCTCCTCCAGCGTCTGCCGCCGCGCCGGGGCACGGCCGAGGTCCAACAGCATCCCCAGATCGTCACGCCTCCCGAGTGTGCCGCCTGACAAGACGTCCAACTCTGACAGCAACGATTCCGTAGCCGGGGAGAATTGCATGATGTAATATAGAGAATAGGGGAAGGAGTTTCAAACACGCGGTGGAACTTCGCTGCGTACAAGCCGCTTTACAGTGCGGGGACGTCCCCTGACCCCGTTTTGATTCTGAGGACTCAAAACACTACTTTAGCCAGGCAGAACGGAACCAGTGGACAGGAGTCGGGCGTGCGCCTCACCAGGAAAATCCTCATTGCGATCGTCCCCGTCTTTCTCATCTTCATCACCGTCAGCGTCGTGCTCCAGAATCAGTTCCAGGAACGGGAAATGATGGAAGAGGCACAGGTTGCAGCACACACCTACGCCGACATCGTCAAAGAATCGCTCGTCAGCATGATGCTGAAGAACTACGAGGTGGACAGCAGCTTCATCGACCGCGTGAATATGTTGAAGCAGATTGATACGCTTCGCGTGTTCGTCAATAATCTGAGAATCCGTGATGAGCTGCTGACTCCGGAACGGTACCTGCGCCTGCAACTGAAGTATGCGACCCTTCGCCCGAAAGACATGATAGAGAAGCGGGTGCTGGAAGGCGGCGAGCCCTTCTTCGAGCGGGAAGGAGAGTACTTCAGGGGCGTGATTCCCTTCACGGCCACGTCGGTCTGCCAGAAATGCCACGCCGTCCCGGTCGGGTACGCGCTGGGTGCGGCGGACATCCGGATCTCGTTTGCGCGGGTGTCGGCGGCCACGGCTCAGAACTGGAGCCGGTCGCTGATCATCTTTGTGGTCTTCGCGGCTGTCGTGATCGGCGTCGCGGTGATGATGTTCCGGATCTTCGTTTCCAAGCCCGTGCGCGGCCTGGTCGGCGCTACGTTTCAGATCAGCCGGGGGAACCTCGACACCCCGGTACCGGGGGCGGAGGTGCTTCGTCCCGGCGAAGACGAGCTTGCCGTGCTGTCCCTCCGATTCGATGAAATGAGAATCTCCCTCAAGGAAAAGATCGACCAGCTTGACCACGCCAACCGGTCGCTCTCCGACCGAAATACCGAGCTCGAAAGAGCTCTGGACCGCCTCCGCAAGGCGCAGGAGGATCTCGTCCGCAGCGAGCGTCTTGCCGTGACAGGGAAGCTGACCGCACAACTTTCACACGAGATCAACAATCCGATCCACAATATCCAGAGTCTCCTGGAGTCCGCCCTGCGCAAGGTGAACGGCAACGTCGCCCTCCGGGAACTCATCGGCGTCGCTCTTGAAGAAGTGTCCCGGATGGCAAAGCTGACCCGCCAGATGCTCGATTTCTACCGGGGGTCAGTGGTCGAACACGAGCAGGATGAAGTGGATCTCCGGAGTCTTCTTGTGGAAACCGCGCGCAGCTACACGCCCCAGCTCGAACAGGCGGGGATCACGGTGGTCCTCGAAGCGAACGAGCCGGTTCCCCCCGTGCGTGGGTCGCGCGACAAGCTGAAGCAGGTGCTGATCAATCTCGTGATCAATGCGCGCGACGCCATGGACTCTGGCGGGATGCTGGCCCTGCGCTGCCGGGCAAACCGTGGGAGCGTCTGCGTCGAGGTTGCGGACACCGGCGTGGGGATTCCGGAAGAGAACATGGGGCGGATCTTCGAGGCGTTTTTCACCACCAAGAAGGAAGTGAGTGGCGTGGGTCTGGGACTAGCCGTCAGCTATGGCATCGTCCAGGCGCACCAGGGCACCATCGCCGTCCGCAGCACAATCGGGAAAGGGACGACGTTCATTATCGAACTCCCGGCATCGGCCGACGTCCATGTCTGATCAGGCATCCATCCTCGTGGTCGACGACGACAAGGCCTTCCGCGTCGCCACCAAAACTCTGCTGGAAGATGAAGGATTTGTCGTAGCGACTGCTGCAAGCGGCGACGAAGCGCTGACGAAGATGGAGACAGAGCAGTTCGATCTGGTGCTCTCTGATATGGTAATGGGAAAGATGAGCGGCGTGGAACTGCTTGCCAACGTCAAAGCGAAGCGCCCCGACCTCCCCGTCATCATGGTCACCGGCTTCGGCTCCATTCAGACGGCGGTGGAGGCGATGCGGCTTGGTGCGTCGGATTACCTGACGAAACCATCCAACAACGACGAGCTGCTCATCAAGATCCGCCGCGCCCTGGAGATGCAGGACAAGGAGCGTCAGCTCCGCTCGCTTCGTGAGGAGCTGCAGGGGACCTACAGCTTCGGCAACATGGTGAGCCGCAGCCCGGTAATGCAGGAAGTGATACGTCAGGTGCAGCAGGTGGCCGACACCGACGTGACGATCCTCATCCAGGGGGAAAGCGGGACAGGCAAGGAGCTCGTCGCGCGCGCGCTCCACTTTAACAGCAAACGCTCCCTGAAACCGTTCGTCGTCGTCAACTGCTCGGCGATCCCCGAAAATCTGCTGGAGAGCGAACTCTTTGGGTATGAGCGCGGCGCCTTCACGGGAGCGACCCGCCAGCGGGCAGGAAAGTTCGAAGAAGCGAACAACGGTACACTCTTCCTGGATGAGATCGGGGACATCTCACCCGCCGTTCAGACCAAGCTGCTCCGGGCCCTTCAGGATAAAACCTTTGAGCGGGTCGGCGGAACGGGATCCATCAGCGTGAACACCCGCGTCGTTGCTGCAACCAACCGGAACCTTGATGTGATGGTCCGTCAGGGGGACTTCCGCGAGGATCTGTTCTATCGCCTCAATGTCTTCCCGATTGTACTTCCTCCGCTGCGCGAACGACTTGAAGACATCCCGCTCCTGACGGAACATTTCCTGCACCGCCATGCGGACCTGGCAGGAGGGACGGTGAAGTCAGTGGCCACCGCCGTGATCAGCGACATGATGAACTATACGTGGCGGGGGAACATCCGCGAACTGGAGAATCTGATCAAACGCGCCATCATCAAGACCCCCGGCGAGGTGATCACGTCGCTCGAACTTCCCAACGTCGAGCCCGCCGCGCCGTCATCCGGGGAGCCCGCCGAGGGCGTCAACCTGAACACTCCGTATAAAGACTACATCGGCAGCATCATCCGCCATGCCGAGGAGCGGTACCTGGTCCGCATGCTCCGCCTCTGCAAGGGGAACATCAACCAGGTGGCGAAGCTGATGGACGTAGACCGGAAGACCATTTATCGCAAGATGTCCGACTATTCGATCGATCCGGCCTCGTTCCGCGAATGATCCCGCGTGTGGCATCACCGCCACACTACCGCTCGCCAGCGAGTTCCCTCCTGTGGTTTTGCTGCCCCACTCCCCGGTCGACCTCGGTTGAATCGCCGCAAAAACCCCCCTCCCCGACTTCACCGATTGGTTTTCCTCCCTTGGCACAGTGGTTGACCCTGTTGATCCTACCAAACGACCACGACGGCATACATACAGGGGGAACGGCCATGATGACGACACGGTTCGAGCGGGAAGCCCTGACGCAGCTACCGGCGCTCCGTCACTACGCAGAGTCGCTGACGAAGGACCGGCAGCGATCTGACGACCTGGTGCAGGAAACGATGTTGAAAGCCCTCCGCTATTTCGACACGTACAGGGAGGGGACGAACTGCAGGGCGTGGCTGTTCCAGATATGCAAACACTCGTTCATCAACGAGTACCGTCGAAAGGAATACGAGCCGATCCTCGTCGATTTCCAGTCGGAGGCCGGCGGCGGAGATGATGCGGGGGAATGGCATGGCGTGCACCCTTCGCTCAACGATGCCTCCGCGCAGCAGGATGACGGCGCGATGCTTGGAGACGAGGTGACCTCGGCGCTGCGAGGTCTCCCCCACGACTACCAGACCGTGCTGCTCCTGAACGACATCGAGGGATACACGTACGACGAGATTGCGGCGTTCATGCAGGTGCCCGTCGGCACGATTCGCTCCCGTATCCACCGTGCCCGCAAGATGCTCGCGGCGAGGCTGGAGCGCTATGCTGAAGAGCTGGGATACAGACAGAACTAGGGTGAAGCACATTCAATTCGGATTGCGGATTGCGAAGTGCGGAATATTCCGCAATCCACACTCCGCAATCCGCAATGCTGAGATTGCTTCACACCGATGGCCTGAGTATATTGCCCCGTTTCCTGTTCTTTTCCCGCAGACAGCTCACAAGGAGCGCATCATGATGATCCGCCGGCCGATTATGCTCGTCCTTCTTGCGGCATCTGTGGCGTTCACCGCAGAAGCGCTGCCCCGGTTCTCCTCCCGCACCGGTTTCAAGTGTCAGTCCTGCCACGTCAACCCGTCAGGCGGGGCAATGCGCCTTGCCAACGGGGTCCAGTACGGCAGGGAACAGCTTCCCGTTCCCGAGTGGTCAAAGGAGTTCGAAGTCGAAGACTTCTCCAACGTCATCACGAACATCCTGGGAGTGGGAGCGGACGTTCGGACCCTTTTTTTCTATCAGCGCCTGACCGACACAACGACGCTGAACGGTTTCTGGCAGATGCAGGGAGACATCTACCTGAATTTTCGAATCGCGAGAAAGATCAGCTTCTTCCTCAAGAAGGGACTGCGGGACGGGTTTGAAGCGTACGGACTCTTCTCCGTCCTCCCAGCGACGGGATACGTGAAGGTGGGGAAATTCCTCCCGAACTACGGACTCAGAATCGACGACCATACGACATACATCCGGCAGGTTACCGGCATGAGCCCTGAACGCGGCCGCGTGGAACGGACCGGGTTGGAACTCGCCATATCCCCGGGTCCGCTCACGTTCAGCGGAGGGATGTACAATGCGGAAGAGGGGAACTTCCCAACGTCGTCAAGCAAGAAGGCCATTCTGGGACGCGCTGAAGGACTGTTCAACCTGGGCGAAGAGCTCTTCCTTGGGCTGGGAGGCAATGTGTTCATCAGGGAAGTGCAGGGAGTGAGGTCGACGTACTATGGCGGATTCGGCTCGTTCAGCGTGGGGCGGCTTACGGTATTTGGTGAAGCTGACCTGGTGAGGAACAAGACCCCTGGTGGGACGACGGTGAAGGAGCTGGTAACGTATGTGGAGGGGGACATGATGATCACCCAGGGGCTCGATCTGAAGCTCGCATTCGATTTCCACGATCTCGACCTGGATCTCAAGTCGGGAACAAAATCGCGTTACAGCGTCGGGTTTGAATTCTTCCCCGTGGGCGGCGTGGAGGTCCGACCGGTGTACCGGATTGTCAGGGAGAACCCGAGCGTGGGCAACAGGGACGAGTTTCATCTGCTTCTGCACTTGTATCTCTGAACGAACATGGAGAAGCGCGTGTCTCTGCGTCTGGCGATCTCGATAATTCTTGTCGCGGCGCCGGTGTGCTCATTCGCTCAGAGCAAGAGTCGGGGTTTGATGAATCAAACCCCGACTCTGACGAAACCCGGAAAGACGATTTCGTTCAGGCAGGATGTGTTTCCGATCATCAGCAAGAACTGCCTTCCGTGCCACGCAGAGGACAACTTCAATCCGAGCGAGCTATCCCTTGATTCCTATGAGCTCTTGATGGAAGGAGGGAAGCATGGCCCGCCTGTTGTCGCGGGGAACGCGAAGGAGAGTCTCATCGTGAGGAAGACCGGGCTCAATCCGCCGTTTGGGGACCGGATGCCATTGAACTCCAAGCAGAAGATCGAATCGGGAAATGCCAAATGGCTCACGGAGGCGGAACTGAAGATCATCGCAGAATGGGTGGAGCAAGGGGCGAAGGATAATTAGAAATGAGAGATTCAGTCGGGGCTGAATATATTCAGCCCCGACTGAATCAGAAGTTGTCAATTGTCATTGCGGGGCCGGTGTGGGAGCACACCGGCCCCCTCGCTTATATCCTCTGATTTGATTCTCAAACGGAATCTCGCGATATTGTTTACATAATCTGCCTTTCATTTTTCTGCGCATGCTTGAAGAGAAACCCGGCATCAATCCGGGCCGGTTCTTCCGAAAGGAATGGATCGCTCCCGGCGTTCTTGTGAAGGTCGGCATTGGTCTGTCACTGACCACAGTGCTTGTGCTTCTGTTTCCACGCGGCGAGTCTATTGAGCTTGAATATCGCGTGGGAGCAGTCTGGGCGCAAAAAGACCTGATCGCTCCCTTTTCCTTCCCCATATTCCGTGACGAGCGTGAATATGCGCGTGATGTCGAAGAGGCCAGGAAGCGGGTGTTCAACGTCTTTGAGCGGGACACAGCCGGGAGCGAGATGCAGGTCGCGCAACTCGACAGCTTCTTCGCGCGGCTCGAGGAGACGCTCGCGGCGCGGGCGCACCAGCGCAGGAACATGCGCAAAGGGGGGGGATCCGCATCAGAAGATTCCTCAAGGTTCAGCCGGCTTGCCTCCGCCCTTGACATTCCCTTCTCCGACAAGGAGTGGGATGCCCTCTCCTCGCTTGTCTCCTCGGGCCGTCTCCGTCAGATGGGGCGGGTGCTGAGCAATCTTGCCCGTAGGTATCTTCACGTCGGGATCATCGACAGGCCGAAGAATGCACTCGGACGGCCCGACATCGCAATCCGCAAGGGTACGGTCGAGGAAATTCTTCCCGCGGCGCGCCTGCTCGACAACAACGACCTTCACGCGCTCCTGGAGAAGGAGCTCTCGGAGAGGTTCCCCGGCGACCATGAGGCTGTCGGGATGGCCTACAAGATCGGCGTGATGCACATCAAGCCAAACGTGAAATTCAGTGCGGCGGCAACGGACCAGGCCCTTGCCGCAGCCGCCGACGCCGTGCCCCGGACTCTCGGCTTCGTTCAGGAGAACGAGCGGATCGTCAGCAAGCATGAGCGCATTACACAGGAAACCAGGCTGAAGCTGGAATCGCTGCGCCGTGCCCGCGCCGAACGGGGACCGGAGTCGGACCGACCGACACAATTCCTCGGGACGATCCTCCATGTGTCGATCGTGTTGGTCCTGTACGGCCTCTATTTGTTCCTCTTCCGGAAGGGGATCTTTGGCAGCAATCGGAAACTGGCACTCATCGCCGTCATTTTCGTGATGGAAGGAGCGTTTGCGTACCTGACCCGCGAAGCCGACGTGAACGCCCCGCTTGAATTCCTCATCCTCGTGCCGGTGGCGTCGATGCTCCTCACCATCATCTTCGACTCCCGCGTTGGCTTTTACGGCACAGTGATCATCTCGTACCTCGTGGCGGGGATCCGCGGGAACGACTATTCGGTCGCCCTCGCGTCGCTTGTTGCAGGTGCGATGGCGGTCTACACGGTCCGGGACATGAAAAACCGGACGCAGATCTTCCGGTCACTCGGCTTCATCTTCCTCGGGTATGGGATATCCATCACGGCGCTGGGGCTGGAGCGGTTCGAGTCCACGCCTATCGTCGTGGAACAACTGGCGTACGGACTGCTGAATGCGGTGATCTCCCCCGTGATGACCTACGGACTGCTGATCTTCCTGGAGAAGAGCTTCCGCGTGACGACCGACCTCGCCCTCATGGAGCTGGCGCATTTCAACCATCCGCTGCTCCGCCAGCTCTCAGAGCAGGCGCCTGGCACGTATCATCACAGCATGACGATGGCGACGCTTGCAGAAGCCGCCGCGGCGGCCGTGGGTGCGAACGAGGTGCTCGCCCGCGTGGGGGCCTATTTCCATGATGTCGGCAAGATCGTGAAGCCGACCTATTTCGTGGAGAACCAGAAGACCTCCCGCAGCAGGCATGACAAGCTGTCGCCGCGCATGAGCTCCCTCATCATCGGCGCGCACGTCAAGGACGGGATTGCGCTGGCGCAAGAGCACCACCTTCCCGAGGAAGTGATCGAGTTCATCCCGATGCACCACGGCACCACACGGATGGACTACTTCTACAACAAAGCGCTCGAACTGGCGCGGAACGATCCGGATGAAACCAAGATCGATGAGATCAAGGAGCAGGACTACCGCTACCCGGGCCCCAAGCCGCAGACAAAGGAGACGGGTATCATGATGCTGGCCGACGCGGTGGAGGCAGCGGTGCGGACGATCGACGACCCCACGCCCCAGCGCCTCGAGCAAGCAATCGACGAGCTCATCAAGCTCCGGTTTGAAGAAGGGGAACTGGACGAATGTCCCCTGACGCTGAAGGACCTGACGCGCATTAAATCGGCCTTCCTTGGCGTCCTCGTCGGGATTTACCACTCGCGGGTCAAATATCCCGACACGGCGCGCAGAAAGACACGCAAGACCACCACGCCGCCCGCCGAGCCCGCGGCGGAACGGAACACGAACATCATCAGGGAGATCGATCGGCAATGATGCGGCATTGCGAGGATTACCTTCATTTCCTCGTCCTCGAAAAGAACGCCTCGCGCAATACCATTGCTTCGTACCGTCTCGACATCGGCCGGTACCTCCGCTTCCTGGAAGAGCGCGGCATCACGCAGCCCGGCCGGGTTGAGTCGGCTCACGTCGTGGCCTTTCTCGACACGCTGCGCGCTGCAAAGCTCTCGCCTCGTTCGGTCACCCGGTGCATCTCTTCGCTGAACGGCTTCCACAAGTTCCTGATCGGCGAAGGCCTTGTAACGGTCAATCCGGTAGAAACCGTCGACGTCCCCAAACTCCAGCGGTCGCTCCCCGACGTTCTGAGTCAGGCGGAGGTGGAGTCGATTCTCAATCAGTTCGACCGTGAGCCCGCCCCTGCCAGCAGCCGGAAGCGGATGTTGCTGTTGCGGGACCGCGCCATCCTGGAAGTGTTGTATGCCACCGGCATCCGGGTCTCCGAGCTGATCATCCTGAAACAACGTGACATTCTTGAATCGCAGGGGATCGTGCGCGTGTTCGGCAAGGGATCGAAGGAGCGCCTCGTGCCGATCGGGAAATCCGCGCTCTACTGGATCGGCCGGTATCGCAGCGAGTGCCGCGCACTGCTGGAGACCCGGGGAGGCGGGCAGGATGCGCTCTTCCTCAATGCGCGGGGGAAGCCAATGACGCGGATGGCCATCTGGAAGATCACGCAATCATACACCCGCAAGGCGGGGATCGACAAGGAGGTGCATCCCCATACGTTCCGGCATTCGTTTGCGACACACCTGCTCGAAGGAGGAGCCGACCTGCGCGCAGTCCAGGAGATGCTGGGACATTCCGACATCTCCACGACGCAGATCTACACGCACATCGACCGGGAGTATCTCAAGGAAGTCCACCGGACGTATCACCCGCGGGGGTGATGTCATGATCTTACACTGATTGGCGCGAGCACTGCCATGCACACATCGCAGCTCAGCGGGCATGCTGTCCGGGTCGCCGAGCTCCGCGGGGAGATCGTGGGGATCGACACCCGCGTCCCGGTCCTCAACGGGACCGAGCGTCCGTACGTCTTTCTCGACAATGCGGCAAGCACGCCGGCGTTCCGCGGAGTTCTGAAGGCGATCGGGGACTTCCTCCCCTGGTACTCCGGGGTGCACCGGGGCACCGGCTTCAAGTCGCTTCTTGCGACGGAGGTCTTCGACGCCGCGCATGACGCCGTCGGCGCCTTCGTTGGTGCCGATCCCACGACGAACACGGTCATCTTCACGAAGAACACGACGGAGTGCGTGAACAAGCTGGCGAACCGGTTCACCTTCCGGACGGGGGACGTGGTGGTGACGACGTTGATGGAGCACCATTCCAACGACCTGCCGTGGCGGAAGCACGCCCGCGTTGTTCACGTCGGGATCACGGCCGACGGGCGGCTGGATCTGCATGCCCTGCGCGCTGCATTGGCGCGTGAGAAGGGACGCGTCAGACTTGTCGCGGTGAACGGTGCCTCCAACATCACAGGACTGTGCTCACCCATCCATGACATCGCGACGTGGACGCACGAAGCGGGGGCGAGAATGTTTGTGGATGCGGCGCAGCTGGCGCCGCACCGGCCCATCGACATGCGTCCGGACGACGATCCGGGACACATCGACTTCCTTGCCCTGTCGGCCCACAAAATGTACGCTCCCTTCGGCACCGGGGCGCTTGTGGGACCGGCGTCATTCTTCCGGGAAGGGGAACCGGATCTTGTCGGAGGTGGCGTAGTGGATGTTGTGACGCTCGATCGTGCGGTATGGAACAAGCCGCCTCACAAAGAGGAGGCAGGGAGTCCGAACGTGCTCGGGGGCGTCGCGCTCGCGGCGGCCATCAGAGTTTTGCGTGGGGTCGGCATGGACGCGATTGCGGCGCATGAACGTGAGCTGCTGGAATACGGGTACGCAAAGCTGAAGAAGATCAGCAACATTCGGTTGTACGGCCCGACCGACCGGCTCGAGGAAAAGGTCGGCGTCATGACGTTCAACGTCGGCGACATGCATCATTCGCTCGTTGCGGCGATCCTGGGCACCGAGGGAGGGATCGGGGTCCGCGATGGCTGCTTCTGTGCACATCCGTACGTCAAGGAGCTGTTGCGCGTCTCCCCGGCCGATGATGCCGTGCTGACGGCGGAGGTCATTGCAGGAGACAAATCACGCATGCCCGGCATGGTGCGCGCGAGCCTGGGCTGTTACAACACGACCGGGGACATCGATGCCCTGGCCGAGATGCTGGAACGCGTGGCTGCGGGAGAATACAAGGGACGGTACGTGCAGAACAGGGCAACGGGAGCGTTCCGGGCAGAGGGATTCGAGGTCGACTTCAGCAAGTACTGTTCGCTGGCCGTCCCCGGCGTTACGGAGCGGACACATTCCGAAGCATCGTGATCAACGAACTCCCGGTCCTTCCAATCCTGCTGTTCTCGGCGATCGTCCATGAGATCGCCCACGGGTGGGTGGCGCTGCGCCTTGGCGACCCGACCGCCCGCGACCTCGGGCGGTTAACGCTCAACCCGATCCCGCACATCGACCCGGTCGGATCCGTGCTGGTACCACTTGTGTCGCTCGTGGCGGCAGGGCATGTGTTCATCGCCTGGGCGAAGCCGGTGCCGGTAAACCCGGGGAACTTTCTGAACCCGCGGCGCGACAATGTGCTCGTGTCGGCTGCAGGACCGGCGTCGAACCTGGTGCTTGCGCTCGTGTGCTCAGTCGCCGTCATCCTGTTTGCCGCGCTCACGCGCGCCGCAGGGGGGGGAGGGCCTGAGATGGTGAACGATCTTCTGCACTTCATGGTGACGATGTTCTACGGGGGTGTCTACATGAATGTGGTGCTGGCCGTCTTTAATACCCTCCCCATCCCGCCGCTGGACGGGTCGCATCTGCTGGCTGCCGCCCTGCCCGCCGACGCCGCTCAGCAGTACATGAGGATTGGGTTTCTGGGCGTCATCCTGTTTCTCTTTCTTTTGAGAGTGCCGGCCGTCGCGCAGACATTCATGGCCCTCATCGGAGCCGTCTTCAGTCCGTTCCGCGCACTCGTGGAATTCTTTGTGTAAGCGAGTTCCCGTATGCACGAATTTGCCTATCACGGCGCCTCGTTGATGGCGGAGGATCTCCCTCTCCGCCGTATTGCAGAGGAATTTGGAACGCCGCTGTATGTCTACAGCAAACACTCTGTCATCGACCATTGCCGTATCATCGAGAGGGCTTTCGGGGGACACCCGCACATCTCGTGTTACGCGGTCAAAGCCAACGCGAACCGCGAGCTTCTCCGTCTGATCGGCAGCGAAGGTTTTGGCGCGGATGTGGGGTCGGTCGGTGAGCTGCGTATCGCGCTGGCTGCGGGCATCGATCCCTCGATGGTCACATTCAGCGGCGTGGGAAAGAGGGACGATGAGATGAGGGCGGGGCTCCAGGCTGGTGTGCATGCGTTCAATGTCGAGTCGGCGGAGGAGATCAGCGTGCTCAGTGCGATCGCCGAGAGCGAGGGCAGGCCTGCCCGCCTCCTCCTTCGGGTGAATCTGGACATCGATGCCGGCGGACACCGGTATGTCGCCACCGCGCTCAGGGGGAACAAGTTCGGTATCCCTGCAGAGAAGGCGCTCGAAATATGCAGGTGGGCGAGAACGCTTCCTGCCATCGAGGTGCTCGGTCTGCACAGCCACATTGGTTCGCAGATCACGCGGGCAGAAACATTTCAGCAGGCGGCGGCGGCGCTCATCGCGTTGATACACCAGATTTCCGCTGCGGGCATCCCGATGCCTGAACTCGACTTTGGCGGCGGGTTCGGTGTGCAGTACCGGGGGTATGTCACGCATCCGCAGCTCCCGCGTGAGGAGCCGGAAGAGCTGAACCTCTCCGCCGCCACGCTGATCACGACGGTGCTGCCGATGCTCCAGGAGGCCCGCTGCCGCATCGCCATCCAGCCGGGACGTTCGGTGATCGCACATGCAGGGGTCCTGCTAGTTAAAGTGATCTTTCGGAAGGAAACCGAAGACAAGCTCTTCATTGTCGTTGACGGCGGTATGAACGATCTGCTGCGGCCAAGCCTGTACAACGCCTACCACCAGATCGTGCCGGTGGAACTCGACGGCAGCGCAATCGAACGGGCAGACGTCGTCGGACCGCTCTGCGAGTCGGGCGACTTCCTCGCGCTTGACCGACTCATCCCGCGCGTGGAACGGGGAGATTACCTTGCTGTGATGTGTGCAGGGGCCTACGGGTATGTGCTCTCATCGAATTACAACGCCCGACCGCGCCCCGCCGAAGTCCTTATCGAGGGCTCGTCGGCACGCATCATTCGGAAACGGGAAACTATCGAACAACTGTACGGAGGTTAACACACAGTGAGGCAGTACACGGTTGCGGTGGTCGGGGCGACGGGGCTGGTGGGGCGGAAGATGCTGCAGGTGCTTCTGGAACGAGGCTTTCCCGCCGGGGAACTGCGCGCCCTTGCGTCGGCGAAATCCGCCGGGAAGAGCATACCCTGGCACGGGAGGCATGTCACGGTCCAGGAACTCACGCCGTCATCATTTGCCGGCGTCGAGGTCGCCCTCTTCTCCGCAGGAGCAACCGTAAGCAGGGAATTTGCACCGCATGCCGTCAGAACGGGGACGTTGGTCATCGACAATAGCAGTGCATTCCGGATGGAGCCAGGCGTCCCGTTGGTTGTCCCGGAGGTCAACCGGGCCGACATCTTCAGTCACAAGGGGATTGTCGCCAATCCCAACTGCTCGACGATCCAAATGGTGGTTGCGCTGAAGCCGCTGCATGACCGTTGGAGAATCCGTCGCATCGTTGTCTCGACCTATCAATCGGTGACGGGAGCCGGCAAACGGGGCCTGGCGCAGCTGGAGGATGAGGTGATGCAACGTCAGGGAGGAGAAAGGAAATTTCCGCATCAGATCGCCTACAACGTGCTGCCGCAGGTGGATAACTTCTTCGACGACGGCTCGACGAAAGAAGAGCAGAAGATGGTCGACGAGACCAAGAAAATCATGGGGGACCAGTCGATCCGCGTCAGCGCCACCTGCGTCCGCGTGCCCGTGTGGGGCGGGCACAGTGAGGCGGTGAACGTGGAGTTCGAACGTCCCTGCGATGTGGAAGAAGCCCGTGCACTCCTGCGTTCCGCTCCCGGCGTGGTGGTCCGCGACGATCCTGCATCATCGGTCTATCCCATGCCGGTCGATGCATGGGACAAGGATGAAGTCTTCGTCGGCCGCATCCGGCGCGACCCCACGGTGCCGAACGGGCTGAATCTCTGGGTGGTGGCCGACAACCTCCGGAAAGGGGCTGCCACCAACGCGGTGCAGATCGCCGAGGAGTGGATCAAGGGGGCGTAAGCATTTGTCGGCGCCCCGGGCACGATCGAATCATTAACGCATGAGGTAGACAATGAACAGATGCCGCGCCCTGCTCAGGCTCCTTCCCCTCATTGCGGCAGGGACACTGCTGCAGGGCTGTTTGCTCGTGCGGAGCACCGAGCACAGGATCTGGCTGAACGGCAATGGAGGCGGTGAGGCCATCATGCGGCTAATTGACATCAGGTCCGACGGCGCAACCGATTCGGCGCGCGTCCGCGATTTCGGGATCATGATGGCGTCGGTGGAGCTGGATGGGCTGAAGGAGTTCGAGCAATTCGGCCGCAAGGTGATCAAAAAGCAGTTCCGCGTCAGCGGCGACACACTCAGCGCCGAAATTACGTATACCTTTGCAGCCCTTGAAGCGCTGGAGGGGATGAAAGTGACCGAAGACGAGATCAGCGTTACGGTCAACGATGCGCGGGAAATCGTGAGGACGAATGGCAGCGTGTCATCCGGAGAACTGAACACGAAGCACATCTCCTGGCCGCGCGACGCCAGGCGGCTCATGTATGAGATCAGCGAGCGGTCGATGCCCCCCAGCACGTCGCTCGCCGGGCTCTACCTGCGGTACGAAGGGGGCAAAGGGGACGGAGGCAGGTAGCGTGGCCACCGTTCGCGGCAGACATATGCTCGCTGCGGAACTCGTGGATGTCTGCCACCGGCTCTACGCGCACGGTTTCGTTGCCGCCACGGATGGCAACGTGAGCGTGCGCCTGCCGGAGGGCCATCTGCTCACGACGCGAACCGGAATCAACAAAGGCGCCGTCACGCCGTCTGACCTGGTGGAAGTCACCATCGACGGCAAACAGGTGGCCGGAGAGGGACGCCCCTCGACGGAGATGGGGATGCACCTGTTCATCTACCGCGAACGGCCGGATGTCGGCGCCGTGGTGCACGCGCACCCGGTATATGCGACCGGCTTCGCCACAGCCCGCATCCCGCTGGACGGGTGCCTCTTCCCCGAGGTGATCGTCGGCCTCGGGGCCGTGCCGCTCGCGTCCTATGCGACGCCCTCCACACCGGAAGTGGCGGCCTCGCTTGCGCCGTTTGTTCGCACGGCAGATGCGATCCTCCTTGCAAACCACGGCGTGGTGACGTATGGAGAGAACCTGACCGATGCGTATTACAAGATGGAGAAAGTTGAACATGCCGCGCACGTTACCTTCGTTGCGCGGATGCTCGGCGGTGCGAAAACGCTGACAGCCGAAGAGCTGGAAAAACTCCGCCGGGTCAGTGTCGAGAGCTACGGGAAGGATTTCTCGGAAAAGATCGCCTGCACCATCCAGGGGAACGACGGCGATCTGAGCGAGGCTGAGCTCAGGGCATACATCGAACGGAAACTGACATCACTGGGAATTCTGCCATGAGCCGCAAGATGAAGGTCGGCGTGATCTTCGGAGGAAGATCCGGGGAGCACGAGGTATCCCTGGTCTCTGCGAGCGCCGTCATTCAGGCGCTCGATCCCGAGAAGTACGAAATCGTCCCGATCGGCATCACACCCAAAGGGCAGTGGATCAGCTCGCCGAGCGCGATGAAAATGCTGAAGGAAAAGGCGGGGATGGACAGCGAGCCGGAGAAGTTTCTGCTTCCCGAACCGCGGCGGCAGGGTCTCGTGTCTGCCGCGGAGTTGCGCGAGGCGCACGACCGGCTTGACGTCGTGATCCCGATGATCCATGGGACGTACGGCGAGGACGGCACGTTGCAGGGATTACTCGAGCTTGCGGACATCCCGTACGTCGGCGCAGGCGTGCTCGGCTCGGCGCTGGGGATGGACAAGATCGTCCAGAAGAAAGTGTTCGCGGAGGCGGGCCTGCCGATCGTCCGCTACGTCTGGTTTCTGTCCTCTGAGTGCCGCGAGCGTCCGGAGAAAACCGCCCGCGCGGTCGAGCGATCGCTGCGTTACCCGGTGTTTGTGAAACCGGCAAATACGGGATCGAGCGTCGGGATCTCGAAGGCGCACAACCGCGCCGAGCTTGTGGCAGGGCTCGGGGTCGCGGCGGAATATGACAGGAAGGTGATCTGCGAGCAGGGCATCCGCAACGCCCGGGAGATCGAGTGTGCAGTGCTGGGGAACACCGATCCGGTTGCCTCGGTGCCCGGAGAGATCGTCTCGTCCAACGAGTTTTATGATTACGATGCGAAATACGTCGACGGGAAATCGGCAGCGACCATCCCGGCGCGGTTGCCTGCCAGAACCGCCGGGACCGTTCGCCGGCTGGCCGTGGCCGCGTTCCGCGCCATCGACTGTGCGGGCATGGCGCGCGTCGATTTCTTTGTCACGAGGCCAAAAGGGAGAGTGTACCTGAACGAAATCAACACTATCCCTGGCTTCACCGCAATCAGCATGTATCCCAAAATGTGGGAGGCGTCGGGAGTGTCGTTCCGGGAGCTGGTGGACCGATTGATCACTCTTGCGCTGGAGCGACACCAGGAAAAGAGCCGTCGCCGCACTTCCTACACACCCATCCGTCCCTGGTACAAGAATGGAAAGGGGTAAGGAATTCATGGCGAACCCGGGAAGCTCCTTCTACCGTAAAGCCTCGTCCCGTCGCACCGCCGGGGCGCTGCTGAAAAAGCTCCTGCGGAACCGCCGTTTGCTGGTGCTCCTGGCCATCGGCGTTCCGCTCCTTGGCTACGTCATCTTCGGCAACAAGGGAGTCGTTCAGCGGGTCAGGCTGACGAACGAGAAGGCCGAGCTTGAATCGCGCATTCGAGCGGCCGAGGCGGAGTCGACCGCTCTCCGTGCCGAGTCGAAAGCGCTCGACAACGATGCGAAAGCGATTGAAAAGGCAGCACGGGAAAAACACAATCTCGTTCGGGACGGAGAGCAGGTGTATCGGGTCCGCCCTGAGCAATGACGATCATTTGTCCGGTGGGCGTGAGTCCGCTCCTCCATGAGCGGACCTGGCAGCGGATAACAGCAGGTTAACCATGGATCTCTTCGGCCCCGCGTCGGGCGAGGTCTCCGCCTCGATTCCTCTTGCGGAGCGTATCCGGCCCGCCACCCTGGACGGGTTCGTGGGGCAGGAACATCTTCTCGGCCCCGGCAAGCCGCTGCGTGTCCTGATCGAGAGCGACCGGCTCTCCTCAATGATCCTCTGGGGGCCGCCGGGGACGGGAAAAACCACGCTGGCAAGAATCATCGCCCAGCACACGAGCGCCGAGTTCCATCAGCTCAATGCGGTCTCGTCGGGCGTCAAGGATGTGCGCGAAGTGCTGGACCGGGCGGCGGAGCTCCGCGCGCGGCTGGGGAAGCGGACGGTCCTGTTCATCGACGAGATTCACCGCTTCAATAAGGCCCAGCAGGATGCGCTCCTGCACTCCGTCGAAGACGGTGTTATCACGCTGATTGGTGCAACGACCGAGAATCCCTCTTTCGAAGTCATCTCTCCGCTCCTCTCGCGCAGCCGCATCTACGTGCTTGAGCCCCTCTCCGCCGGATATCTCCAGACAATCCTCAACCGTGCGATCACCGACGACCCCGAACTTGCAGGGATGCACCTCACCGTTGATGACAGAGAGTATCTCATCTTCCTCTCGGGGGGCGATGCGCGCATGCTGCTCAACGGCCTCGAGACCGCAGTTCGACTTGCTCACCGCTCCTCGGATGGCACGGTGCGGGTCGGCAAGAAAGAGTTCGAGGAGGCCTTCCAGCGGAAATATGTCCGCTACGACAAGGGAGGGGAGGAGCACTACAACATTATCTCCGCCTTTATCAAGAGCGTGCGGGGGGGTGACCCGGATGCTGCGGTCTACTGGCTGGCGAGGATGCTTGACGGAGGTGAGGACCCGAAGTTTATTGCGCGGCGGATGATCGTCCTCGCGTCGGAGGACATCGGGAACGCGGCACCGTATGCGCTGACCCTGGCGACGGCGTGTTTCACCGCGGTAGACTACATCGGCATGCCGGAGGCCCGCATCGTGCTCTCGCAGAGCGCCACGTTCCTCGCTTCCTGCCCGAAAAGTAATGCTGCGTATCTCGCCATTGAAGAGGCCTACGGCGATCTCCGGTCGCATCCGGACGAGCCCGTCCCGCTGCATCTGCGCAACGCGCCTACCGGGCTGATGAAGGACCTCGGGTACGGGGCCGAGTACAAGTACAGCCACGAGTTCCAGCAGCACTTCGTCGAGCAACAGTACCTGCCCGATGGACTCCGCGAAAAGATCTACTACCGGCCGTCGGACCTCGGGGAAGAAAAAAACATCCGCGCGCGGCTCAACGCATGGTGGAAGCGACGCCAGCGATAAGCCGAATCCTGCCCGTGTGCGGGGCCGCCCTCCTGGCACTTTGTACTCTCCCCGGTCCCGCGGCAGTCCACGCCCAGGCTCCGATCCGCCCTGCTCGTCCGTCGGCAGACACGACTGCCGCGCGCGATACCAGTCGTGTGATGCCTGACACGCTCAAAGCACCCGTTTCCCCCTCCGGCATCGACTCCGTGGTGACCTACACCGCCGCGGACTCCATCGTCTATTCTCTTTCGTCCCGCACAATGTTCCTGCATGGCAAGGGTAACATTGCGTACAAGGAACTGGGACTCAAGGCGGAGAATATCGATATCAATTGGTCCACCTCCATTCTGAACGCAGAAGGCAACGTCGACACGGCGGACACAAGCGGCCAGCAACAGAGGGGGCTGCCGGAACTGATTGACGGCGCGGAAACATACAGGGGAGAACGGATCGCCTACAACTTCAAGTCCAGGAAGGGTAAGATCATCCTTGGCGCCACGGAGATCGAAAAGGGTCTCTATTATGGCGAAGAGATCAAGAAGGTCGACACCGACGTACTGTTTGTCGAGGACGGGATGTTTACAACATGCGATCTCCCGCATCCTCATTACTACTTCGGCAGCCCGACCATGAAAGTGATCGTCAAAGACAAGGTGATCGCGCGCCCGATCTACCTCTTCATCGCCGATGTGCCGGTCTTCGCGCTCCCCTTCGGGATCTTTCCGAGCGAGCGGGGGCGGCGTTCGGGCCTGATCGCGCCGGCCTTCGGCGAGAGCACGCGTGGCCGCTACCTGACCCACCTCGGGTACTACTGGGCCATGAACGATTACATGGATCTGACGTTGAAAGCAGACGGTTATTCCAAGGGGAGCTACGTGCTCTATGGGGATTACCGGTACGCACTCCGCTATACCTTCACCGGCGGATTGAGCGGATCGTACGGAAGGACGGTGACTGGGGAACCGGGCGACCCCGGCTATCAGGTCGAGAAGGTGTTCAATCTTCACTGGTACCACAACCAGGAATTCGATCCGACGACGCACCTGCTCGTCGATTTCACCTTCTCGAGCGGTTCGTACTATCAGCGGACGAGCAACAACCTGAACGACCTGCTTCGCCAGAACATTGTGTCGAACGCGACGCTCACGAAATCCTGGGAAGGGACCCCCAACAGCATGACGATCAACATCCGCCGCGATCAGAACCTCCAGACGGGGCAGACCAGCACGATCCTTCCCGGGATCAGCTTTAACCGGAGTCAGAGCTTTCCGTTCCGGTCGTCGCGCCGCGGAGGGACAGCTCAGCGCTGGTACGAACTGATGGGTTATTCATACGGCGGTCAGTTCCTGAATACCCAGAACAAGACGCCACTCGTCCCGACGGGAGGAGGAGGATTCCTGTTCGATGATCGCCGCGGGTTCCTCCACCAGATCACCATCAATGCCTCGCCCAAGGCCGGCTACGTGACATTCACCCCGTTCTTCAATTATACCGAGAAATGGTACGACAGACGTACGGAGCAGGGCATCGATCCCGTCACCCGACAGCTGAGCGTGCAGGACGTCCGGGCGATCAAGGCAGTACGCTATTATGATCTGGGGCTCTCGGCGCAGACAAAGTTCTTCGGCATCGTCCAGCCGAACATCCTCGGCATCAAGGGCATCCGTCACCAGGTGACGCCATCGCTCTCGTACACCTATCAGCCCGACTTCTCCGATGAGCGCTTTGGATACTACGGATCATACGTCGATACGAACGGCGTGCGCCAGCGGTACGGCAGGTTCGACCGAGAGGTGTTCGGTGGAGCGCCGGCGGGGCGGAGGCAGGCGCTCTCGTTCAACCTTGGCAACGTGTTTGAAATGAAGACCGCCTCGAGCGATTCGGCCGGGGAGGACAATAAATTTCAACTGCTGAATCTGAACGCAGGTGTCTCGTACAACTTCGCCGCGGACAGCCTGAGGTTCAGCGAGATCGGGGTGGATTTCCGCACCAGTATCGGCAACCTCCTGTCCATCGGAGGCAGCAGCCGGTTCAATCTCTACAAGTTTGAGACCGATCCGAACAATCCGCAGTTCGGCCGCCGGGTGAACAAGTTCCTGATCAGGGAATCGGGGCGACTTGCCGATCTCACGAGCTTCTCGATCAGCATCGGCACGCGGCTGAGCGGGGAGAAGAAGCAGACGACTGCGGGTCCGGAAAGGACCGAAGCCGATTCACTTGCAAGACCTAAGAGCGGGTACGTGGGGCTCTACGACCAGGAGGCGCCTGATTTCAGCATCCCGTGGAACCTCGACCTGAACTACTCGCTGACAAGGAACCAGGCCGATCCCAATAATGTCTATCTCAGCTCCGGCCTGTCCGCCTCGCTCGGCTTCAACCTGACGGAATTCTGGAAGATCAGCGCGATGACGAGTTACGATCTCATCAGCCGGGTGTTCACCGCGCCCCAGATCACCGTCTACCGCGACCTGCACTGCTGGGAGTTGAACTTCAACTGGGTGCCGACGGGGCCGTACCGGAATTTCCGGGTGGAGATCCGCCTCAAGGCGCCGCAATTGCAGGACATTAAAGTCACCAAACAGGGGAGCGTGCGGGAGGTGTACTGATCACCCTTACGAGGAGGCACCGATGAAACATCTGCTCGTTGCTGCCGCGTGCGCGGCCGTCGTGCTGGTGTCGTGTGCGGGCGGGGCGTCCGACCTGGCGGTCGTCAATAAGGTCCTGAAAAAAGACACGAACGCTTCCATGGCCGGTGGGCCGGACATGGGAATGAGCGTGCCGTCGTCAGGATCGATCTTCTGGGTGGAGGGGAGTCTCAAGAACAACGGGAAGGAGGAGGCGAAGGACGTCACGGTGGCATTCCGGGTCACCGACGGGAACACAACGTTCGTGTTGTCGGCGGTGATACCGTCGATCCAGCCGGGGAAGGCCGTTGCGTTCAGGACGCCGCCCCATGGATCGCGGCTTGATCTTCGCCTGATCGAAGAGGAACCGGAGATCAGTGTGGGGAAATGAAGCGGCCGGCTTATGCCGACTGCTTCCGCTCCTCAAAGCGGTAGAGGGGTTCCTTTCTCCTGAGGATCACGTCGCGCGTGATCGTGCAGGAAGCCAGGCTTCGCTTGTCGGGGAGCGTGTACATAATGTCGAGGAAGACCTCCTCGATGATTGAGCGCAGCGCCCGGGCACCCGTTCCCCTCTCGACTGCCTTCTGCACGACTGCTTTCAGCGCCGACTCCTCGAACTGCAGTTCGACGCCCTCCATCCGGAACAGCTTCCGGTACTGCTTCACGATGGCGTTCTTCGGCTCCGTCAGGATATTCAGGAGCGCATCCTCGCCGAGCGAGTGGAGCGCCGAGACCAGCGGCACGCGGCCGACGAACTCCGGGATCATGCCGAACTTGACCAGGTCTTCCGGCTGGACCATCGGGAGCAGCTGATCAGCCCTTCCGTCACGTTTCCCCTTGATGTCGGCACCGAACCCCATGGGGTTCTGGTTGACGCGCCGCGCGATGATCTTGTCGAGCCCCTCGAATGCTCCTCCGCAGATGAAGAGGATGTTCCGCGTGTTGATGTTGATGAGACTCTGTTCCGGATGCTTGCGTCCCCCCTTCGGAGGCACGCCGGCGACGGTGCCTTCGAGGATCTTCAACAGGGCCTGCTGAACCCCCTCACCGGAGACGTCACGCGTGATCGAGGCGCTCTCGCTCTTCCGTGCAATCTTGTCGATCTCGTCGATGTAGACGATCCCCCGCTCCGCCTTCTCCACGTTGTATTCGGCGTTCTGCAGGAGGTGCACCAGGATCGTCTCCACGTCGTCCCCTACGTAGCCCGCCTCGGTCAGGGTCGTGGCGTCGGCGATGGCAAAGGGGACGTCAAGGATGCGCGCCAGCGTCTGGGCGAGAAGCGTTTTGCCCGTGCCCGTCGGGCCGATGAGCAGGATATTGGTTTTCTCGATCTCGACGTCGTCGGCGTCGAAGAGGTGGTCGCGCGAGTCGATCCGCTTGTAATGGTTATAGACCGCCACCGCGAGACTCTTCTTCGCATGTTCCTGGCCGATCACGTAATCGTCGAGGGCCCGCTTGATCAGCGATGGGGTCATGGCGCTGCGGGCGCCACGGCGTGCGGAAGCGAGGTTGTTGCGGATGATATCGACCGAGCTCGAGACGCAGACGTCGCAGATGTAGACCTCCGGTCCCGCGATGATGCTTTGCACCTCGTCCGGCGTCCGGCCGCAGAAGGAGCAATGGATGGGGTCGCCGCTCTTGGTTCGCTGCGTCATGGCCGCCCTCGCTGGCTACTTCTTCTCGCGTTCCTTTTTGATGTACACATTGTCGATCAAGCCGTAGGCCTTCGCCTCCTCGGACGACATGTACCGGTCGCGGTCGGTATCCTTCTCAATGATGTCGAGCGGCTGCCCGCTGTGGTTCGCAAGGATCTCGTTCAGGCGCTTCTTTGTCCGGAGGATCTCCTCCGCCTGGATGCTGATGTCGGACGCCGTGCCCTGCACGCCGCCCCAGGGCTGGTGGATCATGATGCGGGAGTTGGGCAGTCCGGAGCGCTTCCCCTTTGCGCCGCCGGCAAGCAGCACCGCGCCCATGCTTGCGGCGAGGCCGATGCAGATGGTGGCGACGTCGGGGCGGATGTACTGCATGGTGTCGTAGATCGCCAGTCCGGAGGAGACATTCCCACCCGGACTATTGATGTAGAGATTGATGTCTTTGTCCGGGTCCTCGGATTCGAGGAAGAGGAGCTGGGCGATCACGAGGCTCGCGATGGAGTCATCGATCGGCGTCCCGATGAACACGATCCGCTCCTTCAGCAGGCGCGAGAAGATATCGTAGGCCCGTTCACCCCGGCCGGTCTGTTCGACCACCATGGGAACGAGCTGGTTGAATGTCGTGCGGTGTGCCATGTGATCCGGGTGTCGGTTATGGTTGCGCGGCCGGCTCGGCGAGCCGTTCGGTGACCTTCGCATGGGTCCTCAGAAACGCCATGATCTTGTCGGAGAGCATCCGGTCGGCGACGGAGTCTGAGTTCCTGTAGTACTGCAGCAAGCGGTCGCGACTGATGCCGAGTTTCTCGGCCTCCGCCGTGGCGAGGGCTTCGAGCTCCTGGTCAGTGACCGTGATCTTCTCCTTTTCCGCGATCCGTTCCTTCAGCAGCATCCATTTTGCCTGCCACAGGGCGTACGCCCGGCTTTCCTCGCGGAACTTTCCCTCGTCGAAATTCTTCGGGAGTTTCCTGTCGCGCGACCGCTGCCGCAAATCGCTGACGAGCGAGTCGAGCACGCGGTCCACGAGCGAGTCGGGCACGGGGAAGTCGTGCGCGGCCACGATCGCGTGCGCGATGTTGTCGTTCAGCCGGCCGGTGGACTGATCCTGCCAGTAGCGCTCGATGTCCGTACGGAGCTTCGAGGTGAATTCCTCAACGGTGGCGACGTTTCCCCCCGTAATCTTCTTCACGAGCGGTTCGTCGAACGGTGGGAGCTCGACCTTTTCGATCTTGCCGACCGCGATGGCGATGTGGACAGGGTGGGTGTGATCGCCGTGCTTCGATTCGAAGCGGACTGTGAAGGTTGCCCCTTTGCTTGAGTGGAGGAGCGCGTCGCGGATCTCGGGTGCCAGTGTCTCGTCGCTCAGGACGAAGCGTGCGCCCGGCGTCTTTTTGCCGATGAGCGGCGTCCCTGACTCGTCGAGTTCCTGCACATCTCCCGTGACGATGAACTCCGCGTCGGTCACCGCATCCGCCTCCACGGTCGAGCTGTTGGCGCGGCGGAGGGTGAGGATCTCGGACTGGAGCTCGCTGTCGGTCACGACGTGCACGGGCTTGTCGACGGGGATCCCCTTGTACTTCCCGAGACTGATCTCGGGCTTCACCTCGTACTTGATGCTGAACCGGAGATGGTCCCCGCGCCGGAATTCCATGTCGGTCATCGTCGGCTGGCCGATGACGTGTATGTTCTTCTCCTCCATGGCCTTCCGGTAGAACTCCGTGGCGATGTCGTCGAGCGCATCGTTCTCGATGGCCTCGCCGTACAGCTGGCGGATCATGGGCATAGGCACCTTGCCCTTGCGGAACCCCTTGACCTCCGCTTTCGGTCGGAATTTTTCGTAGGCCCGGTCGAAGTGGGGCTGGAGCTCATCATGCGTCAGCTGGATGTGCGCCTCCTGCTGAACCTCCGATAGCGTATTGATCGTCACCTGCACTGCGTGTCGTCCTTCGTCAATCAACAATCTCTGTAGCGGCCCGCGCCGCACGGGGCGCCTCTTCTGTGGGTAGAGGGGGACTTGAACCCCCACGGATTTCTCCATTGGATCCTAAGTCCAACGCGTCTGCCAATTCCGCCATCTACCCGTCCAATCCGGCAAGCGGCGCCGGTTCAATGGCATCGTTCAAGATAGGCACTTCCGGCAGAAAATTCAAGAAAGGAGAGAGAAGCCCTCAAGGGGCCGGGATGAGAATGCGGATCGTCGTTCCCTTGTTCACCTCGGACTCGATTTCCAGCCGTCCGTGGTGGTCGTCAACGATCTTCTTGACGATGGCAAGCCCGAGCCCCGTGCCGTGCTTCTTGCCGTACGTGAAGAACGGCTCGAAGACCTTTGACCGGATCTCTTCGGGGATGCCGCATCCGGTGTCGGAGAACTCCAGCATCAGCTTCCCGTCGCTCAGCGCGGATCGGATGGAGAGTGTGCCGCCGTCCTTCATCGCATCGGCGGCGTTCCCCGCAAGGTTGTAGAACACCCGGACCATCTTCTCCACGTCCATCACGCAGTCGCCGGTGTATTCCAGCGACCGGGTGAGGGCAACGTTGCGTTTCGTCAGATCCTTTTCGATGAATGTGAGGACCGACTCGAGGACATCGGCGAGCTTCACATGCTCGAGGTGCACCTCGCTGATGCCGCGCGAGAAATCCAGGATCTCCTGGGTCATGTTGACGAACCGATCCACCTGGCGGATCATCTCGTCGGCAAGCTGGGCCGATTCGGCATCGCCGGTCTTGCGTTTGATCACCTGTGCATACATGCGCAGGGTGCCCATGGGGTTCTTGATGTCATGAATGATGGTGCTGGCCATGCGGCCGACGGCGGACAACCGCTCGCTCTGCACCATCTCCTTGGCGAGGCGCGCGTTCTCCAGCGCGATCGCTGCGTGGACGGAGAGGGCGTCGATGAACGCCTCGTCCTCCGGCCCGAACGGGCCTTCGCGCTTGTTGAGGAACTGGAAGGCGCCGACAATGAGCCCCTCCTTGTTCCTCATCGGCATGCAGAGCACGTTGTGGGTCTTGTAGCCGCTCTTGCGGTCGATCTCCGGATTAAAGCGCGGGTCCTTGTAGGCATCGCTGATGTTGACCACCTCCCCCGTCTTGGCGACGTACCCCGCAAGTCCCTTCCCCATCGGGAGACGGATCTCGATCGTGTTGCTTCCCTGCGCAACCTTCGACCAAAGCTCGCCGGTCTGGTTGTCGAGCAGGTAGAGCGTGCCGCGGTCTGCGTTGATGCTGCGGGCTGCAACGTCGAGGATAAGGCCGAGCAGCTTGTCGATGTCGATGGCGGAATTGACGATCTTGCTTGCCTCGATCAGCATGCTGAGCCGGTCGACCTGCGTCTTGGAAACGAGCGCGTTCCGGTCAAGCTCCAGCACAAAGGTCTGATCCATCGTGCGGAGCCGCACCGCAAGGTTGGTCAGCAGGTTGTGCGTGAACTCGGGGCTTGCCCTGGAAAGGGTGCGGATCTCGGCCTGGCTGATCGTGACGACGGAACAGTCGTCCATTGCCTCAGCGCGCGCCGATCGGGGGAGGCCGTCGATGGACGACAGCTCGCCGAAGAAATCCCCCTCGTGCAAAACGGCGAGTAGCGACTCTACACCGAATTTCGTATACTTCTTGATGCGCACACGACCGCGGGTGATGCACAGGAGGTCGCGGCCCCGGGACGATTCATCAAAAATGATGTCCCCGGCCCGGCACTGCCGCTCCTGCAGTCGTGTGAGGCATTTCTCAATGACCCGTGCACTCACGCCGCTGAACAGAATATTGCGGTGCAAGCGCGCCATGAGAGAGTCTTTGGGTGCTTTGCGGCCTTCGGCGGCGGTGCTTTGCCTGACGCGCCGGCGGGGTGTGGAAGGTCTGGCTTTCCGGGGGGATGTCGCCATGGGCGCCCGTAAAGTAGGGAAAAAGGGAGGGAGAGTCAAGAACACGACCCCCCATGACTGACGACATCGTCCTCCGGACCTTCCGTCTGGGAAAACGGTACGGCGCGCGCTGGGCCGTACGCGATCTTGACCTGACGGTCCGGCGAGGCGAAGTGTTCGGTTTCCTCGGCCCGAACGGGGCAGGGAAGAGCACCACGATCAGGATGCTCCTCTCGCTTATCCGTCCTACGACAGGGAAGGTCGAGCTCTTCGGCCTTCCTCTCCGCCGACGGCGTGCCAGCGTCCTTGCAAGGGTGGGCGGACTCGTCGAAAGCGCCGACTTTTATCTCTATCTCCCCGCCCGAAAAAACCTCGAGATCATTGCGGACCTCAAAGGAGGTCTCCCCTCGCGCGCGATCGATGAAGCGTTGGACACGGTCGGCCTCACCGCACGCGCCGCCGACAAGGTGAAGTCGTTCTCCCACGGCATGAAACAGCGCCTGGGCCTTGCCGGGGCGCTCCTGGGAACGCCCGAGTTCATCATCCTCGACGAACCGACCACGGGACTCGACCCTCAGGGGATCAAGGAGGTGCGCGATCTGATCGTGCGCCTTGCGTCGGAACGGCGGATGACGATCTTCCTCTCGTCGCACCTGCTCGCAGAAATCGAGCAGGTCGCATCCTCTATGGCCATCATCAACGGTGGCTCACTTGTGGTGCAGGGGAACGTGAGCGAGTTGCTCAACAGCGGTACGGGCAAGGTCCGCGTCGCCGCGACGCCGCTTGATCGCGCGCTCAGGATCATTCGCCGTCAGTCGTACGGAAGGGAGGCGCAGGTCGCGGGCGACGCCATTGTTGTCCCGATGCCCGCCGACAAAGTGCCTGCACTCAACGCCCAGCTCGTCCGTGCGGGAGTGCAGGTGCGCGCACTCGTGCCCATGCGCTCGCTCGAAGAATATTTCCTCTCGATCACCGAAGGAGCGTCGGACATCCGATGAGAGCGATCCTCGCGAACGAGATAGTCAAGACCTTCGCGAAATGGCGGACGTACATCGGCTTCCTTGCCATCGGCGTTGTCATCCCGCTGATCGAGATCGGTCTCAAGATGGAAGGGGGATCGCTCGTCCGGGGCGCGACGCGGGGGCTGGCGCAGGATTTCCTGATGGTGGGGAACCTGTTCAACGCCTACTTCGTCTCCACGTTCATCATGAACAGTCTCTGGATCCACATCCCCTTTCTGATCAGCCTGGTCGCAGGAGATCAGCTCGCGGGGGAGGCGACAGGAGGGACGTTCCGGATCCTGCTGATCCGTCCGCCGTCCCGCACGCGAATCCTGGCGATGAAGTATATCACAACGCTCATCTATACCGGTGCACTCGTCGGGTTCCTGGCCCTGCTCAGCGTGGGTCTGGGTCTTGCCCTCTTCGGCACGGGGGACCTTATTGTTCCCGGTCGGGTCATCACCGTTATCCCCGAGGCGGACGTTCCGTGGCGCGTCGCTGCTGCGTTCGCGCTCGGGATCTGGAGCATGTGGTGCGTCGCGTCGCTCGCGATGCTGTTCTCTTCACTGGTGGAGAACGCGATCGGCCCGATCATCGGAACCATGGCGGTGATCATCGTGTTCCTCGTCGTTTCGGCCACGCCCGTCCAGCTCTTCGAGTCAATCAGGCCGTATCTCTTCACCACCTACGTGAACGTCTGGCAGAAAGTGCTGGAACAGCCGGTCCCCTGGAACGAGGTCGCACGCAATGTCGCGTACCTCGGCCTGTACAGCTTTGGTTTTTACCTGGTCACTTGGTATATTTTTGTCAGGAAAGACGTGCTCAGTTAAATCATCCGCGAACCTCCCATGGACCTGCAAGCAATTCAAGAGGCGCTCCGCGCCAAGAAGATCGACGGCTGGCTGTTGTGCGACTTCCGCAACAGAGATTACCTCGCGTACCGCGTTCTCGGACTGAATTTCGAGAAGATGAGCAGCCGGCGATGGTACTACTATCTCCCTGCGCGGGGAGAGCCGAAAAAACTTGTCTCCGCTGTCGAGAAAATGCGACTGGACTCGCTGCCGGGCAAGCGGATGATCTACCTCTCCTGGAACGAGCTCCACGCATCGCTCAAGAAAATGCTGGGGCCGAAGAAGACGGTTGCCATGCAGTATTCTCCGAAAAACAACGTGCCATACGTTTCGATGGTGGATGCCGGCACGATCGAACTGCTCAAGAGCTTCGGCTACCGCATCGTTTCGTCTGCCGACCTGGTGCAGATGTTCGTCTCCCGGATTTCCGAGACGGGATACGCGACGCACAAAGAGGCCGCACGGGTCATGGATGTGATCCGCGCTGAGGCATTCGACCGCATCCACCAGGCGGTCCGGAATAACACCGGCGAGACGGAATACGACATCCAGCAATTCATCATGCGGCGCTTCACCGAGGCGGGGCTAACCACATACGACCCGCCGATGGTAGGGGTGAACGACCATCCCGCAGACCCGCATTTCGAGCTGACAAAGGAGGCTTCCCGCCCGTTCAAGCAGGGGGACACGGTGCTGATCGACATGTGGGCGAAGAAGAACGTACCGGAAGGGATCTACTACGACATTACGTGGGTCGGCTACATCGGGGATGCACCGTCAAAGAAGTACGTCGAGATCTTCACGGCGGTGAAAGACGCGCGTGACGCGGCCATCCGGTTTGTTCAGGACAAATTCGCCCGGAAGCAGCCCTGCTACGGATGGCAGGTAGATGACGCCTGTCGCGCCGTCGTGAAGAAGGCGGGGTACGGCAAGTACTTTCTCCACCGGACCGGCCACTCGATCACCGAGGAAACGCACGGCAACGGCGTGAACATCGACAACCTCGAGACCAAAGATGAACGTGCCCTCCTTCCGGGCTGCTGCTTCTCGATCGAGCCCGGGATCTATCTTGAGGGGGAAATGGCCGTGCGCACCGAGATCAACATGTTCATCCGTCATGACGGCATCCCGGAGGTCACGGGCGAAGTCCAGCAGGACCTCGTGTTGATGTAAGCCGGACAGCCGCCACACCATCATCTCCCACCACACGAACGGACTCCATTGAGCCTCACCGATCGTTTTACCGCCATCCGGAAACAGTTTCATCCCACGTTCTGGGTTGCGAACGGGATGGAATTGTTCGAACGGCTCGCGTACTACGGCCAGCAGATCGTCTTCATGGTCTACCTCCGGAACAACCTCGGGTTCACGGAGTCGGAGGCGGGAACCCTGTCCGGCATCTTTGGCGGCCTGATCTACCTTCTCCCCATCCTCGCTGGGACGCTTGCAGACAAGTGGGGGTTCCGTCGCGCATTCAGCATTGCGTTTTCCATTCTGGCCATCGGCTATTTCCTCATCGGCTCCGTGGGCATGTCGGCGTTCGCGGGGCTCTACGGCGGCCACGCTCCGTACGGGCTGCTGGTTGCGTTCATGGTGCTGACGGCATTCGGCGGTTCGTTCATCAAGCCGTCGGTCCTCGGAACGGTCGCGGTTACTACCACAGAAGAATCGAAGTCGCTGGGCTTCGCCATCTACTACTGGCTGGTGAACGTCGGGGCGATGATCGGACCGACGATCGCCTACCTGGTGCGGGACAAATTCGGGAATGAATTCGTTTACCTTGTCTCAGCGTTAAGCTGTCTGGCGATGCTGATGGTCAACCTCCTCTTGTACAAAGAGGTGGCGCCAGGTGGGCCGGTCATTGCGGAATCTCTCGGCAAGAAGATTGCCAACCTCTTCATCGTCCTCGCCAATGTGCGGTTCATGATCTTCCTGCTGATCTATTCGCTGTACTGGATCATCTTCTGGCAGGAATTTATCATCGTGCCGTATTACATCACGGATTACATCGACAAGACCTACCCGTACGAAATCGTTCAGGCGTGGGCGGGGGCCGGGGCGATCATCCTCCTTCAGATTCCGGTCAATCGGCTGACGAAGAACATCTCAACGCCCCAGGCGATCCTGACGGGGTTCGCCATCTCGTCCCTCATCTGGGTAATCATCGGGATCCATCCGAGCGTCCCGACGATCGCTGCGGGGATTGTTGCGTTCGCCATCGGAGAAATGATTCAGGCGCCCCGGTACTACGAATATATCTCCACCATCGCGCCGCCCGGCCAACAGGGACTGTTCCAGGGGTACGCCTTTCTCCCGATTGCCATCGCGCGGTTCGTGGGGGATCCGATCGGGGGCTGGCTCTACCAGACGTCGAAGGAGCTGGGACGTCCGGAGTACGTCTGGTTCGCACTCATCGGGATCGGCGTGCTGGCGACGCTGCTGATGTGGCTCTATAATGCCGTCATTGCGCCGAAGGCGCAGGCAGCGGGGACGGTGTCGACATGACCGCGCGGCGTCTCTGCCTTGGATGGCTCCTCCTGCTCTCCTCCCTGTCAGTAGCTGCAGTCCATCCGGGAGATCCCTCCGGAGAAGAAATCCTCCGAAAGGTCGAGTCTCGCCTCAATCGCCTGCGCGACTACACGGTCACGCTGAACCTCACCGCCGACATCGAGCGGCTGAATATCCCCCCGATGGCCGTCAAAATGTATTACAAGCAGCCCGACAAGGTGCACTTCGACTCGCGCGGCTTTGCGCTCCTGCCGCGCGAAGGGGTTGCGTTGAATATTGGCAGGCTGCTTGCCCGATATACGGTCACGCGCGTCGGACGGGAAGCCGCAGGAGATGCGCGACTGTACAAACTCACCTTGAGCGCGAAATCCGATCGCACCCGCATCCGGTCGATCGCGCTGTACGTTCACCCCGGGCGCTGGACGGTCGAGAAGCTCGTGTCGGCGCAACCCGGCGACCGGGAGATGAGCGCGACGTTCCGGTATGCCGAGATCGGCGGCTTCTGGCTCCCCGAAGAACTGATCGCCTCATTCCACCTCGCCCCCGCCGACACGACGGAGCCGGGGGTGATGGATCAGCCCCCGCCCACGCGCCCCCAGCTGGCCCCCCGCAACGGCACCATTACGGTGCGCTACTCCGAGTATCAGCTCAACACCGGCTTAAGCGATGAGATCTTCAAGGAGCCGGCCGGGAACGATTGACGATTGTAGATGTGGATTGACATTCGTCGATTGCAGTCTTCCCTCTACACGTTACCTCGTTCGTTTTCGAAACCCTAAGCCCCAGCCCCTTCCCCTTGAAAATGGGAAGGGGGGATCGCATGCACCCCTCCCTTTTCAGGGGAGGGGTAAGGGGTGGGTTCAGTACGGAAGGAATTGTGCCGTATCCGAGTTGACATTCCCCCGCAATTGCTTATATTTTAGACACACCTAAATTTCACCCGGGTCCACCATGCCCAACCCCGCCGTCGAGGATTACATCAAAAACATCTATAAGCTGCAACACGGAAGCACGGCCGTCACGACGTCTGCACTGGCTTCGACGATGCGGATCGCGGATGCGTCGGTTACCGATATGGCCAAGAAACTCGCCGAGAGGGGATTCGTCCGATACCGCCGGTATCGCGGCGTCGCGCTGACCCCCGCGGGGAGGCGCATGGCGGTAAGGACGATCCGGCGGCACCGGCTCTGGGAGATGTTCCTTCAACGGTATCTCGGATTTGCATGGGATGAAATCCACGAGCAGGCCGAGCTGCTTGAACATGTGACTTCCGAAGAACTTGAGCGCCGGCTCGACGCGCTGCTCGGATTCCCGACCGCCGACCCGCACGGCGACCCGATCCCCGATGCGGGGGGAATGGTCCCCACGCTTCCGGTCATTGCACTGGCGCACTGCGGACCGGGGCAATCTCTCCGGGTCAGCAGGGTGAAGGACGAAAGCCCGAAGCTCCTCAAGCGTGCGGCGGCGATCGGCCTCGTTCCTGGAAGACGCATTGCAGTGATTGGCGTTGCACACGACGGGTCGCTGACCACGAAGATCGGGAGGAGGCGCCGGCTCATTCGCCGTGAAATCGCAGCCGCAGTGTTTGTCGAGACGCTCTGAGTCATTTCCCATGGCACTCGAACAACACACCACCGTCTCTCTGTCCGAAGTGCACCGGTCCGTCGCCGTTCCGGGGAACGTGAGCTTTCTGAAGCGGCTGCTGGCATTTGCAGGCCCCGCCTATTTGGTAAGCGTCGGATACATGGACCCGGGAAACTGGGCGACCGACATCGAGGGGGGAGCGAGGTTCGGCACCCAGCTCATCTGGGTCCTTCTGATGTCGAACCTGATGGCCGTGCTTCTCCAGACACTTGCTGCCCGGATGGGCATCGTGGCGGGCCGCGACCTGGCTCAGGCCTGCCGCGAAAACTATCCGAAGCCGGTCGGCTATGTACTCTGGATCCTGTGCGAGATTGCCATCGCGGCGTGCGACCTGGCCGAGGTGCTGGGCACCGCCATCGGACTCAATCTCCTCCTGAAGGTCCCGCTCCTGTATGGCGTGATCATCACAGGGATGGATACGCTCCTCTTTCTCGTGATCCAGCATTTCGGGATCAGGAAGATGGAGGCCTTCATCCTCATGTTCGTCGGGACAATCGGTGTCTGCTTTTCGATCGAGATCTTCCTCTCGGAGCCTTCATGGCCCGACATCGCGCGCGGCTTCGTCCCGCATCTCACGCCCGCGAGCCTGTATGTGGCGGTCGGCATCCTCGGCGCCACCGTCATGCCGCACAACCTGTATCTGCATTCCGCGCTCGTCCAGACGAGGGCGGTGGATCCCACGGATGAGGGGAAACGGATCGCATGCCGGTACAACCTGATCGACACCGGCATTGCGCTCAACGCGGCGTTCTTCGTGAATAGTGCGATCCTTGTTGTTGCCGCGTCCGTCTTTTTCCGGAACGGCATTGTTGTTACCGAGATCCAGCAGGCGCACGAGCTCCTGACGCCGCTCCTGGGCACGACGATGGCGAGCACGCTCTTTGCCGTTGCCCTGATCTCGGCAGGGCAGAGCTCCACGCTCACGGGCACGCTGGCCGGACAGATCGTCATGGAGGGGTTCCTGCAGTTCAAGATCCGGCCGGTCCTCCGCCGGCTCATTACCCGGCTGATCGCCATCATCCCCGCGGTGATCGTGATCGGTGTCAAAGGTGAGGGGGGGACGTACGACCTGTTGATCCTGAGCCAGGTGATTTTGAGTCTTCAGCTTCCATTTGCGGTGGTCCCGCTGATCAAGTTCACCAGCGACCGGAGCATCATGGGGAAGTTCGTCAACAAATCGTGGGTGATCGTGCTTGCCTGGATCGCGGCGGCGATCATCATCGGTCTGAATGCCAACCTGATCTTCAACACGCTTGCAGAGTGGATCGCCGGGGCGGGGGATGAGGCGATCTGGATCTGGGTCACCGTCGTCCCGTTCGTGATCGCAGTCGCATTGCTCCTGATCTATGTCTCGCTCCCGAAGTCCTGGCGGGCATTGCGCCGCGTGCCGGCCGCGATTCCGCACCCGATCGATATTATGCCGCAGAAGTACACAA
Organism: Bacteroidota bacterium; assembly: GCA_040756745.1. Taxonomy (GTDB): domain Bacteria; phylum Bacteroidota; class Ignavibacteria; order UBA10030; family UBA6906; genus JBFLYO01. The sequence goes on from JBFLYO010000003.1 coordinate 101,174, forward strand.
GGATCGGGGTGGCAATCGACTTCGGTGCGTTGGACGGGAAGGTGTTGTCACATGCGCAAACGCTCGCCCAGCAGCACGGCGCGCAGATGTTCCTCTTCCACGTGGTGGAGGGAGTGAGCGGGCAGGTGTTTGGGCGCGATGCCAACGACAGGGAAGCGCGTGGCGACCGGGAAGCGCTCGAGGCGGTTGCCGGGCAGCTCCGCGATGCCGGCAGCACGGTGGAGGCGGCTCTCGGCTTCGGTCCCGTCCCGGCTGCGCTCGTAACGCTCGCGCGCGAGTATCAGATCGACGTCCTGGTCATGGGTGGTCACCGGCACCGCGGATTGAAGGACATCTTCTTCGGCGCGTCAATCTCGGAGGTGAGGCATCACCTGGGCATACCGGTGTTGGTCGTACAGTAACAGAAGAGTAGAGAGAAGAGAGATGAGAGAAGAGAGTTATGAGTGAAGACTGAGAGATGAGGAAATCAATGGTTCACCGTTAATCGGATAAGTCTTAACGGTGAACCATTAATTGTTAAATTCCAGGGTCGAGCTACTTAGCCCCCAAATCCGATCCCTCCTGCAGCAGCTTCTCATATTCCTCCTTGTACTTCTTGACCGCGCGGAAGAGGGACTCGGCAACCTTCTGCTGTCCGGCGTCGCTCTTCAGGAACCTCTCATCCTCGCGGTTGGAGAGGTATGCTGCCTCCACCAGGATGTTCGGCATCGCCGCGCCGACAAGCACGTAGAAACCTGCCTGCTTTACACCGCGGTTCGGGATCCCCGTGCGTGATGCCATTTCCCGCTGCGTCAGATCCGCGAACAGCTCGCTGGCCTTCACGTGGGCGCTCTGCGCCATGGCCACAAGAATAAAGTTCTCCTCGGTCAGCTCCTGGTATCGCTCCTGATATCCTTCTTCGAGCTGGATGACAGAGTTCTCCCGCTCTGCGATGGCAATGGCCTCCTCGGTACGGCCGGGGCGCAGCAGATAGACCTCGAAGCCCCGCGTGGAACTCGGCTTCCGTGGGCGCGAGTTGGCGTGGACGCTGATGAAGAGTTTCCCTCCCGCCTCATTGGCGATCTTCCCCCGCTTGTCGAGCTCCACGAATCTGTCGTCCTTGCGTGTATACACCACCTTCACGCCGCGGAGATTCCGTTCGATCAGCTTTCCCAGCTTCAGTACGATGCCGAGCGCAATGGTTTTTTCCCTCACCCCGGTGACGCCGATCGTGCCGGGGTCGTACCCTCCGTGGCCGGCATCCAGAACGATCACGTCCAGCTCCCATCGCTTACGGCTCCCCTCCAGATCGGGTTGCACTGTCTTCTCTCTCTGCGGAGCAAGTTCCTCCGGCGCCGCGGCGCGCACAAGCACCAGCAGGTCGTTCGATGCTTCGTCGGGCACGATCTCCGACGAAGCGATCCTGCCGGCGAGGCGGAATGTGAGCTGGGCGGAGGTGGGGGACTGAATGGCGATGATCTCCCGGACGGGGGCAACCGTTTTCATCGCGTTGATCGATGCGGTGTCGGCTCTCGCATTGGCAATCGTGACGTACAGCCAGCCGTCGGCCCGCAACCAATTCTCGTAATCGGCCAGTTTCTTCGTGGCGGCAATCCTGATCAGGAGCCCGTTGGCCTTGGGCTCGAGTGCAACGGAGGGGATATCAAACAACGACGCCGAAGCTTCGCCGCCGAAATGAAGCAGTGTGTCTGCGGGGCTGAAGAACCCCTGGAGGCCAAACGTGAGCGGGACCAGGGGGAGAAACGAGGTGAGAGGAACGAAGAACGATCCGGCGGCAAACAGCACGTCCTGCGGAAGCTGATACACTGACTGCCTTCCCGACTCGTCGGTAACGATAACGAAGGGATTGCCACCAGCGACTTTAATCCTCAACCCGGCGCGCTTGATCTCGAGCTTCCGCGCTTCGCGGTTCTCGTACGTGTTCAGCGCAAAGATGTGGGTCATGTCGCTCAGGGACACGTACAGCGTTCCACCCCGGTGAAACGCGCCCGCTACGGTGGAGCGCTCCGGCTGGCCGGTAAATTCGATGCGGACGGCGTTCGGCTGGGCATGCAGCGGGGCACACCGGACGACGAGAGCCAGTATACCTGCGAGCACGAAGGCAATATGACTGCGCCGCCGAAGCATCAATGATACCCGGTGAACTGCACGGCGTTGTCCACCTCCTGACGGTTCATTCCGGAGACGATGTCAATAGAACATGTGGCAGCCATGGGACCCCGCGGCTCAGGAGAACTTCACCGTGAATATCGCATGGAGCAGAATCTTCAAAAGCTCCCAGCGAGGGAAGTGGGTTTCGATCGTATATTGGTGGCGGACTTCCCGCTGCGACCTGCTGTCGCGCGTGACGATCTGAACGGACAACGGGTGCATGGTCAGCTCCAGGTTTCGGTGACTCGCTTGGTGATCTTCAGATTGCGCTTGTTGAGCTCGCTGATCATCAGCTCGCCGGGCACGCAGAGCTCGGGTGGGAGCACCCCCCGCTCGGCAATCACACCCCGCGCAAGCATCTGGGCGATAATCGATGTGGGGAAGGCGGTCGTCCGCATCATGGCCGTCATCCCGGTGGCTTCGTCATACAGGTCGATGAACTCATAGGTGAGGCACTTGTGTGCCGCCCCTTTCGTGCCGGTGATGGTCGCGCGTGCAAGCACCACATCCCTCTCGCCGAAGTCGAGCTTCTTCTTGAGAAGATCCGCAAAGAACTCCCTGTTGGTCTTGACGCTGCCTCCGACCATCATGGGCTCCGACGTGGCGAAGCCGAGATCCAGAAGGGTCTTGAACTTCTCGCAGTGTCCCCGGTAGCGAATCGTCTTGTAATCGAGGTTTCTGACCTTCCCTGCGAACATCTTTGTGAGCGTCGAGAGCCCCCCGGACGTATTGAACGCCTCCAGGGTCCCAAAGGGAGGAGCGAACTCGATCTCTTCCAGGCCCGACATCGGGTCGATGTATTTCAGCTCTCCGTCCTGAATGACGGCGGCCTGCTCTACGTATTCGTTGATGAGCCCGTCGACGGAGAAGACGATCTGGTACATCAGCGGGGGACGCGGATGCTGGGGGAGGCCGCCGACGCGAAGATGGATCGAATCGAGCGCATCGAAATCCCTGCTGCCGGTGACGGCGAGGATATTGATGAGCCCCGGGGCGAGTCCACTGTTGGGGACAACCGTCAGGTTGCGGCTCCGCGCGTCGCCGTCGAGCTGCAGCTGCTTCTGGACGACGTCGTTGTTCCCGCCGAGATCGCACATATGCACCCCTGCTTCGAGTGCCGCGCGGGTGACCTGGAGGTTGACCGAGTAAGACACGGCGCTGATGACGGCGCCGCACCCTCTCATGGCCGTGACGAGCGCCGCCTGATCGTTCACGTCGAGGCGGATGGGTCGGATCCGTTCTCCCCCTGCCTTGTTCACCGACCGCGTGGCGGTCTGCAGGTTGATGTCAGCAAGGACGACGTCATTGTCATGGTCTTGCGCGAGGTCAAACGCTGCCGCCGTTCCCATCATCCCCGCCCCGAGCACAAGATATTTCATGAACCTCTCTCTGAATTCTGATTTCTGACTACTGACTTCCGCTTGCAGTCCCTCAACTCATCATTCTCTCCTCTCTCTCCTCTCATCTCTCTCATCTTCTATTTCATAATCTCCCCTGTCTCGCGGCTCCAAAACAACAAATCGAGTTCGTCCATCGGAATGCTGACGGCATCGGCGAAATCAAGGAAACGCTGTTCGATCACCAGGTAGCGCGCGGGGGTGAGCGAGCGGGGAGGTGTGCGGATCACGCCGTGATGCCGAAGATTCCTCAGAATGTGGCGGTCAAGGATCGCCAGGTTCCGATGACCGATGTTGCGCAGAAAATGAGACGCCTCCTTCCACCCGAGTCCGCGGACATTGCCGACGAGCCAGAGGCGGATGTCCGGCGAGCTGCCGCCGGAGGAGAGCGCGGAGAGGATGGCGGGGAGCTTCCGTTTTGCCTCAAGCAGGCGGCGTGCCTTCGTGTTGTGAAAGCGTATGTAGTGCGATTTGATGAACAGGATCTCCGATGGTTCGATGTCGGACCCGAGCAGATCGGCGCGCTTCAGCTGCTCCACCGCTTTCGACGCATTCGCCGCGCTCGATTGCGGTGTCAGGAGGCAGTACGCCAGCTCGTAGAAGTACTCGGACGCCGGGACCGCGGCGAAATCGCTGAGCCGCGCAAGAATCGCCCCTTGCCGCTCGGTATGCTCCCGGCGAAGCACGTCGATGTCGCGGTATGATGGGCGGCGCCTCATGCCAGGGTGATGCGCCTGGACTTTTCCCCCCTCCCGGGGCGGATCACGATGAGCCCGTCCTTCTGGAGCCCCTTCAGGAGGCCGCCCAGCCATCGCACATGCGAATGCGCGAAGCCAGGGTGGATCCTTCTTCCGAGATGAATCACGCCGATGCTCTGTCCGGGACGCGTCCGGCGCAGTTCTTCAATGATGCGACCCCGGTAGATTCTATTGGGGATGCCCCCCCGGCCCGGTTCCTTTTTCGCGGTTCGAAACCCGGCATCGCGCATGACTCCGCGCGACATGCACCATCGGGCCACGGGACAGGACGGACAGCCCGGCGCACGCGCAGTACAGACTGTGGCTCCGAGGTCCATCAGCGCCTGGTTCCACTGAAAGACGTCGCGCGCGGGGAGCAGCCGCTCGGCGGCCTTCCACGCTTCCGGCTCGGCGACCGTTCCGTTCAGAGCCGTCATCCGAAAGAAGAGCCGCGAGAGCACCCGCCGGACGTTCACATCAACCACCGGCACGCGCCTGCCATAGACCGCAGAGAGCAGCGCGCATGCCGTGTATCTGCCTATCCCCGGCAGCCGAAGCAATTCCTCGACGGTGTCCGGGATTCGGCCGTTCAAGCGTCCGTCAAGGATCCGGGCGAGCGCGTGTAGACGCACCGCCCGGTTGTTATATCCCATTCCCCTCCAGGTGAGAACCACGTCGCGCAGCGGCGATTGCGCGAGTGCCCGGAGTGTCGGAAAGCGGCGGAGGAACTCCGGATACCTGACCAGCACCCTGCTCACCTGCGTCTGCTGCAGCATGATCTCCGACAGCAGCAGGCGGTATGGGTCGCTGATGCCGCGCCACGGCAGCGACCGCCCGTGCCGGCGGAACCATTGCCGTACCGGACGGACGACCCTACGATACCGCAGGCGCCCGTCCATTCCCTGCAAGGAGATCGAGTGCGGGACGGTTTCCTTCGAGGATGTCCATCCCGCGAAGCTCCTGGAGACTCACCCACCTGATCTGTTCGAACGCACGGTTCTCCGGCATCCCTTCAAAGCGACGAACCCGGTAATAGTACACCCGGAATTTCCCGTCGGACGGCGCCACCGAAGGGGAGCCGGGATATGTCCATTCCTGTCGATGAAATTGTTCTCCGATCTCCGCATCGATGCCAAGCTCCTCCCGCAATTCGCGTCTGAGCGCATCGGCGGGAGATTCCCCCGGTTCGATTTTCCCACCCGGGAATTCCCATTTCAACGGATATGCGGTATCCTTCCTGCGCTGGCAGGCCAGGAATTTCCCCCCGCGTTCAACGACACCGACTGCTACTTCCTTCATTTCAATAAAATACGAAAATGGGCTGAAAGACGAAACAGAGGCAAACCCGCTAAGACCAGCAAAATGCAGTGAATTGCCCCATGCCGGGGCGTTACCGGGGTGAACGGACGAAATTGACGAAGTCAAACTCTTCGTGTGGCTCGCGGAAAGTCTCAATAAACATGGTGCCGAGGAGGTGGTGAAAGGGGGGAAAAAAGGTATCTCCTTCGACGGGGCGGTGAAGGAGAGTCAAATAGAGTTCGTCCGCCCGATCAAGTGTCTGAGCGTAGAGCCTTGCACCGCCGATCACAAACACCTTCTCCTGACCAGCAAGCGCTGCCAGTGCGTCATCGAGCCGGGCAAATCGTTCTGCGCCCGTCACGGCGTTGGAACTGAGTACGACATTCCTTCGATTGACGAGCGGTTTTCCCAGGGATTCCCATGTCCTTCTTCCCATCAGCACGGCATGGCCGGTGGTCAGCCGCTTAAACCGCTTCATGTCGTCGGGGAGATGCCAGGGTAGTCGTCCATTCCTGCCGATCACCCGATTGGCTGCGATCGCAGCGATGAGCGCAAGCGTCACACTGCCACCTCAAACCTGATCGGTTCGTGGCACTCGTAGCCGATGAGAGCGAAGTCCTCGAACCTGAGGTCGTCGATCGGCTTCCGTGCAATCTCGACGCGCGGCAACGGCTTCGGGATTCTCTTGAGCTGCTCCGTGAGCCCGTCGATATGGTTGACGTAGATATGGGCATCTACGATCGTGTGGCTGAACAGCCCCGGCTCGATGCCTGCCTCCTGTGCCAGGATCTGCGTCAACAGGGCGTACGCCGCAAGATTAAACGGAATGCCGATCGCGATGTCGCCCGACCGCTGCGTCAGGTGACAGTGAAGCTTGTTTCCCTGTACATTGAACGCAAACGTATAGTGGCAGGGGGGAAGCTTACTGTTCAATGCGTTCCCCGGCTCCCAGGCAGTGACCACCATCCGCCGGGAGGTTGGGTCGGTCTTCAGGAGCTCGATCACCCGGCCAATCTGGTCGACCTCCTCCACATCATAGCTGCCCGTGGCTGAGTTCCAACGGGCGCTGGGGAATTTCCTCCAGTACCTCCCGTACGCCGTCTCAAGGTTCCCGTTCTCATCCGCCCAGGCGTCCCAGATCTTCGTATGCTTCCGAAGGTTCCGAATATGGTCCTCCCCCGAGAGATACCACAGGACCTCATGGAGCATTGCATTGAAGTTCACCCGCTTTGTCGTGAGGAGCGGGTAGCCATTGCTGAGATCCACGATGTAGTGCTCGGCAAAACAGGAGAGCGTGTCGACTCCCGTCCGGTTCTTCTTCAGCGACCCGTTCTTCAAGACGCGCTCGACAAGGTCCAGGTACTCACGCATCAGATAGCCCCCCGGAATGACGGACTGGCTTCATTTCACAACTCCGTGCTGCAGTGTCCGGACAGCAAAGAAAAAAGAAACAGTGAGAAACACAAGGAATGCCCCCGCTTCGATTACAATCGTCCCGGGAGTCCCAATGCCTACGGTGACGAACCGGAGAACGTCCGTGTGCCACGTCAGAGGGTTGGCGAATGATGCCGCGCGCAGCCAGTCCGGGAGGCCCTCCAGTGGATAGAACAGACTGCTGGCAAACATCAGCAAGAAGTAAGCGATATTGATGAAGGTGTTGAACATGTCGTTGCGCCTGAACCGCAGCGCAAAGCCGGAGAGAAAGAAGAACCACCCCCCCGTCCCCACAATGACCCCTGCGATGGCGAGCCCTGCGGTTTCCCAATGCAGAGGAATGGAGAGCAGAAGTGTCCCCATGCTGATGGTGAGCACTGCCTGCACGATGGAGAGAATACAATTGAACATGATTTTCCCGACGAGAAATTGCGCCCGCGTCATCGGATAGGTGAGGAATTCATAGAAAATGCCGTTGTCCCTGTCCACGAAGAACCCGTACGCCGTATTGATGGCAATCCCGAAGCTGGCCATCGAGAGGACGCCCGCGAGAAAGAACGCGTTATACCCGACGGTCCTGTCCCCGGCCGTGATACCCGACGCAAAGGCGCGGTCCAGTCCGATGCCAAACAGGAGCAGATAGGTGAGGGGCATGATGAGATCATAAAACGCCCACGTCAGGCTCGTCGTCCTGATCCTGTACTCGCGGTACATTACGGCGAGGATCATGGTCACGGCCGGTCCCTCCATGGTGCGGGAGTGTCCCCTTTGCTGCCGAGCAGTTCAAAGAACGCATCCTCCAGACTGCCTTCCGTCACCTCGAGATTGACGACCGTGCCGAGACGTCCAAGCTCCTGCAAGACCTCAAAGGGAGAGATCCGATCGGCATCGAGCGCGACATCGATGGTCGTGTTCCTATGCTCGAGGCGCATGAGGGGGAACGGGCTGAGCCGTGCGACGGAGGCCGGCCCCGGAGGGGCATAGGTCACCCTGATGTCGACGACACGGGACCCGAACGACTTGACGGTCCGGGGGTCGCCGACGGCAAGCCGCTTCCCCTTGTCGATGATCGCAATCGTGTCGCAGAGCTCCTCGGCCTCCTCCAGCATATGCGTGGTCAGGAAGATGGTGCGACCCTTTCGCGCTTGTTCCCGGATCGCATCGAGGGTAGTCCGGCGATTGATGGGGTCCATCCCTGTCGTTGCCTCGTCGAGAAACACAAGCGGCTTGTCGACCATAAATACCTTGGCGACCTGTAGGCGCCGTTTGAGGCCTCCGCTGAGATCGATGACCTTCTGGGTCCTATACTCCCGCAGGCCGAATTGTTCCATGACAGCCCCGGCACGGGCACCGATCTCCCTGCGGGGGATGGAATGAAATCTCGCATAGGTGGAGAGGTTGTCCTCCACGGAGAGGAATATTTCGACAGCATTCTCCTGCAGGACGGCGCAGAGCTGTCTGCGCACGGCGTAACTCTGCTGCACCACATCGAGCCCAAGCACTGTGACCGTTCCCGCCGTGGGCCTGCTGAGGGTCGTGAGGATTCGCAGGAGCGTGGTCTTTCCCGCGCCGTTGCGACCGAGGAGCCCGAATATCTCTCCCTGTCGAACCACCAGCGAAAGACCATCCAGTGCCCTCACGGGATGATCGGTCCGCTCCTCGTACACCTTGACCAGGTCCTCGACGAGTATCGCCAGATTGCTCATTGAGATTGCGAGAACGGGATGTGTGCAGGCCCAATCAATAAATCTACACCGATTTGTGAGCAGAATCAAGGAAACCGGCCCAATTTCAGGCATTTCTCCCGTCCTCCTCCGGAGTTTTCCGCAACAATGGCTTCTTTCTTTTCGTACCACTATTAAAGAGATAACATACGCTTCATAGTTCAGGTACGATACTTATGAGCCAGCGAAAGAGAACGAGGTGGCTCGGGGGGGCGTTCTTTCTTCTCGTCGCGGCGGGGGGCATTGTCTTTGGTGGTGAGAAGCAGATCGTTTCATTGAGGGACATGAGCGAAGTAGAGGTGAAGCAGGCGGGCTTCGAACTCCGGCAGGAGGCTCCTGTACACATTGTTGCGCTGGGCGGCGGCGGAGACTACGGGTGGACTTACAAGAGCGATGAGATGTTTGCCTATGCGTGGATCATCGATGCAGATACGCGGAACAAGGTATGGGAGATGACGGCCGGCAATTCCTCGAAATCAAAGGACGATCGTTCATTCGACGGAACTGTAACGCTCAGCCCCGGCTCGTACGAGGTCTACTTTGCAGCGGCGGTTTTTGCCTACCATTCGACGTTCTCCCACATGCGTACGAATGTCGACCACCGGCGGTCGCCGCTTTTCGGCGAGCGCAAGAAAGGGAAGACCAACTTTTTTGAGTGGTTTAGCGGATGGTGGTCGGACGACATCGCCAAAGACTGGGACAAGCGGGCAAAACACTGGGGGGTCGACGTCTACGTCGATGAATCTGTACCGGTAAGCTCCTTCCAGCCGCCGAAACAGGCATCGGACGTCGTGTTCAAGGCGACAGGCCTTGGCGACGACGAGACGATCCGGCAGGGTTTTTCACTGGCGGACGAAGCGACCATTCATATTTACGCAATCGGAGAAGGTCAGCGCGAAGGGGAGCTCGCGGATTACGGATGGATCGTCAGCCAGGCGGACCGCAAGCGCGTGTGGGAGATGCAGCTCCGCAATTGCTCCCGCGCGGGAGGGGCCAAGAAAAACATCCTCACCTCCGCCGACGTAACGCTGCCCCGCGGAGACTACGTGCTTTACTGTATCACAGATGATTCACATTCGGCGGACGACTGGAACGAAAACCCGCCGTACGATCCACTCAACTGGGGGGTGACCCTCTCCGTTTCGAACGAGAAGGAGCAGAAAGCATTCAAAACCGTGCCCTACACCGAAGACCGCAATGTGATCGTCAGCCTGGTACATCCCAAAGACGACGATTATCTTTCCGCCGGGTTTACGCTGAAGGAGGATGCGAAGGTGCGAGTGTACGCGATCGGGGAGCGCGGGAGCTCCCGGCGGATGATGGCGGACTTTGGAACGATCCTCAACGCCAAGACACGCAAGAAGGTCTGGACCATGGACTTCGACCGTACGAGCCATGCCGGCGGTGCGGGAAAGAACCGGTATATTGACGAGGTCATTTCACTTCCCCGCGGCAGCTATATCGTCACCTATCAGACCGACGACTCGCACAGTTACGACGACTGGAACTCCACGCCGCCGTATGACAAGGAGCACTACGGAATCACCGCCATGGGAGCAGGTGAGCGGTGGAACCCCGGCATCGTTGCGAAATATGTTGAGGAACGCGACAAGAACATCATCGCCCAGATCGTCCGTGTGGGAGATGGAGCCGACCTGACAGAGCGGTTCACGCTTGACAAGACAACCCGCGTGCGCATCTACGCGATCGGCGAAGGCCAGGGGCGCGAGATGTACGACTACGGGTGGTTCGAGGACGCAAAGACTGGAACCGTGATATGGGAAATGACGTATGGGATGACCTTCCACGCCGGCGGTGGACGGAAAAACCGTATGGTGAATACGACGATTCTTCTCGAACGGGGCGAGTACCGCCTCCGCTACAAGAGCGACGACTCACATTCGTTTGGCGACTGGAACGTTGATCCTCCGGAAGACCAGCAGTACTGGGGGATCACGCTGTACCGGGATGACGGCTCGTTGCCTCCTGTCCCTCCCCATGCGCCACACCCGCCTGTCCCGGGTGACGACGAAGAAGAATGACAGTCCTGCCCCAGTGCACAACGCCCCTGTCGATACCGGCAGGGGCGTTTTTGTTTCTACGCCATGAGCTTGAGGTCTCTCGCCAGAGCTTGTTGAGGAGAATGGGATCGGATTCCAGGTCCGACAGTGTATCATTTTTTAGTATATTTCCCCAAACAGCAGGAGACGCAGATGAAGACATCACGACGCACATTTCTCGGACGCGCCGCGGCGCTCGGTGCGGGCATAGTTGCTGAACGGATTTTCTCACGCCCTGCCGGGCTTGCAGCCCCTCCGCCGGCGGGCCCGCTGGTCATTGCTAGTGCAAACGGACTGGCTGCAGTGTCTCGTGCGATGGAGCTGATCAGGCAAGGGAACAGCGCCCTTGACGGAGTGATTGCCGGCGTGAATATTGTCGAAGACGACCCCAACGATACAAGTGTTGGGTACGGGGGGCTTCCCAATGAGGACGGTATTGTTGAACTTGATGCCGCGGTGATGCATGGTCCCAACCATACGGGGGGCGCCGTCGCGGCCCTCCGCAACATCAGAAGTCCATCAAAAGTGGCACGACTGGTGATGGAGCGCTCCGATCACGTGTTGCTGGTGGGCGAAGGAGCGCTCCGCTTCGCCAGGGCGCATGGATTCAAGGAAGAGAATCTGCTTACCAATCAGGCACGCGAGGCGTGGCTCAAATGGAAAGAGAGCCTGTCGACAAACGACGACTGGCTTCCTCCCCACCGCGACCAGGACAAGGATATCGGAGGGCTGTTTGAGCCCTTCTTTCGACATACGGGAACGATCCATTGCAGCGGGATTGATATGCATGGTAACATCTCGTGTGTTACGACGACGAGCGGACTGGCGTTCAAGATCCCGGGACGGGTCGGAGATTCCCCGATCCTGGGTGCCGGGTTGTACCTCGATAATGAGGTTGGTTCAGCGGGGTCGACCGGCCGGGGAGAGGCGAACCTCCTCAATTGCAGCAGCGTGATGGTCGTGGAGTATATGCGTCAGGGGAAATCCCCGGAAGAGGCATGCCTGCAGGCGTGCAAGCGGATCGCGGACCATCTCAAGGTCCGACGCCTTCAGGACGACAAAGGCCGTCCGGAGTTTAACGTGGTGTTCTACGCGCTCAACCGGAAGGGGGAATTCGGAAGCGCTGCAATCCGAGAGGGATCAAGCTTTGCCGTACACGATGGCTCGTCGGCGCGCATCCTTCCCTCGGCGTACCTCTACAAAAAGGCGTAAGGCCATCATGATCGATGCCCCTCAATGGCCACGGATCGTCGCATGGGTAATCCTCACTGCAGCCGTGATGTCATGGCCATCCCCCGCCCAATTCGTCGCCCGCCAGGGAAATGGGCTTGCGGTCAACGGTCGTCCGTTCCGATTCCTGGGGGGTAACGCGTACTACCTTGCTTCGTCAGCAGCGAGGGGGGACACGGCGTCGGTGGCTGAAGTGTTCGCGATGGCGCAGGGGCTCCGCATGACCGTGGTCCGGACTTGGGCGTTCAACGACGGGGCGGACAGCCTTGATTCGGCCGTCATCCAATACCGGCCCGGCGTGTTCAACGAGACGGCGCTTCGGGGGCTCGATCGTGTGCTCTGCATGGCGGCACGGTACGGGATACGACTCATCCTCCCGCTCGTGAACAGCTGGGATGAGTTTGGAGGGATGAACCAGTACGTCCGCTGGCTTGGCGCAGTGCAACAGGTACAACCGGGAAACGTCCCGTCGGAGATTGTCAGGGGTGAAGAAGGGAGGCAGTATCGCCGGTTCGTGTCAACGACGGCTGCACACGATGATTTCTACTACAACCCGACCATCCGGTCGTGGTTTGAAAACTACGCCGCGATGCTCGTCAACCGGGTCAATAGCTGCACCGGCCGCACCTACCGGGATGACACCACGATTGCTGCATGGGAACTGGCGAACGAACCGAGGTCGTCCGACAAGACCGGCCGCCTGGTGCGGGACTGGCTGGACGTCATGGGGAGCTGGATGCAGGCGCTCGATCCCAACCATCTCGTAGGGAGCGGTGAAGAGGGTTTTGATGTCACAGCGATGCCGTACCGCCAGGAGGCATACGGGGGACAGGACTGGATGTTTGACGGGACTGCGGGGATCTCATTCTCATTGAATGTCCAGTCACCGTTGCTTGACTTTGCCTCCGTTCATTTGTATCCTGCATCGTGGGGCATTCCCGGCGGCGCAGGGGGCGACTGGATCAGAGATCATCTGCGCATTGCATCGTCGTCGGGAACGCCGCTCGTCATAGGGGAGTTTGGCGTGCGCGCGCTGCAGGTTGCGACATACGATAGCTGGCTTGCAACGGCGACGTACGATGGTGCTGCCGGGGCTCTGGCCTGGCAGTTGCTTACTGCCGGACGCACCGATCCCGAAGGCTATGGGTTCCGGTGTCCCGACGCGGTCTGTTCTGTTCTCCGAGCATACGGCGGGACTCTTGCGGGTGACCCGGGGCAGATTCCCCTTCCTACATCCCTCCTTCTCCGCCAGAATTACCCGAACCCTTTCAACGGCCAGACGACGATCGCCTATGCACTGCCGTACCAGGCGCACGTCGTACTCGACGTCTGGACCGCTACGGGGGAGCATTGTGCAACACTGGTTGATGGTGTCCAGGGGGCGGGGGAACGGAAGGAACTCCTTGAAGCGCGGGGACTGGCGAGCGGTGCGTATTTCTATCGACTGCGTGTCGGTGGAACCGGGGGAGCGTTTTCCGCCACGCGGAGATTGATCGTTCTCCACTAAACCGGAGTGTGTACCAGCGCGGAGGTGGATGGTTTCTTTGTTACAACGTCTCACACTCACCATACTGCTTGTACTGCCCGCTGCTGTCCGGGCGCAGGAATTTCGCGTCGATACGCTCGCGCGCGGCCCGCAGATACAGCTTCCGTCCTCGATCGCTTTCATCCCGCATACCGAGGGCGCGTTCCTCTTCACGGAGAAGAGCGGACGGGTGCGCCTGTACGATGGAGGCCTTCGTGCTTCTCCGTTCCTGACGCTCCCGGTTGACGACGAAGGAGAGCAGGGCCTGATGGGCGTTGCGGTCCATCCGGAGTATCCCGATTCTCCCTATGTCTACGTGTATTACGTGCGCGCGCTCGACCGTGCGGGCATCCTCGAACGCTACGAAGACCAGAACGGAACGGCCGCTGCGCCCTACCAGATGCTGTTCATCCCGCGACGCGACGAGGCCATGGGGAACAACGGAGGGAAGATGGCCTTCGGACTGGACGGGAAGCTCTATCTGGCGGTTGGTGACCATGCATTTAAGCCCTCGAACGCACAGGACACGCTCGGGGGGAGAAACCTGCGGGGGAAGATCCTGCGGTTGAATCCCGACGGGTCGATCCCCTCCGATAACATCCTGCCACGGCGGGCCTTCTGGTCCATTGGTCACCGCAATCCCGGTGGACTTTCATTCGATCCGGCGACGGGGGTGCTTTATGTGACGGAGGGGGGGGCGCAGCACATTAACGAAATCGTTGCCGTTCCAGAGGGAGCAAATCTCGGCTGGCCGTCGCGACGGCCCGGCCTGTTCGGCCGCGGCGAGGCGCCCGTCGTGCTCTATGCCGCGGGGCGCACTGAACCGCCCCCGGGATTGACGGGGATTGCGGTCTACCGCTCCAATGTCTTCCCGGCGCTCAGGGGAACAATTCTGTTCGCGGGCAACGTGACGCCCCTGCTCTGGGCCGGGAGGTTTACGGCGGGAGGCGATTCGCTGATTGCGGAACCGATCTACCGTTCCAACACTGGCTTTTCTGATGTGCAGGTGGGCCCCGACGGACTCATCTATCTTGCTGTTGGCCCGTACCAGGGGAGCCGCATCCTCCGGTTATCGCCGATCCCGCCGGCGTTCACCGGTGATCCTCCCCCCAGCGCAACGCAAGGGATCGAGTATACCTACGCCGCGACATGGACTGGCACCAGGCCAGATCTGGAGGTTCTCGCCGGTCCTGAAGGGATGACCCTCGACACGGCGAGCGCCACGCTCCACTGGAAGCCGACGAACGCGCAGGCACTCGAGGGGATGCACACCGTCACCCTCCGTGCACACAACGGGGCGGGGTGGGCCGACCGCCGCTTCACCATCAACGTTTACAACGTCAACGACCCACCGTCGCCGTTCTCCCTTATCGCGCCGGCTGACGGGAGCGACCTGCGGTTTCCCGGAGAGGATCCGGTCGTGATACTCCGGTGGAGCACGTCGACCGATCCGGACGGCGACTCGCTGACGTACGCCGTCGATCTGGACACAACCGCGCTGTTCGACAGTCCGCTGCGCATGCATGTCATCGCGGGAAGCACAGACTCGCTCCGCGTGAAACTGTCTCCCGTCAGCCGGTCGTACTTCTGGAGAGTCTCCGCATCCGACGGTAGTCTCGCGACTGCCAATTTCCCCGGACCCGCTCACCTTTCCATCGTTGTCACCCGCTTCCTCGTGCGGGAGAAAGTCCCGCACGTGGAGTCGGTGCTCGAGCAGAATTTCCCCAATCCGTTCAATCCGAGCACAAGCATCAAATACGTGCTCCCGCGCGCCGGGTACGTGCGGTTGTCGGTGTTCAATCTCCTGGGACAGGAGGTGGCGCGGCTGGTGGACGGGACGCAGGAGGAAGGGACATACGAGATCGGGTTTACGCAGACCAATCTCCCCAGCGGCATCTATTTCTACCGCCTGGTCGCGCCCGGATACGCCGAGACGAAGAAGATGGTGATTACGAGGTAGAAAAGGAGCAGATCGAGATTGAGATCAAGGATAAGGGGAAGAGCAGGGTAAGGTTAAGGAATGAAGCAGGGTAAGGTTGAGGGATGAAGTCACGATCAATGTCGCCCTTACCCTTAACCTCGATCTCGACCTCAATCTCGATCTAAATCTCAATCTGCTTCTAGAACGTTATCCCCACCGTTGCAATCGGTACCTGCGACGTTGTTTCCCCTTCAGTGAAGATCCAGGTGATTCGCACCTCGCCGAACAGGGTCAGTCCGCCGAGCTTAATATCGGTACCAACACCGCCGTTGGCGAGCGCCCGCGTTTCATCGTTCATCTTGGGGATGCTGCCAACCGGCTGGCCGTTGAACTTAACGGTCGTCTCCGTAATGCCGATCCTCGCGACGCCGCCCCCGCCCGTGAGATACACACTGATCACCGGAAGCGGGAGAAGGGCCCACTTCAGATTCGCCTGTCCGGAGATAATGTTGATGCGCCCCCCCTCGAGAGTAAACGACGAGGCAAGCTGACCCGCGAGCTTCGCGATAAGTGCGGTATACTTGTCCCGGTCCGGCGCGATGGTCACATAATCCGCCGAGAGCCGGAAGCTGATGATGGCTGCACTGACGTCGAGATGAACGCCGCCGCCGTACCCCAGCCCATAAATATCGCTCATCTCTGCCGGCGCATTCAGGTTTGTGACGTCCCCATGGATCCCGAAACCAACTTGGGCCGACGCTGTGGCCGCAATCAGCAGCGCGCAACAAAGGATGATGTGTCGCATGAGACCCCCGAGGGAGAGTTGTGAGTGAAGAGTGATGAGTTATGAGTGATAGGGCGAACTACGACAGCACGCAACATCGATGGAGAGAATGTAACGCGAATTTGGATGGCTTGCAATAAGAACTTACCCGCCTCTCCCCGTGTTATACGCTAACAAAAAGGGGGATATCGTGAAGACCATCGGAAAAAGGCTTATCGGAGGGGCTACGCTCATCCTCGCGGCATGTGTGCAAGGCCTCGCACAGGGGGGGCTGCTGGTGAATGCGTTCCCAAACCTTTCGTTCACCCAGCCGGTACTACTGACCCACGCCGGTGACGGGACGGACAGGATATTCGTCGTCCAGCAGACGGGACAGATCTACCAGTTTCCCAACGATTCTTCCGCATCATCGTTGAAGCTGTTCCTCAATATCCAGAACAAGCTCAGCGCTCTCGGGGCCGAAGAAGGACTTCTCGGGCTTGCCTTCCATCCAAACTACACGACGAACGGCTACTTCTACGTCAACTACACGGCGCCGAACCCCCTCCGGACGGTCGTTGCGCGCTACAGGGTCTCGCAGAGCGATCCCGACAAGGCCGATACGACGTCGGCATTCATCATCATCGAAATTAACCAGCCGGCATCAAATCACAACGGCGGAAATGTTGTCTTTGGGCCGGATGGGTATCTGTATATCGGGATGGGCGATGGTGGGTCGGGGAACGATCCGAACAACAACGGACAAAACCTAAGCGTGCTGCTGGGGAAGATGCTGCGCATCGACGTGAACGACACGACGGCGACAACTCACTACAGGATACCACCGGACAATCCCTTCGCAGGGAACGTCCTCGGCTGGCGCGAGGAAATCTGGGCGTATGGTTTCAGGAATCCGTGGCGGTGGAGCTTTGCGCCCGTGACGGGAGATCTCTGGGTCGGCGACGTGGGACAGGTGACGCGTGAAGAGGTAGATGTTGTGGTAAAAGGAGGCAACTATGGCTGGAAGATCATGGAAGGGTTCATCTGCCGGCCGCCGACGACGGGATGTGACACAACAGGATTGATCCTCCCGGTCATCGACTACGACCACACGCTTGGAGGCGCGGTCACCGGGGGCTATATCTATCGCGGTCGCCGGCGGCCCGACCTCGTGGGCGTGTACATCTACGCGGACTATGAGTCAGGGAGGATCTGGAAGCTCCGGTACTCCGGAGGGATGGTGTCCGACTGGAGCCAGCTCGACGATACGCAGTTGCTCATCTCTTCGTTTGGTGAAGACCAGGACGGTGAGCTCTACCTCTGCAGTTACGTCGAGGCCGCCACGTCCGCGATCTACCGGTTCGCCCAGGTGCCGGTATCCGTGCCGGTCATGTCCCCCACTCGACCTGCAGCGTTTGCACTTGAGCAGAATTTCCCGAACCCGTTCAACCCTGAAACGGAAATCCATTATCAGGTCTCTGAGCCGTCGCATGTCCGGCTTGAAGTCTTCGACGTCCTCGGGAAAAGAGTGGCGACGCTTGTCGACGGGATGAAAAGCCCGGGTCGCTATGCGACAGTCTGGCGGGGAGGGGGGAGCGCGAGCGGAGTCTATCTGTACCGCCTGACCTGGAGCGGAGGAGCGCTCACGCGTTCAATGGTGCTGGCTCGCTGAAAAACGGGAGCGGGAGGTAAACCTCCCGCGTTCTCTCCCTGCACCTTGGCGTAGGAGAGGTTTACTTCTGCCCCTTCTCTTCCTTCATCTTCTCCATCTTCTTCATCTTCTCCGCTTTCTTATCCATCTTCTCCGCTTCGATCCCCGTCGTATCGGCCTTCGTTTCCATCTTGTCGGCCTTCATCTGCTTGTGTTCCCCCTTCTTTTCCATCTTCTCGCCGGTCTTCTCCATCATCTTTCCCCTCTTCTCCTTTCCGACTTTCTCCATCTTTTCCCCCTGCTTCTGCATCTTCTCGCCGGCTTTCTCCATCTTCTCGCCCTTATGCTCCTTGTGCTCGACCTTTTTCCCCAACGTTTCGGCCGCTTTCTCCACCTTCTCTTCCTTCTTCTCCTCCTTCTTCTCCTCCTGCGCGTAAACGCTCACCTGAGCGCCCACGAACGCACACACGAGGATCGCGACGCCGATCAACTTCTTCATGACAGCTTCTCCTATGATGATATTTGGTTGGGATGTCGTGAAAAGTGGCAGGAATGTACCCACCCGTCCTCCGAAAATCAATATATCAGGGATGAAATTTTGTTAATCCCCTAAGATCCGTTTTGTCAATGGGTTGGAAAATCCCCCGTCAGCGGCTTCGCTTGATCACGACGATCGTCTTATCGTCGGAATATTCGATGAGTCGGTTATGCATCTGGACCTCCTCGATGATGTGCTGGCAGATCTCACGCGGCGACCTGTTCCTGTACTGCTTGAGGGCGTTGATCAGCCGATGGTCGCCGAACATCTCCCGGTTCTCGTCTGAAGCCTCCACGATCCCGTCAGTGTACATCAGCAGCACGTCTCCCCGTTGCATGATGGTGAACTCGGTGCGGTACTTCTCGTTAGGAAACGGGCCGATGATCTGTCCCGTGGCGGGAAGCCGCTCCGTCTCGCCGGTAACGGCGCGCAGGAGAATGGGGTTGGGATGGCCGGCGTTGACATAGGAGACCAGGCCGTTATCGGAATCGACGAACTCGGTGTAGAGCATGGAGATGAAATGCTCCGCCGTGAACGTGCGGTGCACAAGCCGGTTCAGGCGGGCCATCAGGGTCGACATCTTCGTCTGATATTCCACCCCCATCCTGAGGGCGCCCGAAGCGTACAGTGCCTGCGCAGCGGCCGACAACCCCTTGCTGGCCGCATCCGCGACGACGACGCCCAGCCGATCCTTATCATCGCTCGCCTGAAGGTAATCGAAGAAGTCCCCTCCGACGATGCGTTCCGACAGCGAGATGCCGTACAGGTCATAATTGAAGAACTTCAACTCATGCGCCGGCAGGATGCTGCGCTGGATCTCCCGGGCCTGGTCGAGGTCGCGCTCCAGCTCCCGCGTCTTCGTTTCGGTCCGGCGACTGCGGAGGGCCGACGTCAGCGCCGCGCCGAGGATATTGAGCGCATACTGCATGTCGCGCTTCAGGTACTCGGCGTTGATTGCAATGACGTACTGATAGAGGGTGTACCCTTTCCACGGAATCTTTTCGCCAACGCCCGTTGCCGAGTAGTGGGTGATACCCCGCTGGCGGAGGTACCTGTTTGTCTCGGTGCTGACGATCGTCCCCTTCCGGTCGAGCTGGAGGAACATGGGGTAATCGGACACGCGGAGCCGGAAGTTCTTCCGAATTTCCTCGATCTCGCCATACTGGCGCAGGAGCCGGTAGGTGCCCGATGACGGCTCGAGCTTCCAGATCCTTCCCCCCTTGATGGGGATCTCCTCGTTCACAATGATCTGCTCCAGCACGTGGCCGAGCAGTTGTTCCTCCGTGCGGAACTTTACTTCCCCGAGAAGCTTGATAGTACGATAGAGCTTATGCTGGTCCATGGATTTGCAGAGATGAGAAACGGGTCACTCGTGGTACTTCATTTCGCCCACGCGCAGGGCCAGATCGATCCGGTCCTCTTTCCGCGGTATGGCGCATGAGTACATGACGCTGTAGGCGCAGTACGGGTTGTAGGCCTTATTCAGGTCGAGCGTGTAGAGATAGTTGGGATCGTGCATATCGTCGCCGACGTCCAGATAGCGGCCAACGTCGTAGGTCTCCTTCCCCGTCGTCCTGTCAGTGAACCAGACGCTGAGGTTCTCGGGATACCGCTCATACCTGATCCGGTCGTAGGGGGTGAACTTATAGACGTTCAGCCGTATGCTGACGGGGAACCCCTCCTCACCCGGCAGATCGAATTCAAAATAACCGTACCTGACCTGCCGCCGCTCTTCCCCCCGTGTCCCCATCACGATGACCGTTTCGGGATCCTCGTACGTGTGAAGAAGCGAGCGGGCGCGATAGGCCGGATCCACAGGGAACCAGCGCGGTCCGTGGTACCGGATCGACGTATCGCGCACGAAGGGAGACGCAGGATCGGTCCGGAAAAAGGCATCAATATCAGCCCGATGGTCAAGGTTGTCTTCAAGGATCGCGAGGCTGTCTGCTGCGCTGATCGGCGGAAGTCCCGAAGGCCTGGGACAGGACACAGCCGCGAACATTGTCACGAGAACAATAAGGGGAGGCGTTTTCATGTGGATCATCCCGCTTGTTTCAGTGTGCTTTTGTACACCCGTTCAACCCTCTCGGCCATCACCGCCGCATGGTACTTGCTCCTGAACAGACTGTGTGACGCCGCGCCCATCGATTTTCTTCGATTGGGGGACTTCAGGAGATCGAGAATTCCTTCTGCGAGCGCATGCGGATCCTCCGGCGAAGTGAGGTGTCCCGACACTCCCTCCTCAACCATTGCAGCGATCCCGCCAACGCGCGTGCAGACGACAGGGAGTGCCGACGCCAGTGCGCGCAGGATCGCTATCGGGAACATCTCAGAAGCAAGTTCCACCGAGGAGTGGCAATAGACGTCGAACGCAGGATAGAGATAGCGCAGATCGTCGCGGAAACCGAGGAATCTGACCTTTCTGTCGATGCCGAGAGCTTTTGCCTGCGCCGTCAGCTCACCCTGCAACTCGCCGTCGCCCGCGATGAGAAAAAGCACGTTCTTCTTTTTTCGGACGACCTCCGCGGCCGCCTCAAGCAGGTAGCGATGCCCCTTAAACGGGACAAGCCTTGCCACGTTGCCTATCACCGGCGTGCCGGCTGCGATCTTCATCGCGGCGCGCACCCGCCTTCGCGAGCGCACTCTCGCCTGTTGCGGATCCTCCTCGATGCCTATGGGGACGGTAGTGATCTTCGCCGCAGGGATTCCATCCTTCTTCACCAGCACTCCCTTTCCAGCGTCTGCATCCGTGATGAAGTGCGATGTGCCAAACCGGTTGCGCAGCCAGTGGGTGATGTTGTGCTGGATCGAATGTGTACTGTGCACTCCCGCGACATGCCCCATCCCTGTGAACGCGCAGGCGATCGCCGCGCAGGTCCGGTCGTAGTTAGCGTTGCTGTGGATAATGTCGATCTTCCGTTCGAGTGCGGCATTGCGAAGGAGGCGAGCTACGGCAACCACCTTCGTCATGTCCCCATAGGGGATCGGAACGGTCGGAATCGACGCGTCGCTGCACTTTTTCAGCAGGAGATGTCCGGGACGGGCCGAAACCCAGACCCTGTGCCCGCGCAGGGCGAGATACCGCGCCAGGATGAGGACGTAGTCTTCGCCGCCGGCGAAGATGTCCGTGGCGTTCGTGAGGAGAACGTTCATCGGGTCAGGCGTTGCCGTACACCTCGTCGATCCCGTAGGTGCTCGCGGCCCAGAGAGCCAGGTTGGAGGTGATCGCGGCGATGGCGCGCTTCTCATCCTCCGCCCGCACGGCCAGATCGTACGTGTCGGCCACAAACTGGAGGTTGCGCATGACTTTGGCGAGTCGGTCACGGGGGGCGGTCCCGTGCCAGAAGGCGATTTGCTCGCGGATCATCGCACCATGACGGCGGAGCAGCTCACCCATCGAAATCATCGCCCCGGAGCGCGGGGTGCGGGGAATGCAGATGTGCGAGAGGTCGGTGAAGTATTCGTCCCATGACCGCGCGAAGACCCTGTTCTCGTGCCTGCGGAGATACCGTGCCCGTTTAAGAGAGAAGTGTGCCTTGGTGCGGACGCGATACTTCGGGATCACGGGGTGGAGATCGTAGAGCTTGATGATCTGGGTCGGATCGTCGGGGTCGCGCTCGGTGTAGACCCAGCGTTTCTTCAGGCTGCGCCAGGTTTCAACGCAGACGACGGGGGCACGGCGGCTGTCAATGATGATGAACTTTCCACGTTCGGCTCCCACCACCGTGATCCAATGGTTCCAGCGGTCAACGCACAGGAGTGCAGGGCATCCCTTCTTGAGCGCGAGGAGAAGTTCACGTTTTGCCCGCAGCGATGTCTTCCGCCGGATCACCTTCATCTTGCAGTTGTACGCCCGCGCGGCCCGGGCCAGCTTAATTTCGTCGGTGCCGTTCCACCAGTGTGTCCCTGCGATGCGGGAGACCCTGTGTTCGTCGACAATGGTGCCGAGCATGATCAGCGCATATTTGAGTGCGAACGGGCCGCACTGCCACTTGTTCGGTTGAGGATACAGTCCCATCAGATGTCCGCCGTCGCGGACCATGAATGATCAAAAAAATGGTGGCCCCGAAAGACCACCCCGGGCAACAAGGTACGGAAGATCAGGGGCATTTCCAAGGATTGAAATCACGCCGGTTTTCAGGCCGTTTTGGCATGGTGCGAGGGAACTAACGTGCCCTCTCGACTACTTAATCGGGTGAAGCACACCGAAGTCAATCACGCGGCAGCGCAATGAGAGAAGGGACGGCACCTCGCGCATCTGAACCCGTGCAGGGACGGCGAACGGTTCTGGTCACCGGAGTCGGAGGGCCGGCGGGCAAAGCCGCCGCCCGGTACTTTCGGGAACAGGGGCTCCGTGTCCACGGTACAGACATCGTCCCGGTGGATTCGGAGGCGACAACATTCAGCCTGATCCCCCGGGGGGATTCGCCGGAGTACGCTTCCGCAATCCTGGACATCGCCCGGCGCGAATTGCCTCTCCTGTTCGTCTGCACGGTCACGGAAGAAATCCCTGCCGCCGCATCGTTGAAAGAACCGTTGCGCGCGCTCGGCGTTTCTGTCTTCGCCACCGATCACAATATGGCGGTCATTGCCAACGACAAATATCTGACCGCCCGCTATCTCCGGGCGAGCGGCATCGCCGTGCCGCTGACGTTTGCCGACTGCGAGTGTCCGTCGGCTCTCGAAGCCGGCGAGGTGCTCGGGTATCCCTTTATCGTCAAACCACGCCGTGGAAGGGGAGGGCGGGGGGTCCGGGTCATCTTCGACCGGGCTACCGCAGCGGATGAGACCCGGACCGACGTGGCATATCAGGAATTCCTCGGAGGGGAAGAATATGACGTAAATCTCTTCGCGTACCCGGCGGGACGGCTTGCCGCACTACAGATCTTTCTCAAGACGGGGTTGAAACAGGGTATCGTCGGCAACGCCACCGGTGTCAAGCCAGTCGGCTGTCCGGCGATCGCTGAGCTGGCGGGAGACGTGGTGCGTGTGATGCGTCTGGAAGGGGGGATCGACATGGACGTTCGCCTGACGGAGAGCGGAGTCCCTAAAGTTATCGAAGTGAATGCCCGGGTCGGGGCTCACGTGCGCCAGGCCGCGGGGGTGCTCGAGCAGATGCTCCAGGAATCGCTTGCGGGAGTACACGCATGACATTTCTGACCCTGATTGCTGCGCTGAGTGTGCTGACGGAAGGGGACACCGGGCGGGAGAACGGTCTCTACCGTGAAGCGATGGCCGCACTTCAACGCGGCGATCATGTTCGGGCCGGGGAAAAGGCCCGGCAGCTTGTTGCCGCAGATCACGAGAATGCCGGGTACTACATGATACTCGGCGATGCAAGCAAGGCCGATGGAAACCTGCGCGATGCGGCGATCGCCTATGAGCGGTCGTCTGCTCTCCGCGGGCACCACGACCCCGAAGCCCTCAGGAGACTGGCTGAAGTCCAGGAATGGATGCGCCGCTACACCGCGGTCAGGCAAACCCTGACGTATGCGCTCCGTCAACAGCCGGACGACGAGGAGGTGAAGGCGTGGCTGGAGTCCATCGGGCGCCGCCGGAGCATCCACTTCTTCGGCTCATCCGGGGGATGGGAGGCTGATTACGCCCGCAACGTGCATGAGCTGGGGGCGTTCGTCGGCTGGTTGGACCGCGCCGACCTGTACGGGGGATGGTCGCAGACCGACCGCGTGTTCTACCGGAGAACCAACCTCTGGAGCGATGCATACCTCTTCCTCGACTACAGGACTTACCTCCGCGTGGGGCTGCGGGACAAGAAATACGAATACCCGGCGGCCATCAATCCTTCGCCCGATCACAGCTCGTATGCCCGTTCGTACCACGTCCAGGTCGAAGTGGGGTACACATACGGGAAAGACAATTCTGTTTCGCTCGAGCTCGAATACTTCAGGCCGAAATTCTTCTGGAACAATACGCTCCGCGCCGATAATATGAAGGCGACGCTGAACCTCCGCAACACGATTTCCGGCCCCTTCTACGGAAGGTTGTTCGCCGCCATACTGCGCGATCCCGATCCCGCCAACC
The DNA here is from genome assembly GCA_040756745.1 of Bacteroidota bacterium. GTDB lineage: Bacteria > Bacteroidota > Ignavibacteria > UBA10030 > UBA6906 > JBFLYO01. The sequence continues at coordinate 125,646 of JBFLYO010000003.1, forward strand.
TTCAGATCGATCCGATGTCAGGCTCACTGCAGTCATTTGCGTACGAGAAGGTCTGGCTGATCGGCGCAGGGGCGGGGTACGATGACGGCCGGTTCGCGGCAGAGGTGAAATACGTGCCCGACCGGGACCTCGATCGGTCGCTTTCGTGGTCGATTTTCTGCACGGCGCGCTACATGATGGGGCGATACGGGGTGCGGGGGGACCTGCTGTTCGACAAATACCGGGTGGTGCCGGGGCGGACATTCGGTTCGTCAAATGTCGCAATGCTCACGTTGCTTGCCGAGCCCTGGGATATGCTTGAACTTCGCGCGGGGGTGCGAGTGCTGAGCAAGCCGATTTCCGAAACCGCGCCGTTCCTCCATTTCCGGTTGAAGACTGGTTTGTAGTGAGACCCCGCTCAATGTCCCGCGCCGCCCCCCGTATACTGCTCGCCGGTTTCCTGCTGAGTACCCTGGCGGCCGGAGCCCCGGTCCGGAGACCGTACAGACCGCAGGATTCCGGCGCGCTATTTACCAGACCTGTTGAGCCATCGCGCAGCATGCCGGCGGATTCCCTCCCTGCCTTGCGGAAGGGGGCCGATCTCCTGATCCACTATCAGCGGCTTCCGGAAGCGCTGGTAGTGTACCGCCGGCTCGTCCAAGCGGCACCAAATGACCTGGGGGCCTGCATCACGCTTGCCGATCTCTACGCATGGACGGGAGATTATGACCACGCCATCACGCTCTACAGAGACGTCGTCGAGCGCGATACAGTGAACCTGGCGGGGCTCAAAGGCCTGGCGCGGGTCTACCGGTGGGCGACGCGCTATGACGAATCGGAGCGCGCGTATGAGCGGGTCCTCGCAATCGAACAGGAGAACGTTGATGCACTTGCCGGGATGGCGCAGACACTTGCACAGCAGCGAAATTTCGAACGCGCCCTTGCGTACATTGAGAAGGCCAATGCTGTCTCGCCGCGGAACCCCGATATCCTCCTTATCAAAGGAGATATCCTGGCATGGGGGAACCAGTTCAGAGTCGCCGAGGAGACGTACAACAAGATCCTCGAGATCGACCCTGCCTGCTCAGCCGCATATAAGGGGCTCGGCGACCTCTATGGGTGGTCCGGACTTCCCGGTCCGGCGCTCGACATGCTCCGCAAAGCCCATCGACTGGATCCCAAGAACCCCGATATCCTGATCGGGATGGGAAACATCGCGATCGATGCGGGGAAAGTCCCGGAAGCGGAGGAGGCAGTCAGGGATCTCTTCACGCTCGACCCGAACAATTCACACGGTTTCGATATCCTGCGGCGCATCGAGCTCCGGCAGACAATCGACTATGCCGCGCTTGTGAACAACTATGCCAAGCCGATATTCCTCATCGTCTCGAACATTGTGATCGGCTTCCATTTTCACGGCCGAAGGGACAGTCTGCGTCTTCGCGGTGGTCCGTACTGGCGCATCGCCTACTTTATCTGGCCCGCGCTGGCGGCTCTCTGGCTGGGTATCTTCCTTGCGGCCAATGTCAGCGGGGTAAGCCGGGTGATCGGCTTCACGGAGATCGCTGAGTTTGCCACTCTGGCCGCCTGGATGCTCGCCTTTGTAACACTTGCGTGGACCTCCCGGAACCATGCTCCGGACCAGAAAAAAGCAGTACTTGCCGTCGGGGCGCATCCAGACGACATCGAACTGGGATGTGGCGGGACGTTGTCGAGGTACAAGGAGTTGGGGTACCGCGTGTACGGGCTTGTCATGACTGCGGGCGAGAAGGGGAATGGCACGGTAAACGGGACCGCCGACCGCAAGCAGGAGGCAATTGCAGGAGCGGGGATTCTTGGGCTTGATGACGTCTGGGTGTATGATTTCAGGGACACGGCACTCTCAGCGCAGATGAGCGAAATGACGAAGGTGATTGAGGAAAAAATCCGGCAGACCGGGGCGGGGATCATTGTTACGCAGTCGCCGTTCGACATTCACCAGGACCACAAGGCGGTATTCGAGGCAACGAGGATTGCGGCGCGTGGCGACAAGTCGCTTCTCTGCTACGAAGATGTCTCCACCGAGTCACATTTCGCGGCAAATTTCTTCGTCGATATCACCGGCTACATCGGCGACAAAATCAGAGCTGTACAGGCGCATCGGACGCAAAGAGAAAAACTGTACATGAGCCCACGGCAAATCACCGGACGGGCATCGCACCGCGGACTGCAAACCGGGGTGAAATACGCCGAGGCATTTGTTCTGTATAAGGGCGTCGATCTATGACATTCGTGATCGGCGCGTTTTTTGCTCTTGGCTTTGTCATCTTCCTCTTCGGCCTCCAGTCGATCTTCTTCTTCCCTCTCACGATTGCCTACGAACGATGGAAGCGCCGCTTTTTCACCCGCTGGGGTGACTCATACAGGCCGTTCGTTTCCGTGATCGTCCCTGCATACAACGAAGAGAAGACGATCGCTCTCACCGTTGCATCCATTCTTGCCTCGGAGTATCCGCAGTATGAAGTCATCGTCGTCAACGACGGGTCCACCGACAGGACTGAAGAGCTGCTCAAGCCATTCATCGATCAAGGGAAGATCGCCTATGTCGCGAAGCCGAATGGCGGGAAGGCGAGTGCGCTCAACGCGGGGATTGCACGTTCCCGAGGGGATATCGTCTTCTGCACAGACGCCGATTCAATGTTCCGCCCCGATACGCTGGCAAACGCTGCACGCTGGTTTGTCGATCCGGGTATTCACGCCGTGTGCGGGAACGACACGCCGGCGAGACCCGACACCCCGCTGCAGAAACTGCTGACGCTCACGACACATGTCGGCACGGGGTTCGTCCGACGTGCCTTTACAGTGCTGAATGTCATGCCGATCATTTCCGGAAACACGGGCGCAATACGCAAAGAGTGGCTCAGGCGAGTCGGCGGGTTCAGTGAAGTGTGGGGAGAGGATCTTGACCTGACGTTCAAGCTGCAGCGTGCAGGGGCCAGGATTATCTACGACGGCGAGGCGCTTGTCATGTGTGATGTCCCGCGCAACTTCCCTGCGCTCTGGAGGCAGAGAGTGCGATGGACGCGGAGCTACCTGAAGATCACCACGGCGCACCGGGACATGGTCTTCCGTCCGGCATATTTTCCGTTCTCCTGGTATCTGCCGGTGAATTGGTTCACCATGGTTGGCATACCACTGATCCAGCTTGCGCTTTTCGTTTCGCTGCCGTTTGCAATCTCCTCCGGAGCGTACATCATGGGCGGGCCGCTGGCTGTTGTGGCGTTTCTCGGCTACGGGATGTTTGCCGCGATCGTCATCTACAGCACTCTGCTCGACGGTCAGGCGGCGCACTTGCGATACTTACCCTTGTATGGATGGCTTATCATTCCGCTATCCTACTTCTACAACGGGGTCGTCGTCTACTCATTGTTTGCCGAGCTGCGAAAGGCGGCGGAGAGGTGGGAGAAGCGAGAGCGACGAGACTTCACGGCTGCCCCCGTGCGCCGGCACAGGATCGCCGGGATTGTGACACAGGGGATCGTGCCGGCACTGGCGACGGTTGCCGTTGCGTGGATAGTAGTGCGGGCGGGAGATCTCTCATCGAATACGCCGCTTCCTCCGGTGAGGGCGGGGCAAACCGGAATCACGTTGGCAACCCACTTCGATGCGTGGACAAGGCCGGCTGATGCGCTGTCGTCGATTCTCCGTCGTGAGGGCTCGTCGCTGGTGACGAGTGTCGGACTTGGGGCAGGGCGGTATGAATGGAATTTCTTCCGCTGGCAGGGGCACGAGTCGACATGGAGCAACGACCAGCGGGTGTCGGGTGGCGATCTGCTTGCCGATGCGGTCGCAACCATGAAGAAGAACGGACGGCGGATCATCTCCATTGTCGATCTCTACGCCCCGAAATACATTGCGGAGCATCCCGGCTTCGCGGCGCGCGGATCGGACGGGAATCGGAGCTCGGAGCAGGTTTGCTTCACTGAGCTCGTATCGGGAGATTATGGGCGCTGGATAAGTGAGATGGTAGGGTACCTTGCGCGGACGTACGACATCGAGGGGATCAGTCTGACCGAAGTCGAGTACGACCGCTACTGTTTCGACGAACGATGCCTTGACTCCTACCGGACGGTTACCGGAGGGGACACGTGGCCTCGCAGCTTTTTCGGGGGAGGAGGGATCGACAGGAACGCGCGAGTGGTGGGAGAGTGGCGGTCGGCGCTGCTTGCGCGTTACCTGCATGAACTTGCCGATACCGTCCACGCATATGGCAAGAAGCTGTATATCGATGTCCCGATCCACTACGACCGGCTGAATGATGAAGGAATCTCCTCGGGGCTGTACTACCCGGGTCTGCTCAGATTCGCTGACGGTTTGGTGGTGTGGGATTATTTCTACCTTGAAGGCCGTTCGCCGGCGACGTCCGAGAACGTGGCACGCTTCTTTGTGAAGAGATTTGGTGCTGAGAAGATCATTATGTCTTTGGGTCTGTGGGGGAAGGGGAAGGCCGTCAGTCCGGGTGATCTTTCCCGCGCCGTGCATTATTCGCTTGCCGGAGGTGCAACGCATCTCTGGATCACGCCGAATCATCTGATCACCGACGAACACTGGAGCGCGTTGAGGGGGGTGTATGCTCAATAGCTAGAGCAGCAGCCTGGAGTAGGCAGTACGCAGTAAGCAGCGTGGAGTAAGGGAGTATGGGGTAGGGCCCAACCCCCTTTCCGTTCCGCAATCCGCAATTCCTGATCCGCAATGCTGTAATCCGCAATCCCCGTTCCGCAATCCTGTGACTTACAACTTTTCAGTAACTCTGGCAGTCAAGAGCTGAGAAAGCCACACGGCGTTTTGGGCTGTGTCACCCGGATCCAGCCGGTTGTGCAATCTGTGGAAAAAGACCGCGAGAAGAGGTAGATTCGGGGGACAGATATGTACTGAGGATCTCGGCGCAGACTCGCAGCCACAGGTCAGGTTAATGTACGCCATGTTAGGCTCCAGCCGCTCCATCTGGACAACTCCTTCATTCCCACGCTCCTGTCCGCTCTGTGGACAGTCGGAGAGCGTGGTCCTCTCGAGACAGATGCATCATCATCTCGATTGCACCACCGTGGTATGTGAGGCATGCTCGTTCGTGTACACGAATCCGATGCCGGCGGAGGACGTGTACAGGAGATTTCACGTCGAAGCGTATGCCCGATTCTACGGAAAGACTGCCACCGGCCCCCCAAAGGACAAGGGCCAGAGGGAGCCGGACTTCGCGAAGGCGATCTTTGAACGAATCGAGGAAGTGAAACCGTTGGATGGATCCCGGGTGCTCGAGATCGGCTCGGGGAACGGGGAATTCTTGTGGTGGGCGAAGAAACGAAGGCTGTCGGTGGTAGGAATCGAGCCGAACGTCCAATTCTACAGATCTCTCTGTGATGCGGGTCTGCCTGTACAATACGGTACGTTGGAAGACCTCACGGCTATCCCGAAGGAAAGTATTGATGTCATTGTCATGCGGGAAGTGCTGGAGCACTTCTATGAGCCAAACTGGGCGCTGCAGAGAGTTTGGGAACTGCTGGCACCGGATGGCATCCTGGTGCTCACCGTCCCAAATATTCTCAAGCCGTGGCGATCACTCGATCGGTATTTCCTGCGATACGTGCATCCAAACACGTTCTCCCCAACGACGTTGCCTGCGATGCTTGGTAAACACCGGTTTGACGTGTGCCTGCTTGACACCGGCAGCGACGACTGGCGCGTGCCGCAATCGATCTTTTGCATTGCAAGGAAGGGGCAGGCCGCCAGGGCTTTCACGCCGGAAAGCAACGCCGCAACGGCGAAAGACATCCTTGAGGCCTGCTCGCGATACCGTCGAAAGTGGACGCTCGTGTGGGCAACTCGCTATCGACTGTTTCAAATCTATGCGATAGTGTACAGATTGTTGCGGCCGATTTTGCGGCTTGTGAAGCGATTCTGAATCATCAACATTCACTTTCTCTCACCCCTCTAGGAGACCCTCCTATGACTCCGCACACGTCGTTTCGCACCGCGCTGGTTCTTCTAGTTGCGCTTTCCTTTGCTGGATGTGTCAAACCTGACCCGTCGGTAGCTCTGAAACCACTCGTCGACCGGTATGTGCTGGCATGGAATACCGGCGACGTGAAAGGTCTTGAAGAGATAGTCAGCAGCGACTTTCAGCTTCGGATGACCCCGGGATTTGAGCCGACCCGCGGCATCGACTCGCTCAAGAGCGCGATCGCATACTGGCGAACAGCATATCCGGACTTCACAATCACCCTCGATGAAGTGATCTACACGCAGAGCGTAATCGCCGCGCGATGGACGATCAAAGCCACGAACAGCGGCCCCGGCTCATCGCCACCTACTGGAAAGACCGTGGTCGTCCCCGGGATGAGTCTCTTGCATGTCGCGGAAGGGAAACTCGTCGACGAATGGATAGCCGGCAACGATCTCTCGTGGATGCAGCAGCTCGGCTACTCGTTCGCGCCGCCGCAGGCCGGGAAGTAGAAAAGGGAAAGGTTGTCAATTGTGGATTGCGGTGAGCCATTCTGATTGAAGATGGAAAATTGAAAATGGAGGAGTGCTATTAACTCATCACTCACAATTCTCCACTCTTAACTGCGTTCTCTCTTCTCTCATCTCTTTCCTCTCTCATCTTCTTTACTGCAAACCACGCGCCAGCGCCAATTGCCGCAGCGCATATCAATATGCCCATCCAGTATACCGTCGCACCCAGGATCTCTGAGGTCTCCTGGTCACCATTGAGCAGCCAGTTCCAATCATGGATCAACCCCCGGGCGAGAAGCCTGAGCTTCCGGTACGGCGCGTCCTTGATGTAGACGCTTACGTTCACAAGATTCTCGCCGAGCCAGAAGCCCGGATACCAGATCTGGTCGAGGTTCTGGCGCCAGACGACAATAAGCAACGCGAGAGGAATGAGCACCTGAACCAACGACCCGCCGAGGAGGTACAGCCACTGCCCGAAGAGCTTGAAGAACAGATGCCCGGCTTCGTGGATGAACAGATTGATCGTGTCCAGCAGCCAGAGCACGAAGGGAGGAGAATAGCCGGGAACGGAAGGATCGTAGCGGTCGAGGAGGAACACCAGCAGGTAACTGCAATACGCCAGTACGGCCAGCTTCAGTACGAGGATCGCCGTGCGCATGTGACTACGCCGTGGTGATCAAGAGCGACGCTGTAGCTCCTGCACCCTCAACCAGGAGATGCCGTACCTGTACTCCCTCCAGCCCAGGATCTCGCGAACGAGCGGCTCGGCGATAGACAGCGGCAGACGTCCCTCTTGGTAGGCGGTGTCGATCTTCTTGAGGACCTGGGGTGCGTGGAGGAGGCCGAGGTCGAGGAAGGTCAAGGTTGAGGTTAAGGTTAAGGGGAGATTGAGATCGAGATTGAGATTAAGGTTAAGGTCGAGGAGGTCGTTGGCTTGGGCATGAGTCACGGGCAACTGGAAATCGGATGTGCAGCCGGGATGGCCGGCAAAGAGCGCTTCGACGCACTCGGCGACTTCGTGGGTCATTGCATCCGGAAGAAACGATGTACCCGTCGGATTGAGCTGGTCAGGGAGACGGATCGACGTCTCGCTGCCGACGATCCACGTCCCCCCTGCAGGTGCGCTATCCGCAATGAGGATCCGGTTCGTGAGTCGAAGCCGCCGGTAATGGGATTCCATCCGGAATCCGCCGGCACAGGTGTACTCCTCCGCAAAGGCACGGCGGTCGGTCAGGAACATCGAGTTGGGTGTCAGCCGGATTGCGGCACCGCACGCATCCGCGATTTCCACAACCTCATCACGCATTCCCGGCTCGGCGGGCTCCATGACAACCAGCTCCGCAGGCCCGTTCCGATCCAGATGGTCACGGAGGGCATCGCTGTACGAGTGATGACCGTGCAATCCGCCTGCACGGATCGGATAGTAATCAACAGAAAGGCCGCGCCGCTTCAGCTCTTCCGCGAAATGCCGCATCGCGGAGAGTGACAACATGACCCTGTGCTTGTGGCAGGGCAGCCGCTTCCACTGCGCCTCGCTCTCGATCATCAGAACCCTCGCGGGTTCGGTGCGGCGGTCAACGCGGACAACCTCCGCCAGCGCGGAGTTGTTTCGTGCAAGCTGGTCGGCCAAGATCCAGATCGTGCGTGACATTCAGGATTGTCCGGAGGTTTCCCGATAAAATGCGATGAGGTCGGTCTTGGGAGGGGCGTGGCCGAGCTGTCGCATCATCGCGACGATCTGTCCGCGGTGATAGGTGGAATGATTGACAAGGTGTTGGATGGCCTGCGAGTACACATAGGTGTAGGTCTTTCCCGTGGGATAGGCAACACTGAACGATCCCTTGAGTTTTTTGTCGGTCATCGTGCCGAGGAACTGCGCCATGCCGAATCCCGTTTTTTCCCAGACGGCTTTGACGGCCGAAAGGGTCGGTACCTCCGCGGCGGTAATCATCTCCTTCTCGGGCATCCCCGCGAGCCGGCTGAGCCAGATCTTCTCGGCCCCCACCAGGTGTGTCAGGGTGGCATGGATGCTCGCGTGACTGCTCTTCATGTCCTTTGTCAACTCATCCGGCGGCAACGGGGCGAGTGCGTCGAAGAGCCGGTTCGTCGCCCACGAATTGAAGGCATGCAGGAGTTTAATCTCCTGAAGTGTCATGCGTTCCTCCGGTTCATCACAGCGTAATCATGCGTTGCGGACTTTCTTCTGCAGGGCGGCGAGCGCCTGCAGCGCTTCCAATGGTGTCATCCCGTCCACATTGAGTCCGGCGATTTCGCCCCGCAGCGCGTCGTCCTTCACTTCAAACAGCGTCATTTGCACGTCGCCTCCCCGGACCGACCGCCGTCTGCCTTTCCCCCGTCCGTCGTGGACGGTAAGCTCGGAGCCTTCGAGGTTCTTGAGAATCTCCTCTGCACGGTCAGTGACGGCGGGTGGGAGCCCCGCCATCTTTGCAACATGGATGCCGTATGAGTGATCGGCAAAGCCCGGCGTGACCTTGTGCAGGAAGACCACCTTGTCGCCGTACTCTCTGACCTCCACCTTCACGTTTTTGATCCGGGGGAAGAGGTCGGCCAGCTCGTTCAGTTCGTGGTAGTGCGTTGCGAAGAGCGTCCGCGGTCCGACCCGCTCGTGCAGGTACTCGGTCAGTGACCAGGCGATGCTGATGCCGTCGAATGTGCTCGTTCCCCGTCCGACTTCATCCAGCAAAACCAGACTGCGCGAAGTGGCGGTGTTGACGATCCGGGCGGCTTCGTGCATCTCGACGAGGAACGTGCTCTCCCCCGAGGCGATGTTGTCGCTTGCCCCTACCCGTGTGAAGATACGATCGACAATCCCGATGGATGCACGCTGAGCAGGCACAAAACTCCCCACCTGTGCCATCAGCACGATAAGCCCCGTCTGGCGAAGGAAACTCGATTTCCCGCTCATGTTCGGGCCGGTGATGATCAGGATCTGGTCCGACAATGTATCGAGGCGGACGCTGTTGGGAATGTACTTTTCGCCGGGGGGAAGGAGCCGCTCGATCACCGGATGACGGCCGTCGGTGATTTCCAGCAGTGTCGAATCGTTGACTTCGGGACAGACATAATCGTACTCGGAGGCGGCAATTGCCAGCGAGCAGAGGCAGTCGAGCGCGGCCAGATTCCTCCCGTCCGCCTGAAGTGCCGCGGCCTCTTCGGCGATGCGCAGGCGCAGGTCGTTGAACAGCCTGCTCTCGACCTCCAGTATCCGCTCTTCTGCGTGGAGAACCTTCTCTTCGTACTCTTTGAGCGCCGGCGTAACGTACCGCTCGGCATTGGTCAGGGTCTGCTTCCTGATGTAGTCCGGGGGGACTTTCTCCCGGTGCGCATTCGTGACTTCAATGTAGTAGCCGAAGACGTTGTTGAATCCCACCTTGAGCGACCCGATCCCGGTTCTCTCTCTCTCGGTTTTCTGCAGATCGGCGATCCACTGCTTCCCTCCGCGGGCGGCCAGCCGCAAGTCGTCAAGCTCAGCGTTGTAGCCGCTTCGAATCACGCCGCCGTCGGCAAGTGCTGCCGGCGGGTCGTGTTCAACGGCATCGGCAAGGAGCTTCGTGATTGAGGGGAGGGGGTTCAGGCCGTCGCGGATCTCCAGGAGCATAGGCGCCCTGACCGACGCGAGCGCGTCCCCCAGTGCGGCGAGGGATTCGAGGATATGGCGGAGGGCAACCACCTCTCGCGGGGTGGCGCGGCCTGTGCAGATTCTGGACGAAAGCCTCTCGATATCTCCAATACGTGTGAGGACGGAGGTCAGTCCCTCGAGAAGCGTCCCGTTGCCGACCAGCTCTGACACGGCATCGAGCCGCCTGCGAATCGGCTCCACCCGGTTGAGTGGATTGCTGATCCAGTGCTTCAGCAAGCGTCCCCCCATGGGCGTCAGCGTTCGGTCAAGCACCCCGAACAGCGTCGCGTCAGGTGTCCCTGCCATCGATGATGTGATTTCCAGATTGCGCTTCGTCGATGGGTCGAGGACGATATGGTCTCCGACGTCGTACGGCGTAACCGACAGGATGTGGAGAAGGTTCGACTGCTGCGTCTCCTGCAGGTAGTGCATGACCGCCCCGGCGGCCACAATGCCGTTCCGCATCTCCTCGATCCCGAACCCCTTCAGAGACTGCGTCTTGAGGTGCGTGGTCAGCGTTTCGTAGGCATAATCGAATGAGTACACCCAGTCTTCGACCGTGCTGAAGAGGCCGTGGAAGACGTTGGCCACAACTTCACGTAGGGCCGGGAGATCCCGTTTCTGCACCAGCAACTCGGCCGGGGAGAGTGCGGCGATCTGCTCCGGGAGCTGGCGGAAGGGAAATTCGCTCACGCGGAACTCGGCGGTTGAGACATCAACGAAGGCGAAGCCGACGATCTCATCTGCCACGGCCAGGGCTGTGGGGAGCGCGATCGCGGCGAGGTAATTGTTCTGCTTCTGTTCGAGGACCTTGTCGGAGTAAGCGACGCCCGGTGTGACCACTTCGATAACCTCGCGTTTGACGATCCCTTTGGCGAACCGGGGATCCTCCATCTGTTCGCACACGGCGACGCGGTAGCCCGCCTTCAGGAGCTTCGGAAGGTAGGCGTCAAGGGCGTGGTGGGGAAAACCGGCGAGCGGCACTTCTCCTGCGGCGCCGTTGCCGCGGCGCGTGAGGGTGATGCCGAGGACGCGTGAGGTGATCTTCGCATCCTCGTCAAAGGTCTCGAAGAAGTCCCCCATCCGGAAAAGCAGCACCGTGCCGGGATACTTCGCCTTCACCTTGGCGTACTGCGCCATCAGGGGAGTGGACATGAGGAAAGTAACGTAAAATGGGGGGGAAAATCAACGAAACGAAAAAGGGGAGAGCGACATATCGCTCTCCCCTTGCATCAGGAATCGGAGTCGAAGCTATTCGAATTCCATGATCCGGTAGCTCTCCCACCAGTTCAAGATCGCATAGGTCTTCCGGAGGAACCCGGGGTACGAGGGCGGCCGGAAGCCAAGGTCGGCAAGCCGGTCATCGTAGCGGTAGCGCTTGAGAAAGCCATGCTGAATCGATGCCATGCCGGAAAACGTCCCAACGGGTCCGCGGATGTTTTGTACGATGGAGCCGAGAACTTTGAGCAGTCCGTTTTTCGGCCTCCCTGAATAGTTCTCTGCCCCAAAAGACCCGGTTCGTGCGAATATGCTTGCATGGATCTCCCGATCGGCGCCGGCCGGCATGTTGTCGGCGACGAGGATATTGTTGTTTGCAACGAGTCCGAGCACGTCGTCGCTTGTGGTGAACCGCGGGTTTCTCTCGTACAGAATGTCGCCCTGGATGTAGATATGATTGGTGATTGCCGCCGGCGTGCTGTACGAAGCAATCGTCAGCTTGCCATCGAGCGTTCCCTGCACATTCACCCTTCCAGTGCCCTGGAGGACGCCATTGAATCCGGGATCAGAGAGATTGATCGAGTCGATGATCGGGCCAGTTTGCGTAGCCCTGATATAGGCCTTTCCATCACCACTGACTGAGGGGTCCTTGCCATCAAGCGTCACCCAGATATCGCTGGTGTATTTTCTCCCGCCAGAGACAGCAGCGCCAGCAATGCCCGAAAGATCCATCGGGTAATCGATTCGCGCGACCCCCGTCTCGGGCTGAGGGGGATTAATGAATATCGCCTTGTTGGTGTATCCCCCTTTTGATTTGCCGAGGGGGGGGATGAATCCCTTGGCAGTTGTAACCTTGGCGAGGAACACCGGACTGCCGCTCACCGTCAGGTTGTCATTGGAGTGGAGGCGCCCCCAGACCGAGTCCCCGGTGATCCAGAATACGCCGTTTTCAACGTTTGTCATCCAGGCGAAGAGCGAGAAGCTGTTACTCGTCTGGGTCGACAGGATGACCTCGATGGTGTCGCGATAGGTCGTGCCGTTGACGGCGTAGGTCGATACGCTCCGCATCATCTTACCCTGCGGGATCTTGTATGCGTACGCGGTGAACGAACCCTGCAGCGGCCCGCTGTCGAACGACTGTGTCACCGACTCTGTTCCGGTGGAACCCCAGGTGGTGTCGCGGTAGAACTTTGCCAGCCCCACGTTTGCGCCGGCGAGCGCAAGGTTGTGGGATGCGGTCATGGCGTTGTAGGTCGACATGTTGCCGACCGCGCGCGTGCCTGCGGTGTTCAGATTCAGGACGGTGTATCCCATCAGGAAACTGAATCCGAGGACGAATATGATTGCTGCCTTGCCTCCCATGGCGATCTCTCCTCAGCGAAGGGTGGTGTTAGCGACGAAAATTCTGCGACGCCAGCCGCGTTTGCTGCCAGTACGACGTCGAGTACAGGGCATTCCGCTCCCCCGGGGCGACCATCCCCTGCGGCCGATAAAGGGCGTACGGGTTCTGAACTTCCATTGAAAGCTCGATCTCCTTGATGCGAGCCAGATCCGACCCCAGGACCGGGGTCAACAGCGTATCGTTCGTGGCGGTCAGGTAACGGAGGTGGAAATAGGTGACGACGCCGACGTTTGACTGCTCCGTGAGCAGGCCGGGCGATTTCACTGTCCGGCGGATGTACCGGTCCATCTCGTTCTGCGTGTGCGACAGGTCGCTGATCGGTCCCATATCGTACGAGACGGTGTCGATGTTTCCGTTTCTGTTGGCGTCCATCAGGAACGTGACGGAGCTGTCCCCTGCCGCGAGCACCGTCTGCGATCCCGGCGGCAGACCGTACCCCATGTTGCGGATCTCACCCTCGATATACTGTACCTGGGTGATCAGCATTTCCTGCACGAGGACGTCTCCCTGAAATGTCGAGGAGTTTTCGTACACCAGGTCCTGCGCGCGCAGAATGTTCAGGAGGAGCATGCCTCCCATGATCATCGAAAAGATTACATCGAGCAGTACTGACATGGCCGGTGCTCCTGGTTAGTCGAAATGGAAGTAACCCATGACGAGCGACGTGTTGAGCGTGTCGATGATTTCGTCGTGCGCTGCAGGCGGGAAGACACGCCAGGTTTTCATGTCGAGCCGCTTGATGTACGAGCGGAGGAAAACGATGCTGCTGAGGTTGAGCTCATCGACGTAGGAAACTCTGAACTCGGTACGGTACCTGCGCCCCGATCCCCCTGCCGTCTTTTCATCGACGAAGCCATTCAGGTCGTCGAAGTCGTTGTAGTTCGCCATGCTGTCCTCTCCCGCTTCCGGTCCGCAGGGATAGGTAAAGAAGAGAGGAGATGTCAGGCCGACATCGGAGGTGTCGGTCACCTGGTCGAAGGCCAGGCCGTTGGCGATCTCGCAGTATGACGTCGCGATCGTCGTGGCGAGGATGCCATCCTGTCCGCTCGAGATGTCGCTCCCCACGTTGCCGAGGGAGTTGTACAATCCCTGAAGGATCGTCGTCAGGAGGACAAAGGCTCCAATCGTCAGTATCGTCTGTCCGGTTGACATTCAGATTCTCCTCTCGCGTTGATCACTGATCGCCGTTTGCATCTGCCTGAACATGACCTGCGCACGTTCCACCATCATATTATATATATATTGCAGTGGGCGCCGTGATTGAAAACACATCGTGACGGCCGAATCATGTGATATGATCACACCCATGACTATGTGGCCAAAACGGTGCCAGAGCGGAGTGGAAAAAACGGCGACTGCGAGCAGAAACTGACGAAGCTTCGGGTACCATGTGTGGACATAAGGGAAGAGGAGAGAGAAGAGAGAAGAGAGGAGAGAAGATAGTTATGAGGGGTGCAGGGGCAGAATATATTCTGCACTCAGAGGGTTCAATGGGGGGCGGTGAATAATGTAGAATTCAGCCCTGAAGGATCATAAAGATCCCTTCAATTTTGCCCATGGGGGCGGAGAGCTGGACGCCGGCGACGTCATGCCGCACCTGGTCGTAGGTCTCGCGGGCGATCCTGACCCCCTCGGCGAACCCCTCCTCTTTGGTCGTGGTCTTCCGCATCCGCTCCATGATTTCGGGCGGGACACTCGCACCGGGCACCTCGTTGTTCATGAACTCCGCGTTCCGGTACGAGATGAGCGGCCAGATGCCGCACAGGAGCGGGATGGTGACGTGGCTGATCCTCCTCATGAATTTTTCCAGAATCCGGAGATCAAAGACCGGTTGCGTAATAATGTATTCCGCCCCCGCCTCGATCTTCCAGTCCAGCCGCCGCAGCTCCTCGTCGAGATTAATTGCGCCCGGGTTTACGCCCACGCCGATGTGGAACCCCGTTGGCTCACCGATCGGGTTTCCCGCCAGGTCGAGCCCGTGATTGAGCCGCTTGATCACGTTCGTCAGACCGATTGCGTCGACATCGAAGACCGCCGTGGCATTCGGATAATTCCCCAGTTTGGGAGGATCACCCGTGATTGCCAGCACGTTCCGGATGCCGAGCGCCCATGCCCCGAGGAGGTCGGACTGCATGCCGATCACGTTCCGGTCGCGGCAGGCGAAATGCAGCACTGTTTCGATGCCCACATCACGCTGGATGATTGCTGCCATGGCCAAAGCGGACATGCGCGCCGAAGCCCTCGGCCCGTCCGGGATATTGATCGCATCGATGCCGAAATGGTGGAGACTGCGCGCCTTCGTGACCTCTCGTGAGGGCGACACCCCTTTCGGGGAGACGAGCTCAACCAGCGTGACGAATTCTTTCCTCTCGAGCTTGTTGGCCAGGCGGGATTTTTCGGTGCGAGCATACGGCCGCACCGTTTCCGGCGCCGTGACGGCAAGCGATGCCGCGCCTGCGTCCATCCGCTTGGCCGGTTGCAGCGCACGCACAGCCCTCCGGATTGCCCGAATATGGTCCGGGTTCGTGCCGCAGCACCCGCCGACGATTGCCGCGCCTGTCTGGATGAACCGCTTTGCGTACTCCGCCATGTACTCGGGGGAAGTCATGTAGATATTGCGTCCGCCGATGTTCTGCGGCAGGCCGGCGTTTGGCTGGACGGAAATCGGAAGGGGAGTCAACGTCTTGAGCGTCTCCAGGGCGTCCAGCATGGCCTTCGGCCCCACAGAACAATTCAGTCCGACGATATCGACGTTTGCATCTCTCACCCCCGCGATGAAATTCTCCAGCGTCGCCCCGCTCAGCAGATTGCCGTCGTCGTTGATCGTGACCTGAGCGATCAGGGGGATCTCATCATTGAGCTCCCTCACGGCCCGGATCGCCTGCTGAAGTTCTGCGACGAGCATGAAGGTCTCGAGCACAATCAGGTTCACGCCGCCGTCAAGGAGGCCCCTGATTTGTTCCGCAAATGCCTCTTTTGCCTCGTCATACGAGATCTTCCCGAGGGGCTCGATCTGCACTCCTAGCGGTCCGACCGAGCCGGCGACCAGTGTCGTGTCGCGAGCCACCTCGCGGGCGAGCTCCGCTCCCCGCCGGTTGATCTCATACACCTTCCGCTCAAGGCCGTGGGGAGCGAGCTTGAACCGGTTGGCGCCGAACGTGTTGGTTTCGATCACATCGGCTCCGGCGCCGATGTAGTCGCGATGGACCTCGCGAACGATATCAGGATTGATCAGATTGAGCTCATCAAAGCAGGTGTTGATGAAGATCCCCTTTTCGTACAGATACGTGCCGGTGCCGCCGTCGAAGACGACGACCTCGTTGTTCTGCACCCGATCGCGTATGTCCTTCATGGCTCTGACGCTTCCCTGTGTAGTTCCGCGCTTACAGTATACGAAGATTTCCCGATTCGGCCAACCGGGGCGTCCTTGATTCTTCTGCCTGTTTTGTCTACCATGGAGAACTCGAATTCGATCATTGTCTGCCACCCCGTCTGTAATTCCTTCCGGAAGGAATGCATTCGCACACTCCGACCAATGGTGATGGCCGTCCGCCGGGGCATCCCTGGCTCTGGATCGGCATCACGGGGCTTGCCGCCCTCATGATCGTTGGTTTCTCGGCCTTTGTGATCGGATTAATGGGGACGATTGAACGTCAAGACCGGCAGCTTCGTATGCTGCTGGACTCGGCCGGGGTGGCCGTGAGTGGACCGGCAGGGGGTGAAGGAGCCGCAGGTCGGACGGCTATCGAGTTTCTGTCCGACCCCGAGGTCGAAATGGTGCGCCCCGCACTCCCGGATCACGATGTACCGGTCAGGGCTGTCGTGTTGCTGGTGCGCGAACGGGGAAAAGGAGCATTGATACTGTCTGGTTTTCGAAGAGGCGCAACCGGTTCGGTAGCCATTCGTATCCAGAATGATGGGATGGACCGGTCTCTCGGGATATTCGCCGTTCCGGACAGCGCGGTGCGCCTGTACAGCTTCAACTTTCCCCTGCGAAGCAAAGGCACGCTGGTGGTCAGGTTTTTAAGAGCGGCGGCCGACAGCGCACACGGAGAATGACAGCGTGAGACACGATTCCGTCCACTGTGGAGAATCACACACCTATGACAGGAGACCCGATGAACCTGCGTGACGTCACTATGTGTCTGCTCGGCCTCTCCCTGGCCGCATCCACCGCTTCGCTCAGCCAGGAACGAGACAGGAGCAAGATCCCCGACAAATACAAGTGGAACCTTGCCGACCTCTACCTCACAGCCGGTGCCTGGAAGAAGGAGAAGGAGTCGTTCAAGGGGAGGCTCGGCGACATGGACAAGTTCAAGGGTACACTCGCCTCCTCACCCCAGTCTCTCCTCGGCTGCCTGAGCACGGCGAGCAACCTCTCGCAACAGTTTGCCAAGCTCTACGTCTATGCGTCGCTCTCCTCCGACCTTGACACGCGCGATGCCGCATCGCTCGGTATGGTCCAGGAGATGGGGCAGCTCGGCGCCGATTTCAACGCGAAGGTGTCGTTCGTTCAGCCGGAAATTCTGCGGATGGAGCGGAGCACGATCGATGCCTTCCTGAAGCAGGAACCGAAGCTCGGCGTCTACCGGCATGACTTGGACGACATCCTGCGCCGGAAGGCCCACACGGGGAACGAACGGGAGGAGAAAATCATCGCCGACGCCGGCCTCATGGCCGACGGGCCGGACAACATCTATGGGATCTTCTCCAATGCAGAGTTCCCGTTCCCGTCCGTGTCGCTCAGCGACGGGAAATCAGTGAAACTGGATAAGGCCGCGTTCAACCTGTATCGGGCAGTGCCAGAACGCGCCGACCGTCAGAACGTGTTTGCCACATACTTCGGCAAGCTCAACGAGTTCCGCCGCACCTTCGGCACGCAGCTCTATGCGCAGGTGAAGAAGGATATGTTCTACATGAAGGCGCGCAACTATGGATCCTGCCTCGAAGCCGCGCTCGACGGCAGTAACATTCCAACCGCCGTGTATCGCGGGCTGGTAAAGAATGTCAACGACAACCTCGGGACCTTTCACCGCTATCTCAAGCTACGCCGAAGGATGATGGGGGTGGACACACTGCACTATTACGACCTCTACGCGCCGGTGGTGAAAGGGAAGGATCTGAACTACTCGTACGAGGAAGCCCAGAACCTTATCCTCGTGTCGCTGAAGCCGCTGGGGAATGACTACATCAAGGTGGCGGAACGCGGGTTCGCCGAGCGCTGGGTGGACGTGTATCCGAACGACGGGAAGCGTGCGGGGGCATACTCGCAGGGCGCTGCGTATGACGTGCATCCGTACATGCTGCTCAATTACAACGGCAAGTATGACGACATGAGCACGCTGACGCACGAGTTCGGCCACACGATGCACAGCTACCTCTCCAACACGAACCAGCCCTATCCGACGTCACAATACTCGGTATTTGTGGCGGAGGTTGCCTCCACGTTCAACGAGGCGCTCCTCATGGACCACATGCTGAAGACCATCAAAGACGACGACGTTCGTCTCGCGCTGCTCGGGAACTATCTCGACAACATGAAAGGGACGATCTTCCGCCAGACGCAGTTTGCTGAGTTTGAGCTGCGCATCCACGAAATGGCCGAACAGGGAGAATCCCTGACGGGTGACGGACTGGACAGACTGTATGCCGAGATCACGAAGAAGTACTACGGCCACGACGCCGGGGTCTGCATCGTTGACGACGAGGTCAAGGCGGAGTGGGCGAACGTCCCGCACTTCTATTATAACTTCTACGTTTTCCAATACGCCACCTCATTCACAGCGTCTGCGGCGCTCTCCGAGGAGGTGCTGGCAGGGGACAGGCAGGCCACGGAGCGTTACCTGCAGCTCCTGAAGTCTGGCGGCTCAGACTACCCGATTGAGCTGCTCAAGCGCGCCGGCGTGGATATGACGACACCGCACCCGTTCGAGCTGACGATGAAGAAGATGAACAGGGTAATGGATGAGATGGAGCGGATCCTGGATAAACGGAAGCAGAGGTGATGCTAGGGATGGCGTTGAGAAATCAGTAATCAGAAGTCGGAAATCAGAGAGATGAGGACTGCACGCCGACTCTCTGAGTACCGATTTCTGATTACTGACTTCTCCAGGAATTCCCGCCGACAGCCCGCTTTCTGACTACTGACTTCTGATTTCTGACTACTCAGGCGCTATTCAAAGATCCGCTGTACCGCCTCATACCTCGCATGCACTTCCTCCACTGCCGCCTTGACGTCTGCGTCGTTCCCGCCGCCTGCGGCGGCGTTCAACGCCTTCACCGCCTCGTTCAGCTTCGTGCGGGCGTCGTTGAAGGCGTCCGTTGAAACCTTCAGCCGTGCGGGGAGCACGGCGGCATTAAGTGCGGTCATCTTCTCCAGAAGCACCTTTGCCGCTGCGGAAATCTTCTCAAGCGAGTAGTTGGGGAGATCGTAGTGATAGAGCGTGTAAAGTGTTGCGTGGAAATCGTCAAGTTCCTTCAGTACCGGGCGGATGACTCTCACAAGCGCCTCGTACCGTGCATGGAGCTGCTCCGCAGCCTCAAGCAGCCGCTGAGCATTCCCCGCCGCAACCGCGGCCTCATACGTCCCCGCGGAGGAATCCAGAGCCGCCACACCTTTCTGCCACGCGGCACCCTTCTCGCGCAGGATGCCGGGGAGTTCAGCCGCTGCTATTTCCCGTACTCCCTTCCGCACCTCCGGCAGGAGCGACGCAAGCTTCGCCGTATCCTTGTTGGGCCACGCGTCGTGCCAGACGACGAAGATCACGTCGTGGAACTTCTCAAGCGCAGGGACGCGGGCAGAGGTTTCGGCGGGGGAGGGCGAATGCGTATGTTGCCCAAGTGAGGTGAGGGGGAGCAGGTGACAAGCGAGGATTGCAGCGACAAGCGTCGTTTTGGCGCGCATGGACATACTCCTGTGCAATGTGGGGTTCGTGGGGTTTCGCAATAGACCCCCAGCTATTTATAGCTACTCAGCGCCTTCATATAATTCGCCCTCTCAAACGCCGCCGGATCCGCAATCGACTTCTGACTCATGCTTCCTTTCAACTGCTTGACCGATACGTATTCGTTCTCCAGCATCCATTGATCGAGCTCGGTGAGGACTTCGCGGATGTGCTGTGGGCCGTTCTTGAGGAGGGCCGAGCACATCATCGTCACGTCCGCTCCCGCCATGAGCAACTTCAGCACATCCTGCGCCGTGTGAATGCCGCTCGTTGCGGCAAGGCATGCTTTGATGCGCCCGTAGAGGATGGCGATCCAGCGGAGCGGCAATCGGAGCGCCTGGGGGGTGCTCAGGTTCACGTTCGGTAAGACTTCGAGCGTCTCAAGATTGATATCCGGCTGATAGAACCTGTTGAAGAGCACAAGCCCGTTGGCCCCTGCCTTGTCGAGCCGCGCTGCCATGTTGGCCATCGAGCTGAAAAATGGGCTCAGCTTCATTGCCACCGGGATGGTGACGGTTTCCTTGACTGCGCGGAGCACATCGAGGTACCGGTTCTCGACGTCCGCTCCCGTCAGGGAGGGGTCGGTTGGGATGTAGTAGACGTTCAGCTCGAGCGCATCGGCACCGGCCTCTTCGATTCTCTTGGCGTACTGTACCCAGCCCCCCGTCGAGATCCCGTTCAGACTCCCGATCACGGGGATTGACAGCGACTGCTTCGCGGCGTGGAGGAGCTCCACATACTCCTCCGGCCCCAGGTTGTAGTCCCCGGTTTCCGGAAAATAGGTTAGCGCTTCGGCGAAGCTTTCCGTGCCGTAGGAGAGATAGTGGTTGAGCTCCGCCGCCTCGTGGACGATTTGTTCTTCAAACAGTGAGTACATGACCACCGCCGCCGCGCCATTGTCCTCCAGGCGCTTCATGCCGTCGAGTGTGTGCGACAGCGGACTGGCGGAGGCGACGACAGGGTTCTTGAGTGTGAGTCCGAGGTACGTCGTTGAGAGATCCATGGTCAGGCCCTGGTTCAAGAGGTGATCGTCCGGTATGTCTACTGTTCCGCCGCCGGCTTAGCAGCGACGCTGTCCCCGTTGCGTCCCAGCTCCTCATAGAATTTCCAGCGGTTGCGGACATCCTCTTCCGCGAGCGCCATCAGCCGTTTCGCCTCCTCCGGGTTGCTCTTCGTCAGCATCTTGTAGCGCGCCTCCATGTAGGCGTATTGCTCGAATTTGATCTTCGGCGTGCGCGAGTCGAGCTTGAACGGATTCTTCCCCTGCTTCGCGAGGGCCGGGTTGTAGCGGTACAGAGGCCAGTGACCGCTCTCCACTGCGGCCTTCTGGTTCTGCATTCCGCGGGCCATGTCGATGCCGTGGGCGATGCAGTGGCTGTACGCGATGATGAGTGAGGGACCGTCGTACGCTTCGGCTTCGAGGAATGCACGGATCGTCTGCAGGTCGTTCCCCCCCATGGCCACGGTGGCGACGTAGACGTTTCCGTAGGTCATGGCAATCATCCCCAGGTCCTTTTTTGCCAGGGGTTTTCCTCCCGCGGCAAATTTCGCGACCGCGGAGCGGGGGGTCGACTTCGACATCTGGCCTCCCGTGTTGGAATACACCTCGGTGTCGAGGACCAGGATGTTTACGTTTCGTCCCGAGGCGAGCACATGGTCCAGTCCGCCGAACCCGATGTCGTACGCCCACCCGTCGCCCCCCATGATCCAGACGCTCTTCTTCACAAGGTTGTCCGTAATGCTCAGGAGGTTCTTTGCGTCGGGCGAATCCGTGCCTGCAAGCTTGTTCCGCAACTCTTCAACGCGGAGACGCTGTTCATAGATGCCGGCCTCGTCGTCCTGGGTGGCGGTCAGGATCCCCTGTGCGAGCGATTCGCCGATCGTGTCGGCGAGTTTCTGCACGAGCTCACGCGCCAGCGCGGCGTGCTTATCGATGGTGAGCCGCATGCCAAGACCGAACTCGGCGTTGTCTTCGAAGAGGGAGTTCGACCATGCCGGTCCCCGGCCGTCGTTGTTTGTCGACCAGGGCGTCGTCGGCAGGTTGCCTCCGTAGATGGAGGAGCACCCGGTGGCGTTGGCCACGACCATCCTGTCGCCGAACAGTTGGGTCGCGAGCTTGACGTACGGCGTTTCACCGCAACCCGAACAGGCGCCTGAGTATTCGAACAGTGGTTGTAGGAGTTGCGAACCCTTCACGGAGTCGACCTTCACTTCCCTTCGGTCCATCTCAGGGATGTTCAGGAAGAAGTCGTAGTTGACCCGTTCCTGTTCGCGGATCGGTGGTTGCGGCATCATATTGATTGCCTTGAGGCGCGTCTCCGACTTATTCTTCGCGGGGCAGACGTCGACGCACAGCGCGCAACCGGTGCAGTCTTCCGGCGCCACCTGGATCGTATATTTCATCCCCTTGTATTCCGTCCCCTTATAGTCCATTGTCTTGAACGTGGGGGGAGCTGCCGCCAGATGTTTCGGATCGAACACTTTGATCCTGATGGTGGCGTGCGGGCAGACCAGGGCGCACTTGTTGCACTGGATGCAGATGGACTCGTCCCACACCGGAATCTCCAGCGCGATGTTCCGCTTCTCCCACTGTGCTGTGCCGGTGGGAAAGGTGCCGTCCACGGGCATCCGGCTGACCGGGAGCTGGTCACCAAAGCCTGCCATGATCCGGGCGGTGACCTCCTTCACGAACTCGGGCGCCCTGTCGGACACGATGGGAGGCATCTCGATCGCGCTCGTGGCTCTTACCGGCACCTTGACCTCAAAGAGGTTCGCCAGGGTCTGATCGACCGCCGCGAAGTTTTGCTGAACAACCTGGTCTCCCTTCCTGCCGTAGGTTTTCTTGATCGAGTTCTTGATTGCTCCAATCGCCTGATCCCGGGGAAGGACGCCGGAGATAGCGAAGAAACAGGTTTGCATGATCGTGTTTACGCGGGCGCCCATGCCGGTCTGTTGTGCGACCTTGTACCCGTCGATGACATAGAACCGGATCTTCTTGTCAATGATGTGCTGCTGGATGTGGCGCGGGAGTTTGTCCCACACCGTATCGGGTCCAAAGATGCTGTTGAGCAGGAACGTTGCCCCCGGAACCGCTGCCTTGAGGACATCGAACTTCTCCAGGAAAAACCACTGGTGGCACGCAACGAAGTTCGCCCGGTCGACGAGGTACGTGGAATGGATCGGCCGCGGGCCGAACCGGAGATGGGAGGTCGTTGTCGAGCCCGATTTCTTGGAGTCGTACACGAAATATCCCTGCGCGTAGTTCGGCGTGTCCTCGCCTATGATCTTGATGGAATTCTTGTTGGCGCCGACGGTCCCGTCCGCGCCGAGGCCGTAGAACACCGCGCGCACGACGTCGTCCCGTTCCGTCGTGAACGTGGGGTCGAAGTCGATGCTCAAATGCGTGACGTCGTCGATGATGCCGACAGTGTAATGATTCTTGGGTGCGGGCTTCTTCAGCTCATCGAACACTCCTTTCACCATTGCCGGAGTGAATTCCTTTGAGGAGAGTCCGTACCGGCCGCCCGTGATCAGCGGGAAGGATGCGAAGGGGGCTGACTTCGTTGCAAGGCCTTCGGCGACGGCAGTCACGACGTCCTGATACAGCGGCTCCCCCGCGCTGCCGGGTTCCTTGGTGCGGTCAAGCACCGTGATCTTTTTCACGGATGCGGGAAGCGCCTTAACGAAATATGAAGAAGCGAAGGGCCTGAAGAGCCGGACCTTGATCAGGCCGACTTTCTCGCCGCGGAGGTTGAGATGGTCCAAGGCCTCCTGCGCGGCTTCTGCGCCGGAGCCCATGATGACCAGCACACGGTCCGCGTCGGGAGCTCCGGAATACTCGTAAAGTTGATAGCGCCGGCCGGTGATCCCGGCGAACTTGTCCATCTGCCGCTGGACGATGTCCGGGCACTTCTGGTAGAAGGGATTGACGGTTTCACGCCCCTGGAAGTAAACGTCGGGGTTCTGCGCCGATCCGCGCAAGACCGGATGGTCGGACGAGAGGGAACGTCGGCGGTGCGCATGCACGAGGTCGTCATCGATCATCGCACGCATGTCGTCGTCGGAGAGCTGTTCGATTTTCATCACCTCGTGCGAGGTCCGAAAGCCGTCGAAGAAATGAAGGAACGGCACGCGCGCTTCGAGCGTGGCTGCCTGCGCGATCAGTGCTGTGTCCATCACCTCCTGCACAGAGTTCGACGCGATCATTGCGAAACCGGTGGAGCGTGTCGCCATGACGTCACTGTGGTCGCCGAAGATCGACAGTGCCTGCGCCGCCAGCGATCGGGCCGAGACGTGGAACACGGTGGACGTGAGTTCACCCGCGATTTTGAACATGTTGGGGATCATCAGCAGGAGGCCCTGCGATGCCGTAAACGTTGTCGCCAGCGCGCCGGTCTGCAGCGCACCGTGGATCGCACCGGCGGCTCCTCCTTCACTCTGCATCTCGGTGACGGAAGGCACCGTCCCCCAGAGATTCTTCTTTCCCTGCGCCGACCACTCGTCGGCCCACTCGCCCATGTTCGACGACGGGGTAATGGGGTAAATCGCGATGACTTCATTCAGCTTGTGTGCGACGTAGGCGGCGGCTTCGTTGCCGTCGATCGTGACCATGTTACGTTCCATCGTACTGCCTTATATAATGTAGTGTTGCTTGAGAATTGTCAGGTTTTGCAGGAGGTTAGCCCACCCATTACGGCGAATATCATGCCATCAAGAATCCCCCCAAAATGGCGGGAAAGTCACGGCAAGTGGCGCGGCAATTCCAAAAATTGGGAATCCAAGCGCATGATGTGGGAATCCGTGCTCGTTGGATGCAGACGGCGAACAGAACTGCTGGTCAGAGCCGCGGTTGCTGTTGCGTGAGGCAGTGAATGGTGCCGAGCCCCCAGACGAGATCGACGGCGTGAATGCCGACGACGGCCCGGTCACGGAACACTTCCGCAAGGAGGCCAAGAGCGATCCGGTCGTTGGGATCGTTGAACGTCGGGACAAGCACCGCCGTGTTGCTGATGAAGAAATTTGCATAACTCGCAGGGAGACGGACGCCGTCGAAGACGAGCGGTGCAGGCATCGGGAGCGCGACGACCTCCGGCCGTGAACCGTCCTCCAGGCGCGCGCTGCGGAGGCGCTCGCGGTTCTCCTGTAGCGGAAGATAGTTGGGGTCGTTCGGATTGTTCTCTTCGCACAACGCGATCGTCGTCCGGTTGACGAACCGCGCGAGATCGTCGACGTGTCCGTGTGTGTCGTCTCCTGCGATCCCTTTTCCCAGCCAGAGAATAGTGGTGACGCCAAGCGATTCGCGCATTGTCTGTTCGACCTGCGCGCGCTCGAGCCCGGGGTTCCGCACCTGCGTTTCCGGGTCGAGGAGACATTCTTCGGTGGAAAGCAATGTGCCGCTCCCGTTCACGTCGATTGCCCCGCCTTCGAGGACGAACGGCTTGCCGTTTGCTCGGGGCTGAAACAACCGGCAGCGGAGAGCCCTGGCTGCACGCACGGCAACACGTGCATCTTTTTTGCAGTTGATGTATTTCGCCCAGCCATTGAACCGGAAAAGGTTGACGGCGATTTCGGGACGGGGTGCGGTGCGGCGGACGAACATCGGCCCGAAATCGCGCGTCCATCCACGGTCGGTTGGGAACCGGAAGAATTCAACACGCGACATGTCGATGCCGGTCTTCGCCAGCACGCGGCGGGCAGACTGTTCGTGCCTCGCCGACGCGACGATGATCCTGACCGTTTCGCCGGGGGCAATGCGGCGGACGATCTCCCCATACACCCAGGGGATGGGTGCGAATTTCCCGGGCCAGTCGCTCGTGTTGTGAGGCCAGCCGATCCAGGTCGCATCGTGGGGTTCCCACTCGGCCGGCATGCGGAAGCCAAGCGCGGCGGGCGTTTCCGGGGAAGGGGTTATGGCTGGGGACTCCAGGGTTCGTCGTTCAGAAAGCGGCGGGTGAGACCGCCATAGGCGTCGATACGCCGGTCACGCAGGAACGGCCAGTTGCGCCGGACATCTTCAATGCGCGCAGCATCCACTTCGGCAGTAATAATCTCCTCCTTATCCGTCGAAGCTTCGGCGAGGATCTTCCCCTGGGGATCGGCAATGAAGGAAGACCCCCAGAATTGAATCCCGGCGCCACCGGAGGGAGGGATCTCGTGGCCGACGCGATTTGCGGCGGCAACATAGATGCCGTTTGCCACCGCATGGCCGCGCTGAACCGTGCGCCACGCATCGAGCTGAGCGGCGCCATGCTCGGCTTTCTCGTGAGGATGCCAGCCGATGGCCGTCGGGTAGAACAGCACTTCCGCACCCTGGAGTGCGGTGAGTCGTGCTGCCTCGGGATACCACTGATCCCAGCAGATGAGCGTGCCGATTCTCCCTTTCGAAGTGGCAATGGCATTGAAGCCGAGATCGCCGGGGGTGAAGTAAAATTTCTCGTAATATGCCGGGTCATCGGGGATGTGCATTTTCCGGTAAAACCCGGCGATCGACCCGTCGGCGTCGATGATCGCCGCGCTGTTGTGGAAGACGCCGGGTGCCCTCCGTTCGAAGAGCGGGGCGATGATGACTGCGTTGGCCTGTTTCGCCGCCGCGCCGAGCGCTTCGGTGGTTGGTCCGGGGACGGGCTCGGCCAGGTCGAACAGCGCAGGGTCCTCGTGCTGGCAGAAATAGGGCGATCGAAACAGTTCCGGCAGGCAGACTACTGAGGCGCCGCGACGGGCGGCGTCATGGATCATCTCCTGAGCCCGCCGGAGATTCTCCTCCGGGCGTGGAGTGACCGACATCTGAATGAGAGCGACTGTGAACCGGCGTTCCGGCAAGGGTGGAATCTCAGATTGGGAGGGCGCGTGTTGTGATGCGCAATATATCCGGCAGGGTTCTGAAAATCAAGAAGCGTCCCTTGACTCTCCGGCGAAATTCGGGTATGTTCACGCATGCGTTTCGCCCGCATCACATACGCCGTGATCGCGGCAGGGGCGGCCCTCTGGTGTCTCACGCTCATCCTTCCCTCGCTCCTCGCGGCATCGGGCGAACCCTCCGACAGAGTGCGATCGATCGTCGAAGCATTCTACCGGCCTGTCTGTCACCAGCTCGACGACCGTTCCTTCCATTTCTTCGACGTCCCGCTTGCCGTCTGTTCGCGCTGCGCGTCGATCTATTTCGGCTTCCTGACTGGCACGCTGCTCTTTCCACTGTTCAATGACATTCGCCGTCCCGTCATGCCGGGCCGTCTGATCCTTGCCGTCGCCCTGGCGCCGATGCTGGCCGATGTCGCCGCCGCCATGCTGGGCTTCCACGTGAGTACCATGATCATGCGCGCGGTCACCGGCGGCTGGTTCGGCCTGCTGGCGCCGTTCGTGGTGCTCCCGGGGGCGATCAGCGGGATCGGACAACTGTGTGTGCGCTCCGTAGCTCCATTGACCCAACCAGAGAAAGGACTCACCGATGCCTGAAAAACCGAGCAAGCTGATGCCCGCCCTCTATGGGGGCGTGATCATGGGGGCCATCTCCGGGATCCCTTTCCTCAATCTTGTCAACTGCCTGTGCTGCGCGGGAGTGATCCTGGGAGGTTTTATGTCGGTGTTCTTCTATCAGAAAGATCTTCCGGCGGGAGGTCCGTCGCTGACCAACGGCGATGCGCTTCAGCTCGGGGCTCTTGCAGGAGTGTTTGGCGCGGTGGTCGGTGTGATTCTGACGATCATCTTCCACTTCGCACTTGGAGCGGCGGCGGGGGAGGCTACGGCAGGGATGATCATGTCGATATACGACCAGTTGGGTATCCTCGACAAAATGCCCCCGGAAGCGTTAGAACAGATGCAGCAGGGAATGAGGGATCAGGCCCTCTCCGCCCTCACGATTATTCCCCCCTTCATTATCGATCCTCTTTTCGGACTGATCGGAGGGTTGATCGGCTATTCAGTGTACAAGCCGAAGGGACCCGCGGCAAACGTGCAGCCCCCGGCAGCGGCCTGACCGAACTTCGCCCGTGATCTACGGTGGGCGACGACGGACAGTCGCCCACCACCGCATGATTTGCTTTTTCACGCGTCATTTTCTTTCTTAGCAGGCTGGCCGTCCGACGGCCGTTTGTGTCGCCACCGTTCTGTCGATCATTCCGTCCGCTCCGCATGGCTCCGCAGGATGTGCCGGGAAATGCCGGGAGTTCTCCCCAGGACGAGAACCGCCGCCTCAAGAGGGCCGTTGAGGAACTTTCAATTCTCAACGACCTCTCGCGCGCGATCGGCGGATCGGTCAGCCTGCAGGACATCATGCGGACGATCATCCACCGTTCGCTCCGGGCAATCCATGCGGAGCAAGGGGTGATCACCCTCGTCGACCGCAGGGCGCGCGACAGCATGAAGACCTTCGTGCGCACGGCGGTCAGCTCCAGCGAAATCCCCCAGTTCCACTTCAATCAGAGTCTCCTCGGCTGGATGCACCTCAACAAGAAGCCGCTGGCCCTGGTCGATCCCCGGACCGACCCGCGCTTCAAGGGGGTGGCGTGGGACGAATCCATCAGCTCCCTCCTCTGCGTGCCGATGATGGTGAAATCAGAATTGATCGGCGTGCTCACGGTGTACAACAAGCGCGAAGTGCCGTCGTTCACGGAGGAAGACCAGCGCCTCCTCGCGATCATCGCAGGCCAGTCGGCACAGGTTGTAGAGAACGCGCGTCTGTACGAGGAAGAACAGGCGCTGCAGCGGATGAAGGAGGAGGTGCGCCTTGCGGCGACGATTCAGCTCGATCTTTTGCCGAAGCGCGCACCGGAAATCCCAGGATACGACATCGCGGGGCGGAGCATCCCTGCGCAGATGGTCGGAGGGGATTATTTCGACTTCATCCCGATGGACGGCGACAGGCTCGCGCTCTGCCTGGCCGACGTCTCCGGGAAGGGGCTTCCGGCGTCGCTGCTGATGGCGAACGTCCAGGCGACGCTGCGCGGCCAGACGCTCGCAAGTCCGACGGCGAAGATATGCGTTGCCCGCTCGAACAGGCTGCTCCACCAGAGTACCAGCCCGGAGAAATTTGTCACGGTCTTCTACGGGCACCTGAACTACCGGACCCATACGTTGACGTACTGCAATGCCGGGCAGGACAACCCGCTGCTGTTTTCTGCGGGCAAGGAGCCAAAGCGGCTGGGGACAGGGGGGATCGTGCTCAGCATCATGGAGGACTATCCCTTTGAGGAGGAGACCGTCGCTCTGGCGCCCGGGGACTGCCTTGTCATGTTCTCCGACGGCATTACGGAGGCAGTCAATGCCGCACAGGAACAGTTCGGCGATTCCCGCGTCGTGTCCGTCGTTGCCGCCCACCGTCTCGAACCCGCGGAGGCCGTGATCGATGCCATCGTCGGGTCGGTGATTGCCCACGCCGGCGGCGCCCCCCAGGCGGACGACATGACGATTGTAGTACTCCGCCGGCTGTAACGCCCTGAGATTCCCCCGTCCCGCACGACGAACCGGAAGAGTATGCGCCAGCAGTTCCCGAAGGATATGCGGTCCCTCGAGGATGTCTTCGACTTTCTGACGCGCTTCACCGAGGCGGAGGGCGTCGATTCCGAGGCCGCATTTGCCATTGCGCTGGCCGTCGAAGAGTTCTTCACCAACATGGTGAAGTACAGCAGGGGGGGCAACGGGGGAGTTGCAATCGACGCCATGCGGGAGGGGGGCAGGGTCACGGTACGACTGGAAGAACATACGCCGGCCCCCTTCGATGTCACGCGGCCGACCAAGACGCAGTTCGACATCCCGGTTCCGGACCGCCGGCCGGGGGGTCTCGGTATTCATCTTGCTAAAGGACTCCTGGACGATCTCCGGTACGAGTACACGGACGGGACGAGCTGCATCACCCTCATCAAACAGCTGGAGAAGTAGCAGTATGTTCAACATCGCGGTCAACGACGCGGGCGTCATCGTGCTGGCAGGACGATTCGACGCGGCACAAACGGATCGGGCCAGGGAAGTATTCGGTGCGGTGACGGAATCCGCCATCGTGGACATGAGCAGGCTGGAGTATATTTCCAGCGCGGGGCTCGGCATCCTGCTGGCAACCCAGCAGCGGCTGACGAAGACGGGGAAGAAGCTCAAGCTGGTCCACATGAGTAAAATGATCCGTGATGTCTTCAGAATCGCGCGTTTTGACCTGATTTTCGAAATTGAATAACATCAACTTTTTGCCGCCGCCGCTGTATTTATGGTAGACACCAGCGATGAAGAGTATGTGCGCCGGTGCCGCTCGGGGGAACGGGGGGCCTTCGATGTGCTGGTCGAGAGGCATCACCGCGCGGTCTTCAACCTGGCGTTGCGTATGCTGCGCGATCGTGATGATGCCGCAGACGTCACGCAGTCGGTCTTCATCAAGGCATACGAGGGGCTGAGGAAATTTGACGACCGGTATAAGTTTTTCAGCTGGCTCTACAGGATAGCGGTGAATGAGTCGTTGAACCAGCTGGATCACCGGAAGCGGTTCGACGGACTGGAAGGAGTGGAGGTGACGGAAGAGGCAGACGAAGGGACGGATGATTACTCGCTTGGACGGGAGGCAAAGATTCAAGACTCGTTGATGATGCTGAATACGGATCAGCGGGCGGTGGTGGTTCTGAAACACATGCAGGGGCTCTCCTACGAGGAGATCGGTCAGGTGCTCGACATCCCTGCGAAGACTGTGAAATCACGACTCTTTTCGGCGCGTCAGGTGTTGAAGGAGATTCTGAAGAACAAGGGGCTGGGTTGACATGATCGACGCGAAAGTGAAGGACCTCATCAATAGAGACATCGACGGCGTGCTCTCGGGGGACGAGAAGCGCCGGCTCGGGCAGGCGATGCGCCGGAACACCCAGGCGCGGCGGCTGCATGAGGAGCTTTCAAGGTTGACCTCCGCGTTGGAGGCGATCCCGCAGGCGGATCCCCCCGCCCATCTGGCAAACCGCATCCGCGCGGCTGTGCATGCCGGAGAGGCACTCCCCGCGCCCCGGCGGCGCGCGTGGCGCGATCTGCTCGGCACATTGATCCATCCCAGCTTGCCGCTCCGGTATGCGTCGGTCTTTGCCGGCGGACTCGCGGTCGGCGTGCTCCTCTTTGCACTTTTTCTCCAACCCGTGAACGTGGCGACGATGGAGGACGGCGCTGCCGCCGGCTCGCTCGTTGCCCGGACGGAGACGGTGAGCGTGGACGCTGGGGGCGCCGCTGGTACCATTACGATTGTGCGGCGAGCGGGGATCCGCGACATCGGCCTTCGTCTTGCCCTTCCGGCGGGCGTGACTGCGCAGGTGGCGTATGACCCCTCGCGCGTCGCGCTCGGCGCACTTCGCGGGATTGAAACCACGGCCGGCAGCGTCACCGTGCGCGATGGGCTTCTGGAACTCACCGGAACCGGAGTTCAGGGCTGCACGCTTGAGGTGATCCCCCGCGCTGCCGGCGCGTCGGTTTCCGTCGCGCTCATGGCAGGCACGCACCAGGTCTTTTCCCGGGTCATCCCGCTGGAGGAATAACTGGTTCGAAGGCTTGAAACCCCGCCAACTTCAGGGGCGAGGGGCCCGTATTCTTGGTAGAAAAAGTGAATACACATTACTCATAGTTATTCACAGAGGAGAGAGCTATGGACCAGATCAACGAATCGACACCCAGGGGACCGAAGCGCTCCCTGTTGATCGGCGCAGCGATCCTTGCCATTTGTGCTGTTGTCTATTTCTCGTATTACACATCGTCCCCGCATAATGACGACGCCAGTGGCACGATCGGTGCGGCGAAGAAGTATCGCTCCACCCAGATCTCCGATGCCGATGTAAAGCTGGCGGAAGGCAACGCCGCGGGGACTGCAACGGTTTACAACCCGGCCGACGACAATTCGCTGACGGAGCTGCGGAACACCGCCTCGGCGCTCGGCATTTCGGCGCACGATCTGGGACTCCGCCAGGGGTTCGACCGCGCAACGGCAGCCGATCTGGCACGGACTGCAGCAGAGCTTGGCAAGACCGCCCAGGCAGCCCTCGACCGACAGTCAGCACTGGAAAGAACGGCCGTCGCCGAGCTTCAGAGCCAGGCCTCGGCCCTGCAGAGCACCGCAGCTGCCGTGCTGGCAAGCAAAGAGAAGTTTGACCGTTCGGCGATCGCAGACATGCAGGCGAACGCGCAGTCGCTCGAGCGCTCCGCGATTGCCGCACAACCGGCACTGGAGCGGACAGCTGCAGCGGAGTTCTCCCGTGCTGCAGAGTCACTCGAGCGTGCAGCGCAGGGACTCCAGTCGCGAGAAAAGTTTGACCGCGCCGCCGTGGCCGATCTGCAGCGCAGCTCAGCAGCGCTCGATCGCGCAGCAGAGGCGATTGGTCGTGCAAGCACCATCGACCGCGCCGAAGTTGCGTCGCTGATGCAGAAAGCACGCGAGCTCGACCGCGCGGCCAGCACCATGGCCGAAGCGCGATCCTCGATTGCACGGGCTGCTGTTGCCGACCTCGGCCAGAAAGCCCAGCTCCTCGAAAAGCAGGCTGCAAGCCTTGAGCGCACCGTCAGCGCAACACTTGAGCAGAAGGCCTCAGCCGGCCAGTAAACCGACACCACAGGTGATTCCCGCGACGAGAGGGGGGCATGCGCTCCCCTCTCGTGTTGTTTTCCACCCCGGTATTTCTTACTCTCTCGTCAAACGCTGACGCCGGAGCATGGCCCGCACACGCCACACATCTTTTCCCCTCCCCCTTAATGTCAATCTCGATCTCGATCTCAATCTCAATCTTGTTCTTTTCTTAACCCTCCTCGCTCTACCATCGACCGCCCAGGTCCTCTACCGCGAAACCCGGAACCTCCGGATGATCTACCTCGACCCCGCACATGCATACCTCGTTCCACACACGGCGGCCAGCTTTGAGAACTCACTCCGGTTCCACCGGAGACTTTTTACCTATACCCCGTCGGAACAGGTCACGGTGCTGCTGCATGACTTCAATGATTACGGGACAGGGGGGACGAACACCATTCCCTGGAATTACCTGAGCATCGGCATCGAGCCGTACGATTATGTCTACGAGACCGCTCCCACGAACGAGCGGATGAACTGGGTCATGAATCACGAGCTCGTGCACGTGCTTGCCACCGACAAGGCCGCGGGGGCCGACAAGACATTCCGGGCGCTGTTCTTCGGCAAGGTTGTTCCCACGGCGGAAAACCCGCTCACCATGGCCTACAGCGCGCTTACCAGCCCGCGCTGGTATTCACCCAGATGGTACCACGAGGGGATCGCAGTCTTCCTTGAGACGTGGATGTCGGGAGGCATCGGACGGACGCTCGGCGCCTACGATGAGATGGTCTTCAGGACCATGGTGGCCGACAGCAGTTATTTCTACGAGTACGTCGGGCTGGAATCGGAGGGGACTACGATCGATTTTCAGATCGGCGCGAATGCCTATCTCTACGGTACCCGCTTCGTCGGCTACCTTGCCTATCACTACGGGCCCGAAAGACTGCTGGCGTGGTTCAACCGGACGCCCGACAGCCGACGCTTCTATGCTTCACAGTTCGAGGACATCTACAACAGGTCGCTCCGCGACGAATGGCGCCGATGGGTCACCTGGGAACATGAATGGCAGAAGGCAAATCTCGATTCAACCCGCAAGTATCCCTTGACGCCGATGCGGCCGCTCGTGAGCGAACCGCTCGGCTCAGTCTCCCGCACATTTGTCGATGCCGGCCGCGGCGAACTCTATGCTGCCATGAACAGGCCGGGACAGCTTGCAGCGATCGCCGCCATCAATCTGAAGTCGGGGGAGGTCCGCCGGCTCTGCGATGTGCTTTCCCCTGCGCTCTATTATGTCTGCTCGATGGCGTACGACTCCGCGGCCGGCGTCCTCTATTATACAACCCACAACAGCTCCTCCTGGCGTGACCTCCGGAAGGTGGATGTCCGGACGGGGGAGAGCGAGGAGCTGATCAACAACGGC